>CAKRVB010000001.1 GCA_934408725.1 uncultured Marvinbryantia sp.
CTTCCTGATTCAGGTACTGTTCTCTATTTCTATAGATTTCTCTTACTGTAATCAAGTCCATATCTCCATACTCCTTTAATTTGCATACTTGAGTCTAGTATATCCCATTCTGAAATATGGTGCAAGCTGAATTACACGAACTTTCCCGCATTCTCTTGAAAATCCTGTTTGTGGTCAACCGGTTTTAATTTTCATTTTTTATTTTTGATTTTTCTCCAAATGCCTTTATTATCTGTATTTTTCATTATTATCATTCATAATTTTTAAGTTTTTTCATGATTTTATATTGAAATTCAAATAGGATCAGTATATACTATCCACAGAACAAATTTGAGCACTATACATTGGGTAATAAAATAAAGGAGTACTATTATGAAGACTTTCAAAGAAATCAATCCATCTCCACGTACACTGATGACACCAGGTCCTGTTGAAGCAGATCCTCGTGTATTAAAGGCTATGTCCTCTCACATTCTTGGTCAGTTTGATCCTGAATTCACTGATCTGATGGCTGAGACTCAGGAAATGGCACGTATCCTGTTCCAGACAGAGAACAAACAGACTTACTGCGTAGATACTACTTCCCGTGGTGGTCTGGAAGCAGTTCTGACCGGTGCCATCTGCCCTGGTGACAAGGTGCTGATCCCTGCATTTGGACGTTTTGGATATCTGCTCAGCGAGATTCTGGAAAGATGTGGCGCTGATATCACACTTCTGGAAAGAGAATGGGGAACTGTATTTGATCCGGAAGAAATCGAAGAAGAATTAAAGAAGGGTGGCTACAAAGCAGTAGCCTGCATCCATGGTGAAACATCTACTTCCATGATGCAGCCAATGGAAGAGCTTGGAAAAATCTGTAAGAAATATGATGCTCTGCTGATCGTCGATACCGTTGCTACCATGGGTGGTGTGGATATCCCGGTTGACAAATGGGGCATCGACGGATGTATCGCAGGCACTCAGAAATGTATCTCCGCACCATCCGGATCTGCACTGATCACATACAATGACAAAATCTCCAAGATCGTAAACGAAAGAAAGAAAGTAGAAAAGGGTATCCGTACCAGCAGTGATATCGATGGTACTCTTCCACAGATTCCAAGTAACTACCTGGATATCGCTCAGCTGGAAGATTACTGGAGCCCACGTCATCTGAACCATCATACAGAAGCAACTTCCATGCAGTACGCTGTACATGAAGCACTTCGCTGCATTATGCTGGAAGGTCTGCAGGAACGTTTCGCACGTCACGCTCTGAATGACAAGGCTCTGTGTGCCGGTCTGCAGGCTATGGGACTGAAGATCTTCGGTGATCTGAAGCACAAAATGCCATGTGTAACTGCTATCTGCATCCCAGAAGGTATCGATGGACCTACTCTTCGTGGACAGGCTCTGCGTGACTTCGGTATCGAGATGGCTACTTCCTTCGGACCTCTGGATGGCAAGATCATCCGTATCGGTAACATGGGTTATTCAAGCCAGAAGAGAAACATTCTCTTCACCTTAGGCGCTATCGAAGCAGTCCTGATCGACAACGGTGTAAAAGTACCGGCCGGCGAGGCAGTTGCTGCAGCACTTCAGGTATACAAAAACGCATAAGATGCAAAAATCCGGGTGACTTTTACAGTCCCCGGATATTTTTTTGCTATTTTGCCTGAAACACATCTATACCATACAGATCGCTGCTGTGATCGGTGAACGCCGGGAACAGAAAGCCACATCTGGCCTCGCCAGGTTCGTAGTCTCCTGATACCGGACAAATGGCACAGATCAGAAAATTGTACACTTCCTCTGAATCCCACAGGCTTTCCTTGTCCTTTGCCTTTACCGGCACATCATAGCTTCCATAAAACATATAGATAGCATAATCCCCAGATGAGGAATACTGATCTGCCACGAATTCATAAAAGGATTCCAGCAGAGCATCGTTTTTTAATTCACAGTTACGCAGCTCCATCAGCACACTCCAGATATTCCCCGGCTTTTTTGCTTCTTCTGAAAAATGGTATAATTTTAATTCTTCGTTTGTCTCTGAAAAAGGAATTGCTTTGGCAATCTTCAGGTTCTTTTCCTGATCTGGCAATGACAGCTTCTGAAAATGAATATTGAAGGTACCGTCAAGAAATCCATCTGCATCCAGATAAGCACCTGCTATTCTGTGAAAGCAGCTGCGCTTCACGGTCATTCGTCTGGTCAGCTCCAGCATATCTTCTCTGTTAATATCCGGCATTGTTCTTCTCCCTTTTTTGTTTTGATCCTATGATAACATATCCTGTCTTCGCAGCAAAGAAAAAGACCTCAGATCATTCTAAGGTCTTTCGTCCATTGGCTTATAAATCCCGGAACAGTTCGAAGTGCTTTGTCAGCCATCTGCCAAACCAGCTGATGACAGGTCCTATCATTACCACCATCAGTGCTGTTACAACGCCTGGCAGCTCTCCGAGTATCCATCCAGTCAGAGTAACCGTCAGGTCAAAGCACATGCGAATTGTCCGAAAGGATATCCCCGGAACCCTTGCAGCAATCAGATACGGAATGGCATCATACGGTGCCGTTCCCATATCCACATCCATATAAAGAGCAGCAGATAACACAAACAGAATCATTGACGGAATCAGTACCGCGATCCGCACGCTCCACAGCTGCAACATCTCCATCGGAAGAATGCGGTTCCACAGCCAGGTACAAAAATCTATGGTGTAACCAATCAGAAACATATTAAATAAAGAGCCAAAACCAAAATTTCTTGCTCCAAATATCATGACAATTATCAGCAGAATGATATTCATCAACGCCTGACAATTTCCAAGACTAATATGCAGTTTTGCAGAAAGGGCACGGTTCAGCAGCGTACATGGGTCAGTTCCCAGATTTACCTGTATCAGAAAAGATAATGTCACACCCATACTCAGAACAGCCAGCAAAGCAATGAAAAGTCTTGGCCAGAAGTTCTTCTTTCCAATAAATCCACTCAGTAAATTTTTCATAATTTCCCTCTTTCCTATATTACTCCATACAGTATCTTTACTGTACATTCCATTGGCGCTCATTTTTGCATGAAACAGATATCTGCTCCATTATTATCCTTCAATCAGATTATATATATCCGAAGAGATTCCTGCAATGTTATTCTGCGCCGCTCCCGCATCAGACAGATTCTCTGACATAATACATAGAATATAAGGTGTATCTGCAAATACAATCGCCGCATCATTCTCTACCGTATCCAGTTCGCCCGTTTTATTGGCACTTTCCACCCCCTCCGGCAGTCCTGCCGGGATCTTGTGGGTACGCTGCTGATTTTTCAAAAAGTCCAGCATCTCCTCTGCATGAGGGATTTCGTTCTTGTATACTTTCCGCAGGAATTCTGCACAGTCACTGACCGAAGTCAGATTGTCTCCTTTGTCAGCGGGAGCCAGCAGCATCCGCCCCATGGCAGTGCTCTCATAATTGTTGGACGCACAGTATTCATTCACTGCCCCACGGCCTGTAGCATCGTCCCCGTCTCCCAGATAGTTCGTCAGGGTATTGGCTGCCGTGTTGTCACTGACGGTAATCATATCAGATAAGAGACTTTTTATCTGATCCTCACTGTAAGTTACTGTCAGGCTGTCGTACCGGTCATATACCGCACCCATAATAAACAGCTTAATCAGACTGGCCGCCTGCATGGACTGATTGTTCACCGTGCAGCTGTCTTCTGTATCCAGATTCACGACTGCTGCCGACCAGGTCTCTCCGGCTCCGGCACGGACTGCCAGATCCTCTGCCAGTTCGTTTTCGATTCTGTTCATATCTACTGATGATGCCGTCTCTGTCACACTGCCAGTCTTCGTATCTGATTCTTTCTCGATCTGTTCTTCCGTCTTCTTCACCGGAATTTTATCTTCAAAATAATCATCTATCCCGTTGGCAATTCCCTCTGCCATCACTGGCTGAAAGTTCTCATCTGCCATTAACAGGTCATCATTTTGATTGCTCATAAATCCCATCTCCAGAATGGTAACCGGTATGGTGCTCCAGTTGATACCAGACATATTATCGTAATACTGCACTCCGTCATCTGCAATCCCTGTACTTTCACAATAGGCCTTTAAGATATCTTCTCCCAGTTCATAACATTCATCATACATATAGCCCACATAAGGATTACTCTGGGACGGCACCATGGCCAGCGCCCCGTTCACAGAAGTATCCTCACTTCCGTTAGCATGAATCCGGACCAAAATATCGGCGCCTTCCGCTGCTGCCAGTTCTGCCCGCTCCTTGTTGCTGATGGCTGTATCGTGGTCTTCTCTGGTCATTACTACTTCATAACCGCGATCCTCTAACTCATCTCTTAATAAAAGAGATACCTGCAGATTTAATTCATATTCATTTAGACCGCTGAACTTTCCCGTGGTTCCGGTCGTGGCCTTCGCCTTCGTCTCGGATGATCCCGGTGCCGATGGTTCCTGAGCACTCATATCCACCCAGCTTCCCTGATGTCCCGGATCAATAGCCACTTTCCAGCCGTTCTGCTTCTCAGTCACGGACTCTGTACTCTTTTCTGTATCTCCAGATATCTTTGAAGTATCCTCGTCTGCTCTGGTCTTATCTGGCTCTGTCGCAGAATCACTGCCGCTTCCGATTCCGATCAGCTGCTTTGCTCCTGCACCTGCCGCCAGCGCACTGCTTCCCAGCACTGCACTGAAGAGGCAGAACGCCGCTGTTACTGCATATATGTTTCTTTTCATCATAGCAAATTCCTCCGTATTCTGTCTCTTCTCCCGTTTCGTTCATGTCCTTTCACGTTCTATAACGCTCTGGATAAAATTTGTTGCCGTCCACTCTTCCGTGCCCGGCAACCATTTTCTCTTACCGATAATTATATCTTCTCGCTGCTCTTTCCAGATGATACTGCATGGCCTCCGCTGCACCCTTCCCGTCATGCTGCAGAATGCAGTCATAGATCTGACTGTGTTCTTCTTCACTTTCCTTCAGCTGCTGTGCATTGACCATACCGCTTCCGCTGACATGCTTCATCAGGCTGCTGATGGTCTGCATCATGCTCAGAATCACTGTATTCTGGGAACATCTGGCAATCCCCTGATGGAACTCCAGGTCTGTCTCCAGAAATGCCTTGTAATCCTGTTCTGCGTAGGCACGGTTCATCTTCGCATCTACCGCTTTTAAGTTTTCCAATGCTTCTGCATCCGTGCACTCTGCCGCCAGCTCCGCCGCCTTTACTTCCAGGAGATTTCGCACCGTCAGGATGTTCTCCACCTGTTTGCCGTTCAAAAACAGGGACCAGGATAATGGGATAATAAAAAAGTTCGTCTCATCGTTGCTGATATAAGTCCCCTGTCCCGGACGGATATCGATCATCCCCAGCACATCCAGCACCTTTAAAGCCTCCCGGATCGCTGAACGCCCCACGCCCAGCTTCACCGCAAGCACACGGTCAGATTCAATCTGATCTCCTTTTTTCAGCTTATGATCAAAGATCTGATCTGCAAAATACATGGTCAGACGATACAGGAGCTGGTTAATATTTCCTTTTCGCATGCCGTTTTCCTGAATCTGTCTGGTACGCTCCTGACTCGGCAGAAGCATATCGATCTTCTCTGCAAACTCTGTGGATTCCATGGAAAAAATCATAGAATTAGCAGATAACTGATCTGCCACCATCAGTACCACGTCATTGAGCCTTACGCCCCCTCTAGATTCCAGATTAGAATAAGTGGCAATGCTCATCTTCGGTGTTCCGTCCGGTTCACTTAAAAAACGCTCTATAAATTCCTTCTGTGTCAGTCCAAGATACCGTCTCAGATATCTCAGATTATCTTTTTTGTGGCTCGAATTTAAATTTGTCGATTCCATATACTCTCTTTCACATCCGTTCAGTGCCTTCTCAGATATCACAGGCTCTGAACAGTTACCCTCTCTATTTTCTATACATCCGGTCAATCAGATACACTTTCACCGGTGAATATAACATAGCTGCCACAATCATCAGGAATCCCACCGTGCACAGTCCGTTTCCATCGGACTGCAGTCCTGCTACAATCAGTACGAATGCCACTGCAATCACCAAAAATGCAATGGTCAGACGTCCTGCTTTTGTCTGAAAAAATCCATTTTGTTCCATAGTTTCCCCCCTAAATAATCGTAAGCAGGTACCCTATTATACCGATAATCGCAGTACCCGTCAATGTAATTGGCATGATCTTTTTGATGACTTCGCCTTCCTGTCCAAGAATATTAGCTGTCGTAGTTCCCAAAATGATTTTACTCGGTGCAATCGTACTTCCCACTGCGCCTCCGGCTGACTGGGCACCCAGCACTACCGATGCATTTACATTCAGCAGATTTGCCGTGGTGGCCTGGAAGCCGCCGAACAGAATATTGGAACTCATATTGCTTCCTGTCATAAAGGTTCCCAGAAGGCCTATAAACGGTGCCAGCAGTACGTACACTCTTCCCAGTACATTGGCAATTCCGTTGGCCAGTACAATGGTCTGTCCCGTGCCGTCCATAACCTTTGACATCATAACCAGACCAATGACGGAAATGCCGGACGGCATAGTCATAGAAATAGCATTTACAAATACTTTTTTCACGCCGCCTTTTTTGATCCAGCCTTTTTTTCGGTAGTATACCAGACCAATCACTGCGGATAAAAACAGGAACATGCCTGCATGGGTGAATGGCCGGATCGGTGAATAACAGTCAGATGCCGCGTTCACTCTTCCATAACCGGTGACGGTCTCCGGGAACGGCAGCCCCAGTGCCACCTGATTCAAAACATTGTTCAATGGCTTAATCAGCAGTACTGCAAGCGTAATCACGGACAGCAGAATATATGGTACAAATGCCTGTAACAGCGTCATATCTGTGGATTCCTGGCTGTTTTCTTTTTCTGTATGCTGACGGTTCATAATCGGACTGTCTTCTACACACCATTCTTCTCCGTAAAATCTGGTCCGTCCCAAAAATAAAATCGCAATCAGTGAGACGCAGGCCGGCACAAAACAGGACAGTGTGGTATTGATCTGACTGAGAAGAAGTTCTCCACCGCCCTGAATAGCAGACAGTAGTAAAATAGCCGGAAAGCCTTTTTTGATGGCTTTGCCTTTTCCATAGAACCAGCAGACTGCAAATCCGCTGACTGCATTCCAGAACCAGATAAAAGCGGCTGTCCAAAACGCCGTCATCAGGTAGGCACCAGTCCCCTGTGTCAGGCCCGCTGACATGGCAAGGGCATCCCATGCTGCCGCCAGTGTTCCGTAGGTATTTCCCCAGGACTCTCCAAACAGAGGAAGGACTACGGCCCACAGCGGATTGACTCCTATTCCGATCAGCAGAGGCGCACCTACCGCATCTGGAACACCAAATCCGGTGATTCCCTGTAAAAAGCTGGTAAATACATATCCAATTGCCAGCACCAGAAGCAGTTCATTTGGCAGAAACTTCTTCAGTCCGTTCCGAATTACCTGATAGGCATTGGCTTCATTTCCCACCTGGTACAGCAAAACGGCAGTCCATATAATAATCAGGATCACCAGCGCACTCCAGAAGCCTTTTGCGCTCTCTGCTGCCAGGAGACGCACATCTGCTTTATAAAAGCAAAATCCTGTTACAATCGCAATCATTAGTCCCAGCGGGGCCGCTTCTGTGGCTCCCCACTTGAACTTTAACATCAAAATCAGCAAAACAATGATCGGCAAAAATGCCATCAACCACATAAATGGTGTTACCGGTATGTTCATAATCTCTCCTTTACTTTTGCAAAAATGCTCCGGAGCTCTGCCTTTGCTGCAAAACCCCGGAGTCTTTTTCTTTTCCAAATCCATCAGGAATGTATCATGGTTCCTGTTTTTCCTGCAATTCCCTCTGCTGCTTTATCCAGCAGAGTAATCAGAGTACTTCTTCCTTCCCCGGACCTGGCAAAGCGTACCGCCGCCTCGATCTTTGGAAGCATAGAGCCTTTGGCAAATTCGCCCTGCGCCATATATTTTTCTGCCTGCTCTACCGTCAGATCAGAAAGCCACTGCTGGTCTGGTTGGCCAAAATGAATGGCCACCTTTTCCACTGCTGTCAGAATGACCAGATAGTCCGCATCCAGCTTCTCTGCCAGCAGACTGCTGGCATTGTCTTTATCAATGACTGCATTGACGCCCTCCAGACGGCCCTTTCTGGATACCACCGGAATTCCTCCGCCACCACAGGTGATAACGATATGTCCTGCCTGTACCAGCGTCCGGATCGTCTCCAGCTCCCGGATCCGTTTTGGCATCGGGGATGGCACCACAATGCGGTAACCCCTGCCCGCATCTTCCATACAGGCAATACCATGAGCCATATTTTTCCTGGCTTCTTCTTCGGTCAGGAAACGGCCAATCGGTTTGGTTGGATTCTGAAATGCAGGATCCTGCTCGTCTACTTCTACCTGTGACAGAATGGTAGATACCTTTCCGTCAATTCCACGACTGTATAATTCATATTTAATGGCATTCTGCAAATCGATGCCAATGTATCCCTGGCTCATGGCCACGCAGGTCGGTAAAGGCACCTGTTTATAATTTTCGTGCTGCACCACCAGACTGTCCATGGCATCCTGTATCATGCCAACCTGTGGTCCGTTTCCGTGGGTAATGATAATATCAAGTCCCTGAGAGGCCAGATCTACAATTACTTTTGCAGTCTTTGCTACTGCTTCTTTCTGCTCTTCCACATTTTTGCCCAGGGCGTTTCCGCCCAGAGCAATCACTACTTTTTTCTTTTTCATTGTTTCACACCAGTACTTTTACGCTTCAAACCCCAGCTTCTTTGCATATGCCAGAATTGCTTTTTCAAAGCATTCCATTGGCGGATGAACCGTTCCGGCCCCTACCTGTCCGTAGCCTGCGATCTTGTGAGCGATACCGGTATTGATCACCGGAGTAATGCCTTTTTCCACAACCAGTCTGGCATCAATACCCAGGCAGGTTCCCTGGAAATTCCAGGTCGGAATGATAAAGTTCGGATTATGGTCAATGGTAATCTCTGCCATCTCATTGCTGACACGAAGAGCATCTTCGTATCCACCAGCTCCTACGAACCGGGTAACGGCCGGTGCAGCGATCATCGCCATACCACCTACACCGAAGGTCTCTGTGATAGCGCTGTCACCCATATCCGGGCATCCATCTTCTTCGTCATATCCGGTAAAATACAGCCCCTTCGGGGTATTGACAGGGCCTGTGAACCATTCATCTCCCATACCGGCAATACGGATACCGAATTCTACACCGTTACGGCACATAGCTGTGACGATGGTTCCATCTGTGATGGTACGTGCACCATCCATGACAGATTTTGCAGTTGCCATCATAATGTTCAGGAAGAACTGATCTGTATCTGCCAGGAACTTGATCACATCATAGCGGTCTTTTTCGGACAGATCCAGTCTGGTGATGATTGGTGCGACCTCTTTCATAAAGGCCAAAGATGCGGCAATGTTTCTCTGATGAAATTCATCTCCCATAGCCACTGCTTTTGCAACCAGAGGATTGACACTTAAACCGCCCAGCTCTGTAATCGCACGATCCAGTGTCGGTCCAAGGACATCTCTCATCCAGCGCAGACGATTGACTACTTCTTCTGAATAAGCACCAAATCTCAATACTTTTCCGATACCTTCATTCATCGTACAGTAAGCTTCATTGCCGTCCGTCTCATTCTTTACTACAAATACCGGCATATTGGCAGAGGTGATGCCCCCCATCGGACCTACTGCATTGCAGTGATGGCATGGAATGAACTTCACTTCCCCGGATTCCAGAAGTGCTCTGGCATCTGCTTCATTCTCCGCCCATTCTTCAAAAAGAACAGCGCCCACGCAGGATCCCTGTACCGGATCCGGCATATTTTTGTATTCGATTGGCGGACCTGCATGAAGGATCACTTTTCCTTCTGCGATCTGCGGAATCACTTCTTTGGCACGTTTTACATGTTTGATTACCGGCTGGCTGGCTACTACTTTGGCAATGACACGCTTGTTGGCTTCGTCAATACCTTCGTAGTTTCTCAGGAAATTCAGAGTCTTGATCAGACGCACATCTCCTCCGGCTGGCGGCATCCAGTCATACTGCACTACTTCACAGCCAAAGTCTTCTGCTACCTCTGCAAAACTCTTCAGCCCAATGTTGATAATCTTCGGCTTCTGGGAAAGCAGCTGCATCAGTTTCTCGGATGGCTCTGTTTTCTCTACAACAGCTGTTTTCTTTGTGCGAATCTCTTTCACCGGTTCTTCAAAGTCCAGACCAACAGCCTGAATGGCGGTACGAACTGCCAGTTTATTGTTCTCGCAGACAATCACGCCGGCGTCTTTTAACTTCTTCACAGCCTCATCATAGCCCTGGAAGTCTTTTCTGGTTCCGCATACGGTCGCTACAAAGAAGACCTTTCTTTCTGCATCTTCCGCCTTTTTCTTCAACTCTTCAATCGTCGGGATCAGCGCTCCTGCCATATCTTCATGAGAGCCATAGCCCAGCATGATATCAAATAAAATAGCTCCGGTGCTTTCATCGTCTACCGCTTCCTGCATACACTCGATACGTTTTGCCGGGTCAATCATCGGATGTGGTTTTCCCTTGGTATAAGCATCATCTCCCAGGTCAATGACAACATTGCCATTTAACTGCAGCATATATCCCTCGATATCTTCCGGTGGAATCTCACAGTTCATGGCATCCTTGATCAGCATCGCAGCCTCATTGGCCAGTGTTCCTCCAGAATAATATGCCTTGATGGTTTTCTTGTCCTCTGCCTTGTAGAATTCGGAACTGTCCACATCTGCTGTGGCCTCCGGGATCTCTTCGCCTCTCACCAGGCTGACTGCCAGACGGGCAGTCTCATCCAGTGTATACGTATGATAAAAGTTCTCTTCGTGGTATTCTGGTTTTTCACCCAGGAACAGGGTGATCACTGGTTTGCTGAAATTGCTCAGACGATCTGAGATCTTTTCTCTGACTTCTTTTGCTGGTGGCTTGGAGATAACGATCAGTACCTTTACGGTATCATCCTTTTCCATGGCATCGATCATATCCATCATCGTGATACCGCCTACTGCTGTAGATAAGTCTCTTCCGCCAGTTCCGATAGCATTATTCACACCTTCGCCCAGACGGTCAATGATCGTGGTCAGTTCCTGAATACCGGTTCCGGATGCTCCGATGATACCGATAGAACCTGGTGCTACTTTGTTGGTAAATGCAATCGGCACACTCTGAATGATTCCGGTACCGCAGTCTGGTCCCATAACAGAAAGTCCTTTCTCATGGGCCTTTTTCTTCAATGCTACTTCCTCTTCCAGTGTCACGTTGTCACTGAACATGAATACATTCATGCCTTCATCCAGGGCTCGGTCTGCTTCCAGTGCAGCATACATACCAGGAATAGAAATCACTGCCAGATTGGCATCCGGAAGCTTCTCCAGAGCCTTATCCCAGGACTTCACACTTTCTTCTTTTTTTCCTGCGCTGACCGTTGACTGTTTTTTGAAAAATTCTTCTGCCGTTTCCATAATCTGATCCAGGAGACTCTCATCTTCTACATCAGCTACTACTACCATATCATTGGCAGTTGCTTCCATCAATTCCTGCGTATCCAGTCCGCTCTGTTTAAAAATATCTTTATTTGCCGGTGTTGCCATCATGATGGATGCTTTTTTTACGCCTTCCAGTGCGGAAATCTGGTTGGTCAAAAGCATCAGAACAACGGAATCATGATAACTGCCTTTTTTCACAATTGTCTTTAACATGAAAATTCCTCCTGTTGTGGTCAGCCACTTTTTACTATCTCTATTATGGCAAGAAATATGCTGTTTTTCAATAGATTTTTAAATTAATTTTTGAATATCTGTGATGCATGATTGAAATGAATCTCCTGTTATGCTAAGATCCAATGGGAACAATAATGGACTTAACACGAGGAGTTTAGATTATGTATACTATGAATACGATTTCGATAAAGGGCAGATTCTGTAAATTTCTATCTGACTGAGCCAAATCTGTTCCAGATAACTGCGCCGGGGGCTGATTCCCTGCCTTACGTGCTCCTGTGGCGTTCCAGTGGCGCTTATCTGGCCTTTCCGGCTGCTGCCAGCATGGAAAAGCATAATTTTCCCATGCCAAATGACATGCCTGTATTAAAAAAGGCACCTGTCGGTGTCCTCTCTCATTATGGATATGGTTTTCTGGAAGATAGAAGTTTCTTTTCTACCATGATCGGGAAAAATACTTTTTATTATACTATTCTCTGCGCACATAGCACCGAAGATACCGATGTGCCGTTTGCAGAATTCCAGAAGCTGACGGAAAAATATCACGCAAAGCGTTTTATTGCCTCCAGCAGTCAACATGACTTTGAGCGAGACACCAGCAGTGTCCAGACAAAAGAACTGCTGAAAGAAACGATTATATTTTTACATACTCTGATATAAGGACGATATCCAGCCATGATTTCATTCCATTTTTGATTATCTGCCCGCTTACTTTTCTTGCCGGACATTACATAGACAGTGGTATGGTCATGAAAAACGGGACGAAAATTGTTCGTCCCATTATCATCATCGTATTAATTTTTTTACCCCGAAGCTTCCATCTCTCATGGCAGCTACTGGTACAGATCTTTTACTCTGAAGTATAGATCGTGGAAAATCTGTTGTTTTTCATTGTAGATTTTTACATGCTCAGGAATCGGTTCAACAACTGCTGTACTCATCCGTATGGTTCTCTCACACGCTTCTTTTATATTCGCATACAGCCCGACCCCTACACCTGCAAGAATGGCTGCCCCATGGCAGGCTTCTTCTTTTATTTCTGTCGTATGTACCGGCATATCCAGAATATCTGCCTGAATCTGTTTCCAGGTGACACCTCTGGCAGCTCCTCCCGATGCAATCAGTCTGGAACGATCTACCTTCATTTCATCCAGAATACCCAGACACTCTTTCAGATTAAATAAAATTCCTTCCATTGTCGCGCGTACCATATGCCCCTGTTCATGCATCATACTCAGTCCAAAATATACGCCTCTGGCATTTGGCTCATTATACGGTGTACGCTCTCCTGCAAGATATGGGAGGAAATACAGACCGTCTGCACCGGCATCCGTCTTTCCCGCTTCAGCATCCAGTTCTGCAAAAGGCCGGTCACTTTTCAGAATATGATTTCTCAGCCAGCTTAACGCACTTCCACCATTTAAAGTACCACACTGCACTACCCAACGCTCTGGCACTGTATGGCACCAGGTCTGCACTCTCATCTCAGAATCGAAAATAGGTTTGTCCACTACGACTGCCAGCTGGGAAGAGGTGCCGATGTTGCATGCCATGATGCCGCTTTCGATTACACCGTTTCCGGTAAGCGCAGCCAGACTGTCACCCGCTCCACAGACCACACTGGTTTCTGTGGATAATCCAGTTTCTTCTGCCGCCTCTTTCGTTACTTTTCCCATAATATCATAACTGTTATGCACCGACGCCCAGATGTCCTCTTTGATTCCAAGACAGCGGAACCACTCGCTGCACCATCTGCGATTCTTAACAGAAAACGCCAGTGTAGCTGCTGCATCTGTATATTCTGTACCGATCTCACCGCAAAGTCGAAATGCAATATAGTCTTTGGGAGACATCACATATCTGATTCTGTCATATTGTTCCGGTTGATGTTTTTTCATCCAGTAAATCGTACTGATCAGCATTCCTGCACTCGGTCGATTTAACAGCTCTTCCCGCATCAGATTTCCGGCCAGTGAACGCATTTCCTCTAACTCTGCACCGCTTCTCTGATCCAGATGAATGATCGCCGGGCAAACCAGCTTTTTCTGCTCATCCAGTGCCACCATTCCATGCATCTGCCCGGAAAATCCGATTCCCCGGATCTCTTTACTCTGAATATCTGCTTTTTTCAATGCTTCCGCAATTGATTTTTTTACTGCCTGCCACCACTCTTCCGGATCCTGCTCCGCATAAGAGATTTGCGGAATCTGTAATCCATAACTGGCATTTCCGATCCCGACTGTTCTGCCAAGCTCGTCAATAATGAGTGTTTTGGTGCTGGATGTTCCAAGATCAATGCCCATTAAATAATTCATAATCCATCTCCTTGCCTGTTTTTTTCAAGTCGAACGCATATGAGACCTGGTACGTGATTCTGGTCAGCGTAAGCTGACCTGTTCTCCTCAGAATCACCCCACATCTTCTCGGAGCGTTTTCACTCAGTCCGAGGGCTTTACAAAAGCTCTCTCTGATATGGGATCGATGGTACCGCTCCCTGTCTGGTCACTGCGATTGCAGCTGCCCTGGACGCCAGCTGCAATGCCTCTGCCGCTTCTTTTCCTGCACTGACTGCTGCCAGATAATATCCTGTAAAGGTGTCACCGGCAGCTGTAGTATCGACTGCAGTCACCTTTTCTGCTTTCTGAAAGATCTGCCGTCCTTTCCAGCCATACACCGCGCCTTCACTTCCAAGGGTCAGAATAATATGTGCATTCGGATAGCGTTCGAACATGGCATCCAAGATCTTCTCTTTTTCTCCACTGATCTGCTCTCCTTCTATCTCGTTCAGCAGAAAAGTATCCACCAGATCCAGTGGCAGACTGTCTATAATCTCATTACATGGCGACGGATTCAGGAAAATTTTCATTCCAATCCTGCCAGCCTGTTCCATAATATATGCAAGCTCATTTATTTCATTTTGCAGCAGAAGATAATCCCCTGCCTGAAAATTCTTTAACGTATCATCTACCTGTTCTTTTGTGATGCTCTGATTGGCACCTCCGTAGAGTAAGATACAGTTCTGTCCTTTTTCATCTACCTGTATAATGGCATGTCCGGTTCCCACCGATTCTCTTATCTTCAGATAACTGATATCCACTCCGTCCTCTTCCAGCTGTTTCTTCAAAACCATCCCATCTTCTCCAATTGCTCCGGCATGGTATACATTGGCTCCTGCCCTGGCAAGGGCAATAGACTGATTCAGCCCCTTTCCTCCGCAAAAAAGCTGCAGATTCTCGGAAGATAATGTTTCCCCCGGCATAACAAAATGCTTTACTTTATATACATGATCCATATTCAGGGATCCAAAATTCAATACTTTTGCTTTCACCGCCATCTCCTTTTCTTCTCGTTCCGGGAAGTACTTTCTTATTTACGATCCTGCATTACCTGAAAAAGAGCATCCATCATTTCTCTGACTCTTCCTGCTGTCACATTCACTCTTCTTTTATTTCTGTCATTTCTGCTGTATCATCATTCTCTTCTGTATCAGAAGCTTCCTCCACATCAGCATCATCTGGTTCCTCATCTTCTGCACTTTCTTTTTCTTTTAATTCCTGGGCACTTATTTTCATTGCTTTGATAAAACCGTTAATACACAGCGCCGCTCCGCCGAGCACAAACAGTGCTGCCATTAAAATGCCAAATTCTTTATTTCCTGTCCCCGTTCCTTTCTGTATTTCCCCTATCAGTCCATACGCTGTATAAAGCAGGTACATTCCAAGCATAATCCGTACATACTGTCTTGTCCGCTTCTGCTTCAGTGTTTCCGGTTTTTTTTCTTTCCGAGACATAGTTTTCATCCTTTTTTAGTTATTTTGACTATTTCCATCATTACTCAGTCCTGCACTCTGAGCTGAATAGATATCTGTAAGCAATGCTGCATAAGCACCTTTTACCTTATTGGCTGCGATCAAAACTCCATCACATAACCACCGCAAAGTAAATGACGAACCGGTTCATCTTCTTCAATTGTATGATGTGTTTCTTCTGAGAAATGATTATCCCTGGCATCATCATTTACCTTTGACACTTCTCCAACAATCAGTTCCCCGCCTTCTGCATAGAAACGATGATAAATATATGGTGTCAGCGTAATGCTGTTTCCAGGAGTTACTTTTACCACGCTGCCTGCCGGAACTGTTACTTTCATCCCATCACAGTAAACGGTCACTTCAGACTCCTCATCTACAGTATATCCTTCTGATTCCGGTCTGGAATTCCATACTTCTACGCAAAGAGTTCCGCCGCATCTGTTGATGATGTCTTCTGTCTTTTCATAATGGAAATGACGTGGCAGCTGCTGACCCTCTTTCATTGCAATAATCTTTTCACAATATGGACGGGTCATATCTCCCATCACGCCATTTCTTAATGTACCGAGCACTGCACCGATTTTATCAAAATCTCCGCTGCCGTAATCTGTGACATCCCATCCAAGTCCAACAGAAGTCATTTTTTCTGTCTTATCTTTCTTTTCTTCCCATTCCTGCGGTGTCCAGTAGAAGAAATCTGGAAGGTTAAAATTCATTCTCTTGCAGAGATCCATTGCCCACTCGATATTTGTGTTAATTACAGAACGTTTCATGATAAATTCCCCTTTCCATTTTTCGATCATTGTTATTTTACAGTGTACTTTCGTTTTTCTTAAAAAGCCCCCTTTGGACTTATCCAGAGGGGGCTTTCCTGTCACAGAGTTTTCACTCCGGCTTTTATTCTCTGACCGAATATTAGTTCAGATATTCGTCTACATTTTCAGATGTAACCAGTACAAATGGTACAGTGTAGCTCTTCTCTACTTTTTCGCCTTTGATAGAAGCAACGATTGCGTCGATACCTGCATTTACCTGTCCAGCTGCATCCTGAAGTACTGTTGCACCAAGAGTGCCGTCTTTTACCATCTGCAGAGGTCCCTGGTTTCCATCAACACCGATGCAGACAATGTCAGAACGATCTTTTGCGTTACATTCAGCCTGAGCTGCGGATGACATATCATCGTTATCACAGATCACTGCCTTCAGGTCATCACCATACTGTGCAAGATAATCATCTACTGTATTAACAGCTTTGGATGCATCCCAGTCACATGGTACATCTGCTGCTTTTTCCCATTTGTCATCTTTTTCAATTGTGTTGGCAATACCTTCACCACGCTGAATCTGAGCGGAGTTACCGATAATACCCTGGCAATGAACAAATACGCCGCCGTCCGGAACCTGTTCCATTACATAGTTACCCATCAATTCTCCAGCATATACGTCATCAGATCCTGCAAATGCAAGAGCTTCTGTATCTGTGCTGTCTGTCTTTGAGTTAACTACTACTACACCAATACCAGCTTCTTTCATCGCTGTAACTGCTGGGTCAGATGCTGTGGATTCTGCCGGCAGGATAATAACATAATCACAAGGATAGTTAATGCAGTCCTGAGCCAGGTCACACTGTTTTGCACCGTCTGTGTTACCATCCAGAATACCTGTCCACTCATCAATTGTTCCGTCTTCTACCAGTGCATCCAGTCTTTCCTGTGCTGCGCCGTTCAGTGTAGCATGGAATACATCTACGGTATTCTTTGAGATATATCCTACGATAATCTTTCCGTCACCGTTCAGGTCTCCACCAGCTGCTGCTTCTTCGACAGCTTCCGTTGCTGCCTCTGTTGCGTCTTCAGCAGATGCTGTAAAACCAAATGCTGACATACTCATTGCCATACTGGATACTAAGAGTGCTGCTACAACTTTCTTTTTCATTTTTGTTCCCTCCATAAGAAAAAATTTTATAAATAATCTGGACACTTCCAGTTTATTTCTTATCTGTTCTTTTTATTAATTGCCATATCTACAAGTACTGCAAGAATAATGATGATACCTTTGGTCATGTACTGATAGTAAGAACCAATATTCAGGAAGTTCATACCATTGTAAATACATCCGATGATAACTGCTCCAAGAAGTACACCTGGTGCAGTGGCAATACCACCTGCGAAAGAGGTCCCTCCAAGTACACAGGCTGCAACCGCATCTGTTTCATAAGCAACACCGATATTGGACTGTGCAGATCCTGTCTTACTTGTAAAGATCACACCTGCAATACCTGCAAGCAGACCGGAAATCGTATAGCAAAGTGTTTTGGTCCAGAATACATTTACACCAGATGCCACTGCTGCATTTACATTACCGCCTACAGCAAATACATAACGTCCAAACTTTGTCCAATGCATTACAATGTACATAATAATAGAAACAACAATCATGTAGATAATTGGATATGGAATCCCTGCCAGATTTCCAGAATAAATATTCTTGAATGTCTGGGATGCCATTGACATTCCCTGTCCATTTGAAATAATCTGGGCAATGGAACGAATGACCAGCTGTGTAGCCAGTGTTACAACGAATGCTGCCATATCAAACTTTGCTACCAGAAATCCATTCAGAAGACCAAATGCAGTTGCTGCCAGTACTGCCAGTACAATAGATACACCGATATTCATGCCACGAACTACAATAAACTGTCCCAATAATACAGATACCAATGCCAGCTGTGCTCCTACCGCAAGGTCAATACCACCAGTCGTAATGCAAAGACACATACCATATGCAATCAGACAGTTTACAGAAATCTGTGTCAGGACATTCAGGATATTACTTGGATAAATAAATCTTGGTTTTAAGGCTGCAATCACAATAATCATAAATATCAGGATGACACCAATTCCATATTTTCCCATGAACATACGGAAACCATCCGTCTGATAAAATTTCTTATTCTTTGATTCTGACATTTTCTTTTTCCTCCTATCTATTCTGTGCGAATGCCATCTCCAGAAGTTCTTTCTGGGTGATATTATTTGCCATAATCTCTGATCTGTCTACGATTCCGTTTATCGTTCCTTCATGATAAACTAATATTCGATCACTCATACCCATTACCTCCGGAAGCTCAGAGGAAATCATGATGATTGCCATTCCTTTTGCTGCAAATTCGCACATCAGTGTATGAATATCCGACTTGGCCCCTACATCCACACCTCTGGTTGGTTCATCCAGAATCAACACCCTTGGATTCGCCATAATCCATTTTGCCAGAACCACCTTCTGCTGATTTCCACCACTCAGTGAAAATCCATTATGCTCTATGCTGGCTGCCTTTACGGTCAGTTTACTTGCCGCTTCTGCGCACTCTTTCTTTTCTCTCTTCTGATTAATGAGCAGACCTTTCTGCTTTTCCGGAAGATTTGGAAGAGAGATATTCTCTCTGATGGATCTCAAAAGACATAAGCCATAATTCTTTCTGTCTTCGTTTACCATACAGATACCTTTTTTGATTGCACTTCGCGGGCTCTTATTGGTAATTTCTTTTCCATCCAGATACATGGTACCTGATTCCAGTGGATCCAGTCCGAAGATCGCTCTCATTGTCTCACTTCTTCCCGAACCAACCAGTCCGGATATACCAAGGATCTCTCCTGCATGTACTTCGAAGCTGATATCATGGAAGCCTTTACCGCAAAGCTTATCCACTTTAAATACCACATCACCGATTTCACAATCCACTTTCGGGAAAACGCTTTTTACATCACGACCTACCATCATGGAAATCAGTTCATCTCTCGTAACACCGTCCAGGCTTCTTGTATTGACATAGGTACCATTTCGGAAAACAGAAACGCTGTCACAGATTTCAAAAATCTCCTCCATACGGTGAGAAATATATATGATCGCTACTCCTTTGGCTTTCAGTTCTTTGATTACTCCAAACAATCGGTCCGTTTCGGTAGAATCCAGAGAAGAGGTTGGTTCGTCCATGATGATCAGTCTGGAATTACAGGATACGGCTTTGATAATTTCTACCATCTGTACCTGTGCAAGTGTCAATTCCTTCATTTTTGTCGTTGCTGTATACGGTACATTGAATTTATCCAGTATCTCCTGACACTCTCTGTTCTGTGTCTTTTTGTCCAGGAAAATACCCTTTGTACTTTCCCGCTTCAGGAAAATACTTTCTGCTACGGTCAGATGCGGCTCCGGATTTAATTCCTGATGAATCATGGAAATACCGCTCTTTAACGCATCAACCGGTCCGGATACCTGATACGGCTTACCTTCAAACTCCATGGTTCCGGCATCCTGCTTAATCAAACCAATTACGCACTTCATCAGTGTCGATTTTCCGGCACCATTTTCACCGAGAAGCGCATGTACTTCTCCGGCTTTTACGTGAAGCTGCACGTCTTTCAGTGCCTGTGTTCCACCAAAAGCTTTTGAAATACCTTCGCAATTAAGAATATATTCACTATTTCCCAATGCTTTCCTCTCCTTTTCTTTTATTTTTGTATCTGTTCTGCCATCTCACAGTTACAAGGCTTCTTTTCTCAGTTCTTTACAAATGCGAACTGTACTCCTGCCACAAATGTATCTCCCAAACCTATTGTGCAGATTGGTTTTTCCATATATCTGGATGGCACCAGATATACCTTCCGGTCCATATTCATTTTTTCCAATTCATCTGCGAATCTCACACCGGTACTGCTCAGTTCCAGCTTCAGACTGTCATAGCATTCTGAAAGATTTCCATAATGTCCCACTCTGGCTCTTGTACCGGAAAGAAGATTTCCCATAGTCAATGCTTTTTCAATGTCTATCCCCGGAATTTCATCACCATAGTACATGGAATAATCCTTTGTATGCATAATAATTCCACGTACATGATACTTCTCTGTCAGTACTGCCATACTTTTCAGAACATCATTCAGATTTTCTTTATCCGGTTCAAAATCCAGTTCCTTCATATGGGCTACCAGCTCTTCTTCATTCATTCCCATAATATCTACATAACTGGCAATTTCTCTGTAAACAATCTTTTTTACTTCCTGGCTGATATAATGTGCACTTTCGAAATAAATCAGACAATCTGGATTTTTTTCTTTCACTTTTTTATAATGAACCCCAAGCTCCTTCATTCTCCGGCTTACCAGATCAGTATCAATAATACCGTTAAATCCGCTGACATTGTAAGAAATCAGCTGATCTGTATGCTGCTCCAGATAATTTTTGAAATCATCCTTCACCACGATGTCTTTATGAATGGTATCGTAATCCAGAATTACCCGATTCGAAATCGGTACCTCATAACGCTTTCCATGTAATACAAAGCTGTCACCCTTGGTATAAGAAAATACGACATGATATACCGGTTCACCTGTATGTATCTCCCGTATAGGGACCTGATGCTCTCCAACAATCGCATTCAGTCCTTCGTAATCCATCAGATCACAGACTTCTTCGCTTTTATCTGAGATGTGCGCAATAAGCGGCATCCCAACTGATGCCATCGCTGCTGCACCCTGTGCTGCTGTTCCTCCCAGTGCAAATGTGTGTTCAAAATGCTCCAGAAGATAGTCAACCACTTTCTTGTCTGTAATATCTGCTTCTCCCCCAAGACCATTTGCCATATAATAGGCAATGATTCTGGAAAAGCTTTCCATATCGGTGATATCTTCATCTCCGTCCCGGTAAATATCTCCCTTCACATTGGCATCTATCAGTTTGTTAAATTCTTCTTCGTTATAAGTAAGCAGTACATCAAGATCTGATGTATATCCAAACACAATCCTGCGGTCAGTCTCCTTACATATTTCTATATCTGTCAGAATTTCATCCAGATATTTTTTGTAATTATCAATATAAGCCATTTCGCCCCCCATATGTCCTTCTTTTTTATCACAGCTTATACTCAGCTAACAGAGATTCGATCATTTCAATATTCTCCGTCATTTTTTGTTTCTGTGCTACCAAATATAAGATAGCATCCAGAATTGCCTGATCATAAATATGAGTGGTAGATCCATATTCTCCAAACAGCGACTGCCTGATCTTTGTCAGAAATATCAGTTCTGCCCGCTTTGCAAGCGGACTGCTTTTGGAACCTGTCACAGCTACAATTGGCATTTTCTTCTTTTCCGCAATCTCTGCAGCCTGAAGCACATGCCTGGAAATTCCCGAATGAGAAATCGCAATAAGTAAATCCTGATCGCTTCCACTTACCATGCTGGCCATACCATATTCCACTATTGTCCCACACCGGGCTTCTATCCCAACCCTGCAAAGCCGAAAAGCAAAATCCATGGCCACCGGAATAGTATTGCCTGCAGCTACCACAAAAATACGCTTTGCACTGCATATCATGTCTGCGCACTGTTCTGCCGCCTCATTATCCAGCATATCTGCTATATGCAGCAGATCTCTGGTCAGACACTGTATTACTTCTCTTGCATTTTGGGGATTATCCGCCGGATTGGTATAACCCGTCATCTGATATCTTCCCAGTTCTTCAGCAAGCGCAAGTTTCATCTGATAAAAGCCTTTATACCCCAACCGCTTACACAACCGGATCACAGTGGCATCACTGGCCCCGCTCTTCTCAGCCAGTTCGGAAACATTCATTTCCACCGCCTGATTGGGATTTTCTGCTATATAATCTGCCACTTTACGCTCTGCCAGAAACATTTCGTCCTTTAAACGCCCTATTGTTGTTAAAACTCGTTTATCCATCTTTTTTACTCTCCGCATTCAAAGGATGCATAAATTGTCATAAAAATACATTTCACCATTTTTTCTATTTTTCTGTTTTTTCTTTATTTTGGTGAAATATTTTTTCAAGTGTCTTTATTCTAGTGCATCCCTTTTGTTTTGTCAATACTTTTTAAGTTTTCCATTTATGGTTTCTATTTTATCGTCATTTTGCACAATACATGTATCTGCTATTATTACATATTGTCCCATCAAATTGTTTCAACCAGTTCTTTTTTGTTATAATTATACAACCTGCCATTTTTTATCATTCAGGTAGCTGGCACGAAATAATTTTTTCAAATCGAGCACTCCTAAGACCTTCTGCGTGATTCCGATCTGGCTGGGGATTGGTCTGACTCCAAGCGGTGATGACTTTCTATGCGGTTTTCTTGCCGGACTGAGACTGTCCAATGGAAGTTCTTTATTTCTGCCATTTCTAGAGCAGCATATTCTGCATACCCTGGATCGCACCAACGAAATCAGTGCTGCATTTTTACGCTGTGCAGCGTTTGGACAATTCAGTACTCCGGTGCATCTCCTGACTGATCCTAATGTAACAGCCAGACAGATCTATCTGGTCTTTTCCAGTATCAGTCATTCTTCCGATATCGATACACTGTGTGGGATTTATATCGCATTCACTGCTTCCATTTTTGCAGACAAACATCCAAAAAAATCTTGACATTCTATTTTTTCTTTCATACAATTACCATTGTTAATTATCTATGATAACCACATGACATATATGAAAGGAGGCCAATTATGACCATTGAATTATTAAAGCGCATGATGGACGCCTGTTATCAGGCTAAACGTACCCGCGATATGCTCCCGCCTCTGCCAGAGGGTGTAACTTCTTCTTATATCCAGTATCTGGATATTATCGAAGCTATGCAGAATGAGGGACTTCAGGCGAAAGTCTCAGACATCAGTGACCGTTTATCCCTGCCAAGACCGGGTGTCACCAGAACCGTAAAAGAAATGGAACAAAAGGGCTATCTGAAGAAAACAGCTTCCGCGGAAGATGGCAGGGTCACCTACCTTACTCTGACGGAAGCCGGACAGATTCTTTCTGAAAAATATAACCAGCAGATTTTTTCCACTCTTGCCTCTTATATGGAAGGATTTTCCGAGGAAGATGCAGAATGCATGATCCGTACCATAGCTCAGTTCTACCATATTATGTGCGAAAGGAGAATGAATCTTGAAAAGTGAAAGAAATGATTTTACACAGGGCAGTATTTTTAAAAAACTTGCCCTTTTTATGCTCCCAATTCTGGGTGCACTGATTCTGCAGGCGGCCTATGGTGCCGTGGACCTGCTGGTCGTTGGCCGCTTTGGCTCTACCTCCGGACTTTCCGCTGTATCTACCGGCAGCCAGGTACTGAATCTGGTAACCTTTGTGGTCACACAGTTCGCCATGGGAATCACCGTTCTGATTGCCCGTTATCTGGGTGAAAAACGTCCGGAACAGATCGGCTCCGTTATTGGCGGTTCTGTCATGGTCTTTGCTGTTGTCTCTGCATGTCTGTTCTTCCTGATGGTATGCTTTGCCCGACCTATTTCTGTTTTGATGCAGGCTCCGGAAGAGGCTCTGAGCCTGACCACCAGCTATGTACGGATCTGTGGAGGCGGTATTTTCTTTATTGTAGCTTACAATCTTCTATCCGCTATTTTCCAAGGTCTGGGCGACAGCAAATCTCCACTGCTTTTTGTTCTGGTAGCCTGTATCGTAAATATCTTTGGTGATCTGCTTCTTGTGGCCGTTTTTCATCTGGATGCTGCCGGAGCTGCCATCGCTACCGTCTGTGCTCAGGCTGTCAGTGTAGTATGCGCCGTAGTGCTTCTGCTGAAAAAGCATCTGCCTTTTGCGATCCGCCGCTCTGATTTTTCATTCAACCATCAGTGTGGGAAGTTTCTTGGAATCGGTCTTCCTCTGGCATTGCAGGAATTCCTGACACAGGCTTCTTTTCTGGCTCTGTGTGCTTTTGTGAACCGCCTTGGGCTGGAGGCTTCCTCTGGTTATGGGGTAGCATGTAAGATCGTCAACTTCGCCATGCTGATTCCCAGCTCTCTGATGCAGTCCATGGCATCCTTTGTATCTCAGAATGTGGGAGCCAACAACCCCAAGAGAGCCCGAAAAGCCATGTTCACAGGCATCGGAATCGGTCTTTTCTTTGGCTGCATGGTCTTCACTCTTATCATGCTGAAAGGGGATCTGCTGGCCGGATGCTTTACTACTGATGCCACTGTCATTCAAAATGGATTTGCTTATCTGAAAGGATTTGCCCCAGAGACACTGGCTACGGCTGTTCTGTTCAGTATGATAGGCTATTTTAACGGAAACAATCAGACGCTATGGGTCATGATCCAGGGACTGATTCAGACATTACTGGTACGACTGCCAATGTCCTACTACATGAGTATTCAGCCTAATGCAAGCCTGACCAAAATTGGTCTGGCTGCACCGACCTCCACTGCGGTAGGAATTCTGTTAAATATCTTATTCTTTCTTTACTTTACACGGAAGAATAAGATATAATCCATTGGGGACGGTGTTTTCTGGCTTTTGTCCCTAATGATCTGACAGGAGTTATCATGATGTATACTTCAAATACGATAATTTTTCATGGCAGATTTTGTAAGAAAGCTGCCACTCTATACAAAGATCCAAACATAACTACAAAGGCTTTTATCCTTTACTTTCATGGAGGTGGGCTGCTGTATGGCTCCCGATGTGACCTTCCAGAAGTTCATCTTGCTCAGTTCACATCTGCCGGTTTTCCGGTAATTGCCTTTGATTATCCGCTGGCACCTGCCTGTGATCTGAGCGAAATTCTTCCGGACGTGACAGACTCCATAAATGCTTTTTTAACGGAGCCTGCGCTGTTCATTGATTCAGGAGCACAGCTGCCCTATTTCCTATTTGGGCGCTCCAGTGGTGCTTATCTTGCTCTTATGGCTGCTTCCAGTCTTGGAAAATGGGATGTTCCATTTGCAGATGACCGGCCGGTTCTAAAAAGAGCACCTCTTGGTATTTTGTCCTACTATGGATATGGTTTTCTGGAAGATCTCTGGTACGAAACACCAAGCAATTATTATCAGACACTGCCAGCTGTACCAGAAACGATTCTTAACGATCTGCCCCAGTCTGTTCATACGGAAGGCCCTCTTGCCACTCATTATTCAGCCTATGTCTATGCCAGACAGTCCGGTAAATGGAAATCCCTATTTTACCATGGAAGGGAAAAATATTTTCTCCTATATGATTCTTTGCGCCTGTGCAAGGAACTGCCTTGTCCGGTTTTCTGCACCCACAGTACAGGCGATACCGATGTTCCCTTTGCAGAATTCCAGAAACTGGCAGAAAAATACAGCGCCCGGCGTTTTATTGCTTCCGGCAGTCAACACGACTTTGACCGTGATACCGAAAGTGCTCAGGCTCAGTTGTTACTGAAAGAAACCATTGCATTTTTAAATACACTAATAAGCTGATGCTATGATAACAGCATGCAAACTAGAAAGGATTTCTCATGATTCCATTTTTGATTATCTGCCCGCTGACTTTCCTTGCCGGTCTGGTAGATTCCATTGCCGGAGGTGGAGGACTCATTTCTCTGCCGGCATTTCTGCTTGCCGGCTTACCGCCCCATAATGCGCTGGCTACAAACAAGCTGGCATCTTCCATCGGTTCTACCGCCTCAACAGTTCGTTACTGTACGCATGGCTATTTTGACAAACTGATTGTTCTGCCGAGCATTTTCTGCGCATTACTGGGTTCCACCTGCGGTGCACACCTGGCACTGCTGACCAGTGACACCATCCTGAAAAAGGTGATGCTGATCGTTCTCCCAATTGTGGCACTCTGTGTACTAACAAATAAAAAAGAAACCGTTCAGGATTCTTCTTTTCCCACCTGGAAACGTATTATGATTGTCTGCACCTGTGCATTTCCAATTGGTATGTATGATGGCTTTTACGGTCCAGGCACCGGTACGTTTCTCTTACTGGCACTGACCCGTCTGGCACATATGGACGTACGTACCGCCTCTGGAAATGTAAAACTGATCAATCTGTCTTCCAACGCAGCTGCATTGTTTACCTTTTTATTCAATGGACAGGTTCTGTTCGCTCCCGGTCTGGCAGGTGCAGCCTTCTGTCTCGCAGGACATTATGTCGGCAGTGGCCTGGTAATGAAAAACGGGACGAAAATTGTTCGCCCCATTATCATTGTCGTATTAATTTTACTATTTATAAAAGTGGTCTCCGGGCATTAGGATGCTGTGCCAGCTTTGTCTGGCAGCCAAATGGTACATCAGCTTCCCGGACAGCGCTTGCAAACTTCCGAATCTTCTGTGGATCTTTTCCGCTACGTTCTCCGCCATACTCTACTCCTGATGAAACATCTACACCATCTGGCTGAAGATACCGGATCGCTTCTGCCACATTCTCCGGCTTCAATCCCCCAGCCAGGAAAAATAGTTTTTCATCCCTGGGCACATCTTTTACCAGACTCCAGTCGAAAACCTGACCGCTTCCCGGTTCCATTGCATCAAAAACATAGCCTGCTATCACCGGATCTTCCGAATAACGTGAGAAATCTTTCATATCCCGGATATTAAATGCTTTCAAAACCGGCAGATGGCAATTTTCTGAAAATCCAGAAGGAATCTGTCCATGAATCTGGATATAATCAAAGCCAGTCTCTTCAATCTGCCGTACCTGTTCCAGTGAAGGGGAAACCACAACCGCAGTCTTCTGAATCCGAGGATCCAGACATTCCATGATAGCCACTGCCTGCTCCAGCGTAATGTTCCGCTTACTTTTTGGGAAAAAAAGCACCATGCCAATAAAATCCACCTGGTTCTGATTCACATATTCTGCTTCTTTCGGATCTGTCAGCCCACAAATCTTAATCTTCATATTTTGCCTCCTCTGCCGTGGAGCCAGTGGGGACGGAGTTTTCTGGCTCTAAAGAGCCATTAAACTCCGTCCCCATTGGCCTTCTTCTTCAGGAATTCTACAAACTCTTCTGCCAGCTCATCCAATGGCTCTCTTTTTCGCTTCAGATAACCAAATGTCACCTTGCTGCCTTCCAGATTCAGTGGAATTCCCCGGTCTGTTTTTCGTTCACTTCCCGGCAGATAGTTTCCACTGATGTTGGCAAGCTTTCCATCCCGCAGCATCCTTTCCATAATGTAATCACTATTGGTGACCACCGACACATCCATCTGTTCGGAAAGGAGACTTCCATCTTCTCCTTCCCAGGTATCATCATTCAGGAACTCATCCTGATAATTCTGAATGAAACGAAGGCTGGATAGTGACGGTACCTCCCGGCTATCCCCATAATCCGGATGCTGTTCGCCCAGATACAACATAGCATCTACCTGATGAAGAGGTACAAATTCCATATGATTTTTTCCAAGCTCATACTGCAATCCCTGCTCCCGATGCTCCATCAGATAGATAAACCCTACATCATCTTTGTAATCCCGTACCCGTTCCATCACAGTGCGCACACCAGATGTATAGACCTGACAATGGTAGTTCTTCTCATAGTTCTGATTATAAAACGAAACGAACTGCGTTGCAAACCAGGAACTTGGATTGGTAGATACTCTCAGCCATTTCGTCTCCCCCGATGCAGAAATATGGTTCAGATCTTCCACTTCTTTGAGAATTCTACAGGCATAGCGGTATACCTTTCTTCCCTGCGCTGTAGGAACAATGCCCTTTGGCATTCGCTCAAACAGCAGTAATCCCATGGATTCTTCCATCGCCTTCATGGCCTTACTCACACTGGACTGAGTGGTATACAATATCCTGGCTGCCTCGCTGAAAGAGCCTGTCTCCACGCAGGCGATAAAATATTGCAGTTGTCTGAGATCTGTCATATCTTACCCCTTTTTCTTTCCATACACCAGAAACATTGGTGTCGGATTATAAAATTCGTCTTTTTCCTTATATAACCGACTACTCAGCTCTGTATCTGCCTGCACTTCTTCCATTCCAAAAAACTTCAACGCCTGTACATCCCACGTCGGTCTTCTGCATTCGCTGATCGACATCAGCTGCTTGATCATCTCGCACTCTTCCATCAGTTCATTTCCTACCATATGATGTACATGACTTTTTGGAAGTGCAGAGGTATCTGCAAAATTATCCGCACCATAGTCTGCATCTGCATTGATCAGACATCCGCCCTTTTTCAGCACCCGAATCCACTGTTCATAAGCACGGTCAGCATGAGGCAGTGTCCAGGTCAGATTACGGGAGATCACCACATCGAAGCTCTCATCTGCAAATTCCGGATTTTCTGCATCCATCACCATAAAACGACAGCTTCCTTCAGAAATATCTTCGCTGATGCCCTCTTCCAGCGCCAGAAATCTGGCCCGTTCCACCATATCCGGGGTCAGATCCACACCAGTCACCTGATGGCCTTCTTTCGCCAGCAGAATACTGAAGAATCCTGCTCCGCATCCGATATCCAGGATCTTCAACGGGCGCCCTGCCGGCAGGAATCTATGAATTTCATTCATCCAGCGTTCTGCCTGTACACTGTGCAGCTCTGCCCGTTTGTGCTTCATAAAGTCATCGCTTCGTTTGCTCCAGTAACTGGTCACTCTCTTCTTTGTCTCTATCTCCGGCTTTACTGCCTCAATCATAAACATCGGTGTCGATGCATAATTCAGCTTCTCTTCCTCACTCCATACCGTTTTCCAGATCTCCTGGTCAATAGCGATCTCAGTAAAGCCAATACTACGAAGAACTTTTGCATCCCACACCGGTCTGTGGATAGCTGACAGAGGCATCTGAAGAGCGATCTGCTCCATACGGTCGATATCTGTACAGGTATAGTGATCATCTAATGCCGCACTCTCTACATTTTTCCGATCTTCCTCATAAGCCTCCCGCTTACTGTCATCATAGAGATACCCATACCAGTTGGCATCAAAATTCAGCAGCTTTCCCCCCGGCTTTAACACACGCATCCATTCTGCATAGGCTCTTGCCGGTTCTTCCAGATTCCAGGTCAGATTTCTGGAAATAATCACATCAAAGGTCTCATTTTCAAAGTCCAGATTCTGAGCGTCTTCTCTCCAGAAACGTACTTTATCCGCATATTTTCCCACATTTTCTCTGGCTTTTTCCAGCATTCCCGGAGTATAATCCGCTGCATCAATCTCATATCCGGCCTCTGACAGGATCGTTGGGAAAAAGCCAGGGCCGGTTCCAATATCCAAAATCCGTAAGTTTTTCTTTTCTTTTTTCGGAAAATGATCCGTCAGCACATCCAGCCATGCCTGTTTTTGCATTCCAGCCAGTTCCTTCTGATTCACTTCCGAATATCCTTCCGTGCGGGTGGTCCAGTAGGACTCGATCTCCTGCAATAATTCCATAATATACCTCTTTCGTATTTGTTTTTGTATTCGTGCCATATTCACTCCGCAGGCACTAAGTTGTGAATATTTTATCAGAAAGAAATATCTGCCGCAAGCCCCATCGGGGGATGTATTTTGTCCACATAGACTTCCTTTCATGTTATAATAGCGGTAACGATAATGGGAGGTTTTTATGATGCTTGGAATTGGAATTGATACTGGAGGCACCTGCACAGATGCCGTTGTTTACGATCTTGATACAAAAGAGATTCTGGGAGCCGGCAAAGCGTTGACTACCAAATCACACCTGGAGACTGGAATTGCCAATGCTCTGGACTGTCTGCCTCCGGAGCTTATAAAAAAAGCAGAGTTTCTCGCCCTGTCTACCACGCTTGCTACCAATGCCTGTGTAGAAAACAAAGGCTCAAGGGCAAAGCTTCTGATGATTGGATTCGATCCCAAAATGATAGAACATTTAAAAGATATCTATGCTTCTTATGGTTTTCGTGATCTGACCCAGTTCATTATTCTGGATGCCAAAGTAGAGAATCTGTTTCCAGATGCTTTTGATCCGGACTGGGGGGATCTGAAAAAGAAAGCACCGGAATATTTTTCTGACTGTGACTGCGTTGGCATTGTACAGAAACACCCAAGAGCGAATGGTGGAAGATTTGAACTGAGAGCCAGACAGATCCTGAAAAACACTTTGAGTATTCCTGTCACAATTGCTTATGATATCTCCAATGAAATCGATATACTGAAGACCTGCGCAGGAACGATGCTGAATGCCCGCCTGATCCCTCTGATCTCTGAATTCATGGATGCGGTACATCATGTTATGGAAGACCGCCATCTCCACATTCCGCTCTCCATTGTTCGCAGCGATGGCACCTTAATGTCCGAAGAAATGGCCAAGACTTATCCGGTGGAAACATTACTTTGCGGTCCTGCTGCCAGCGTTGTGGGCGGCAGTGAACTTTCCCTGGAAGCCAGTGGTATCATTGTAGACATGGGTGGCACCACAACAGATATTGCACTGATTCACGATAAAGAGCCTGTTCTTGCTACGGATGGCATCCATATCGGACAATGGAAAACCATGGTAAATGGTCTTTATGTAGATACCTTTGGACTTGGCGGTGATACCGCTGTGCGCTATGAAAATAACCACATTTTTCTGGATACTGTCCGGGTGATTCCGATCTCAGTTCTGGCTTCTCAGTACGATCATGTACTTCCTGCTCTCCAGAAATTGTCTGCCCTGCGCCGTTTTCATACCCGCTGGATCCATGAATTTTATGTTCTTCAAAAAGATATCTCTGGCAAAAACGGATATACAGAAGAAGAGCAGCGCCTGTGCGCGGTCTTAAAGGAAAAACCTTTGATTACTCTGGACCTTTCTGAGAGAATGGGGATGGATCCCCACTTTCTTCCTGTTGAACGACTGGAGCAGGATGGAGTCCTGATGAAAAGTGGTCTGACACCAACCGATATGATGATTCTGAAGGGGGATTTTCAAAAATATAATCCTGCCGCTGCAAATGCCGCCCTCCACTGTCTCTTTGCCAATGTCAAAGAACCGCTGGAGCAGATTCCCGATCTGGTCTATGAACTGGTCATTCAGCGTATGTATCGAAATCTGGGCCGTATTATTCTCCAGCAGCAGTATCCAAAACAAAAAGCTTTTTTCCAGCATGATTACCTGAATCCTATGCTGGACTGCTTTTACGAACAGGCAAAAAATGCGCTAGATCATCCGGGTGACACCTGTCAGGATGCAGCACTTTCTCTGTCCACACCATTGCCGCTGATCGGCGTTGGTGCCCCTGTACATATATTTCTTCCACGGGTTGCCGCATTGCTCCAGACAAGAGCAGTTGTCCCTGAATACGCCGGTGTAGCCAACGCACTGGGGGCAGTAACCAGCCGCAAAGTCACCAGGTGTGATCTGACTGTCAAAGCTGAATATGATGGTGGAGCCTGCAAGGGCTATTCTCTTTTTGAAAATGGAGAAAAATATCTGTTTGATGAACCAGGAGATGCCATTTCTTTTGGAAAAGAAGTCCTGCTGCGAGCAGTAAAAAAACGTGCCACCCTTCAGGGTCTGGGAGAACATCCTCATGTGGAGATTCGAACAGAAGAGAACCGCATCGGTCATTCTAAAGAGGGGCTGTTGCTGGAGATTTTTCTTCATGCTACTGCGATAGAACCATAACTCATAGCAAAATGCCCATGCTGAAACAAAAAAACATTCAGCATGGGCGTTTTTTTATTTTATTCTATAATCTCGATGCTCCACTGGTTCTCATAGGTCTTTCCTGCCTCCAGACGAATCAGATCAGACTGCTGAGACAGGTCTTCTACCACTCCATATCTGGATGGCAATGAACTCCATGGTTCAATGCAGACGTATGGGGCTGTGGTGTGCGGCATATGCCAGAATCCCAGATGCGTGTACTGTGGAAAGCTCACCCGTACAGCCCTGGTACCCTTATCGGAACGAAGTGTCACACAACGATCCATATTCTTCAGTACAATCGCATCCTGATCAAAGAGATTGTGCTGCAGCGGAATCCGACGTTCTTCTTCCAGTGCATACACTTCATCCTGACCATTCAGGTGACAGTCTTCCGTAAATCCCACACGAGTCGGATGTGCCGGATTGTCGAATTCCAGAACATAGTCTTCAAAGCGAAGTCCTTCTTCCAGCGGTACATTGAATCCAGGATGACCACCAATGCCAAAAAACATTGCTTTTTCATCATGATTCTCTACTTTATTTGTAATCTTCAGTGTACTGCCATCCAACTCATAAGTCAGGAAATAAGAAAATGCGAATGGATACTGCACCAATGTCTTTTCATTGCTGTCATAACGAAATGTGACACTGCCCTCTGTTGCACTATCCACTGTCAGATCACTGTCTTTGATAAATCCATGGATCTTCATGTGATATTCTTTTCCCTCATATACATAGGTCTCATTCGTCAGTCTTGCAATATACGGGAACAGGTTCGGAGCCTGTCCATCCCATACTTCCGGAATGCCCTGCCAGAGATACTCACATCCATCCGTTGTCTGAATAGAATGTAATTCTGCACCTGGCTGTTTGATCTCTACTTTCAGTTTTTCGTTTTTAATAGTATACATAAAATCCTCCCGTATCTGTTCAGTACTTCACAGATTTTTCCAATATAATTACAGAATCTGATCGATCTCTACTCTTTCTTTATTTGGTCCTTCGATAATAAAGAAACGGATTCCTTTCTCCCAGAACGGCAGTGCTTCAATTCCCTCACTGACTACTTTATAGCCTTTTTCCTGCGCCAGCTTATAAGCACCATCAATATCCGTACAGTTGATCGCAAAATGATTGATTGCGCCAGCCTGTCCTGCCGGATTTGGTTCATCATAGCATTCCAGAACCAGATTCTGGAATTTCAGGAAGCAGACATGCTGAGGTCCTTCTCCAAATTCTGCCTGATGCACATTTTCAAATCCCAGTTCTTCATAGAACTTACAGGTAGCAGCCATGTCCGCTGTCGGTATACCGATATGTTGTACTCCATCACAATAATCCATTAATTTTGCCATCTTCTTATCCTCCTGCAATACATAATTTTTATTTGCAAACCCACTACATGTCTTATGTTCTGGTTTTGTATTTATTTTTCGATAAACAAAACCCCTAAGGTGCCTGGTCCGCAGTGGCTGGAAATCACACCGCCGGCTCTGGTAATCAGAATCTCATCAAAGATATGCAGTTCCTCCAGAAAGTTTTGCACCTTTTCCACCACTTCCGGGCTGCAGCCGGAATGGGTGATGAATACTCGTTCTGATCTTGCCTGTTCCATTTGTTCTTTCAGATCCTTAGCATAATCCAGAATCACTTTGGAAAGCTTTCCTCTATATTTTTTACTGCTGTGCATCTTACCATTCTCCACTACAATCATCGGATGCAAATGCAGGGCACTGCCAAACATCGCAGCCAGTCCGCTGCAACGTCCGCCCCGGTACAGATAAACCAGCGTATCTACCACAAAGCTGGCCCGCACTTTTGGCTTCAGTTCTTCGATCTCTGTCTGAATCTCTTCCACCGTCTTCCCTGCCTGCGCCATCTCTGCTGCGTGAAGCACCAGAAGGCCGATTCCGGTAGACAGACTGGCGGAATCTATCACGGTCACCAGATCTTCTGCTTCCAGTTCACTGGCTGCCATACGCATCACATTAGCAGAAGTAGACATATCCTCCGATATGGAAAAACAAATTACAGGTTGTTTTTCTTTTACAAAAGGCTCCAGCATCTCCATCGCCATGTCCAGCGCTGGAGCTGACGTCTTCGGTGTGGTCTTTTGTGCATCTGACCACTGAAAAATCTCATCTGGTGTAATGTCCACGCCGTCACAATACTCCTTTTCTCCAAGCAAAATATGCAGCGGCAGTATGGAAATATCATACTTTTCCAGTAACTCCCGTGACAAATCACAGGTACTGTCTGAAAGAATCTTAACCATAGAATACTCCTATTCTTTTACCAGAACTTTTTCAATCTCTGCAATATACATCATGTGGTAATCCTTCTGTGGATACCATTTCTCTTCTGCCTGTTTATCAATGAATTTTTCCGGTCTGATCTCATCTGCATACATCTTGCGGCAGACCAGTATCACCTCTGCTTCTTCAAAAGCTACTGTTCCGTCTGTAAAATATGGGGTAATTCCTGCTTCCTTGATCTTATCCCGATCTTTTCCGGAAACCTTACCAAAGAGATTCAGTGTATCTCGATATTCTTCTCCGTAAAAAGACAGTGTAAATGTTTCTTCTCTGTCTACAAACTCTTTTGTGTATCTCTGTGGACGAATATAAGCGGTCGCTGCCGGTTTTCCCCACATGACTCCTGCCCCTCCCCAGCTGGCCGTCATGGTGTTGTACCCGTCTTCGGTTCCGGCGGTGATCAGCATCCACTGTTTTCCAATTCTCTGAAATGGATTAAAATCCAGTTCTTCCGGTTTGATTTCTCGAAATGCCATATTCGATTTCCTCCTGTCAGTTTCTCTAAAACAGCATCTGTTTTCACACATTTTGCTGTTACATTCTTCCATATATCATAACACAGAACATCCAAATCTGCCACCGTAGAATTTTTATCTGATTTGACATTTTTTTATTGCCGTTTATAATGAATATCATATTAGTTAGGAGAATCTTTCACATGAATACACCATCTATTATCATCCGTACCGCCACCCCGGCTGACGCATCCGCATTGCTTTCTATCTATGCACCATATATTACGGATACCGCAGTCTCTTTTGAATATGATGTCCCATCTGTTGAAGAATTTGCAGACCGCATCCGTAAGACTTTAAAAAAATATCCTTATCTGGCTGCCGAAGTAAATGGACAGATCGTCGGTTACTGTTATGTAGGGATTATGCATGGCCGCCAGGCTTATGACTGGACAGTTGAGACATCTATCTATGTGGATCAGAATTGTAAGAGAATGGGCATTGGCCAAAAGCTCCATGATGCATTGGAGCAGTCATTGTCCGCTATGGGCATTTTGAATCTGTATGCCTGCATTGCCTTTCCCATCGGAGAGGATCCATACCTGACCGAGGACAGCGTACATTTTCACGAACACCTTGGTTACCAGCGCACCGCGCATTTTCACAAATGTGGCTACAAATTCCACCGCTGGTATGATATTGTGTGGATGGAAAAAATGATTGGAGAACATCTGGAAAACCAGCCTGCTATACGGCCATTTCCAGAACTGGGAAAATGAATATAAACATCCGGAAATCAACTGATTATATCCAGAAACAACTTTTTCTGAACAAAACAGGCACTGTCCATTCTGTATATCAAAAAACAATTAATATACGAATGGGTACCATGTTATTCGCCTTGCAGAGCTGTGGGTCACCAGTTTCCCCCGTAAGCATGATCTGCAATCTGAGCGAAGAAGATTTTTCTTCCCTGCATATTCAGGTAAATGATCCGGTCTCTGTGTCAGAAAATAAGCTTTTCATTCAGTCCGCTGACTTGTTATATTGTTTTCATTTTTCCGGCTGTCGGGTTCTGACCGTCCATCCTGGGACTCCATTACCTTCCGCCCACGCCGAATTGATTCAGATGGCTATTGATCATTCTCATACAGGAGGGTTCCGCAATCTGTTCACCAGCAGTATTTCCGCTGTTCCTGACCCTGAATTTTTGATTCTGCCTGCTGTCAGAACGATTCTGGATGAATGCAGAGATCTGGTTACCAAAAAATCCTACCCAGATGCCGCTATTTGCCTTTCCAGGCTGATCGGCATCGGAATAGGACTGACTCCAAGTGGCGATGACTTTTTATGTGGTATCCTTGCCGGCTTTCCGCTATGGAATGCTGCAAGTCATCCTCTTTTTTTACAGTTACAAAAACTTCTTCCTGACTGTCTGGCACGAACCAATGACATCAGCCGCACATTTCTACGCTGTGCTCTGGATGGCTATTTCAGTGAAGCCATCCAGTATCTGGCCGACTGCATTTCAGAAGAAGAGATACTGCAAAGTTTTGAAGCCATCGGTCATTCTTCCGGCATGGATTCTTTAAGTGGCATTCTGTTTGTTCATGAACTGCTCTACTGAACCTTTACTTCTCCGGCCAGCACTTTCTTGTAATCTTCATAATTTTTCTTTAACAGCTCTGGTGTGTTCAGTTCATATGGACACTTCTTTTTGCATTTGCCGCAGTGCAGACATCCTTCGATCTTGCGCATCTCTTCCTGCATGGCAGGTGTCAGCCAGTTCTGGGATGGTGCACGGCGAAGCATCAGAGACATTCTGGCACAATTGTTGATCTGAATACCGGCCGGGCATGGCATACAATATCCGCAGCCACGGCAGAAATCACCATTCAGCTCTTTCCGCTCTTTTTCGATGTATGCGGTCAGTTCCGGTGTCATGGATGGCGTATTTTCCATATAACTCAGCCATTCTTCCAATTCTGTCTCCTTCTGAATTCCCCAGATCGGAAGGGCATTGTCATACTGAGTCATATAAGCCATTGCCGCTTCGGAACGGTTGATCAGTCCACCTGCCAGCCCTTTCATAGCGATGAATCCCATATTCTTTTCTTTGCATGCCTTCACAAGATTCTGTTCTCTCTCAGAAGAAAGATAACTGAATGGATACTGCAGTGTCTCGTAAAGTCCGCTTTCGATAATCTCTTCTGCCACTCCCAGCTTGTGTGCCGTGATTCCAATATGGCGAATCTTCCCTTCTTCTTTTGCCTTTACCAGGCACTCATACATGCCAGTGCCATCTCCCGGACGGTAACACTGTGGTACACAATGAAGCTGGTAAATGTCAATATAATCTGTACGCAGGTTCTTCAGGGATATTTCCAGATCCTTCCAGAATTCTTCCGGGGTCTTAGCCGCTGTCTTCGTGGCAATAAATACCTTTTCTCTCATACCGTCAAAAGCTTCCCCTACTTTGACCTCACTGTCACTGTAAGCTCTTGCAGTGTCAAAGAAACGCATGCCTCCTTCATAAGCTCTGCGCAGCAGTTTCACTGCATAATCCTGACAGACACGCTGAATCGGCAGCGCACCGAATGCATTCTGTGGAACGGTAATGCCTGTTTTTCCTAATGTAACCTGATTCATAGTTTTCCTCCTCACCTTTTCATTCTCTTTTTATGATAATACACTTCTTTCCTCTATCGCAAGTGTGAAAAATAAAATGACTGCCTCTTCTATGATCTCATCCGGGAACTCATATTCTGCTGTATGCAGCTGTGGATGCTCTACCCCATCTCCAATTCCGAAAAAGGCTCCCTTGCATTCTCTCAGATAATATCCAAAATCCTCAGACCAGCGCATGGGCTCCGGAAGTTCCATTGTCTGAAGCCCCAGTTTCTGCGCTGCCCTTCTTACCTTTTCCACCTCTTTAGCGTGATTCTCTGTAGCAGGAAAACGCTCAATCTCTTCCATCTCAAGAGTGAATCCACCTTTCTTCGCCATGTCCTCTGACGTCTTACGTATCTCTTTCAGGTAACTCTCAAATTCTGCTTCCTTTTCTGCCCGAACTGTAAAGCGCACTTCTCCCTCTGACGCAGACATGCCGTAACTGTTACTGCCAATCTCCACGCCAATTACCGTCATGCGGACGATTTTCCCATGCCTCCGGAATTCTCTGGTAATATTTTCCACCTCCAAAATCAGACGTGCCAGTGTCTCAGATGGATTCTTTCCATTTTCCGGATAGGCTGCATGAGTTGGGCTTCCTGTCATATGAATCCGAAGTCCTGTAGACGCACAGGCAAATGTATTCTTCCGAAGCAGAATCGCACCTTTGGCATATCCAGGGATGTTGTGCAGGCCATAGACTTCTGTAATTCCTTTTTCTTTGATCAAAGTACTGCAAATGGCTCCACCTTCGCCAGTCTCTTCTCCCGGTTGAAAGATCAGATATACATCCCGGTTCGTAGTTTCTCCAGTTAACTTTTTTCCTGTCATGGCCAGAATTGTACTATGCCCGTCATGTCCACAAAAATGTCCAACGGTTTTTCCATCCAGACTGACCGCATCCATATCTGCCCGAAAAGCAATTGCTCCCTGTGCAGTCTTATTCACCCCCTCCTTCCAAGCATAGAACCAACTGCCGCAGTCCACAATCTTCAGATCTGTCTCTTTTTGAAGGAACTCTATCAGAGTCTTTTTTGTCTTCTTTTCCTGCATGGAAGGTTCCGGTATGTTATGTAACTGTTTTCTTAAATTTTTCATGGCCGACTCCTTTCCCCATTCTCATTTGTACACTGTTCCCATTATATCACAAAAGAAGCTGCTGCATCTTAGATGTTCTCCATCTACTTTGCAACAGCTCCCTGCTGTTCACACTTTGCGTAACTCCCCATTGTCAGCTTCTGTGTGTCATATGATTACCTGCATATGGTTACTTGCATATCCTTAAATATGAATTGAATCACTCCAGTCATCTTCATCATAAGCAAGATCCACTTCTTCATGATCGCCATTTTTCGTATATCCGCCAAGCATTGCATGATAATACTCTTCCTGAGCAATCTCTTCCATATCATCATCTGGCATCGGACTCTCCAGAAGTGCTCCACCAATTCTCTGCAGTGGTGCCCACCAGTTGGTTGTCAGCAACTCATCTGCCGGTACATCTCTTCTTCTTTTCTGAATCAGGAAATCCTTCATCTCCGGATGTTCCATCATCATCACCATATCGCCGTGGAAATCCTTTCCCACATATTCAAAACTCATGAGAATCATATCATTCAGATAAAAATAAAACTGCTTTCTCATGCCGTGCATCCACATGATCTGCTGAATCTTCTCAGGTGGATTCAGATGAGTCTTCAGATATTCCTCTCTCTCTTCCGGCACTACATAAATGATCTCTTCTACTCTGCGTGCCTGTTTCTTTTTCTTTTTTACATTCTCCATTACAACATTCCCCCTGCGTTGTTTTTGCATGGTCTTATTATAATGAAATTCTGGTGCTTTTTCAAGAAAAATATCGCATTTTTTGTTTATTTTTAATATTTTTCTATTGTTTTTATATGTATTTTTGTGCAATATGTATGTTTTGTATGACAGTTTTAGATTCTTTCCATCACTCTGTACGAAGCCAGTTCACAATTAGCCTTTCAGTCCACGCGCCTGTCGGTCCATATCCTCTACAACAATATCATAGATTTCTCCAAGACTTGCACAATACTCCAGCACGTGCCACGGTTCATTAGTATGAAAATGAATCTTAATCAGCTCTTCATCTCCGACCGCAAGCAGACAGTCCCCCTTAAAATGCTCTGTAAAATATTCACTGATTTCATCCTCATCCAGATTCTCACCTTCAATTAAAAGCTGTGTATCATATCGAAATTCAATTGGTTCCATTGTCAGTTCCTCCCTGTACAGTCACTTGAAGTTATTATACACTAACTCCAAATGACTGTACAGTATGAGTTTCACAAGTCTTATCACCATAATAGATTATTGAATACCAAACTCCTGCATCAATCGTTTACGATATGCTGCATCCTTTATTGCTCTCTGACACTCTTCCATCCGATCGGCAGTCATTAGTTTCTCAATTAATTTCATGCTACGTATCTCACCTAACTGTTCTCCTCGCTGTTCTCCATTCCTTACTCCCCAGTTATAAATTTTATCCATTTCTTTACACATCAATTCCACCCCTTCTGGTGTTTCTTTCAGAATCCTTACTCTGTCTGCCAGCACTTTACTGTACATCTCATCTGCCCTTTTGCAGTGCAGGTCATGCATCAGTTTTCCCAATTTCGTATCGTCTTGTATCCTTGAATTTACATACAGAATACACTCTTCATCTTCAAAAAACTTATCTGTATTACTAATCTTCCGATGTATGTAATAAATCGGAAGGTTCATTTTCCATACATCATCTCTTGTGATAAAAATAATATATTTTTCTAATAGTTCCTCAAAATCCTGACCTGACTGTAGCGTATTCATATCTACTAATCCACTGTGATATCTGGCTCGTTTTGGTGTTGCACCTTCTTCTTCATTCTGAATCTCAATATTTATAATTCGATTTTTCTGATCTCTTGCCACACAATCCAGCACTGCCGATCTTCCCTGAAGATTCTTATAATCCATTTGAATCACCTGTTCCTGTACGGTTACCTTCTCTTCTCCAAGTATCGTTTCAAGCAGATATTCAGTACACTTCTTCTCTTTTAATACATTCCGTGCAAATATGTCACTCATAATAGTGAGTCCAGCTATCATATTATGATAACTTGCCCACCGTTCTTCCATTGTCATATCTGCTGTAATTTCCCGCTCTATCTCGTTTTCTGCCATCTAACCTGCCTGTCCCCCTTTTCTTTTTGAAGGACTGTCATGGCTAAACCAGATAAAAATATATCCGCTGATAGATTTTCTACTCACTGTCTGTTTAAATTCTCTTTCGCCCTTTCAGTCCTCTTCTGCCTTTTATAGAATTAAATTACGAAAGCATAGATTTCTGAAATGATATAAGAACTTCCGACAGTGCAACGCACTTTGATAAATATATGCTTTTGTTATCTTTTATATTTTGTCATATCAACCGATAAACGGTACAGATATTTTTCTTGTGTATATTCCTAATGAGTACCCACCATTACTATAACTGCATATTATCATTTTGTCAATAAATAATACAAATACCTTTTCCTTGTATCTTATTATCAGTATTACATATATATTCTGAACAGTTACAGTATTTCTATAATCAGATGTCATACCACTATACAGATCAGATTTTATCTGCTAAAATTAAGCAGAACTTTTTGAAAGTGAGGTCCATAACATGAAACTTACGATTTTAGGCACTGGGAACGCTATGGTCACCAAATGCTATAACACCTGTTTCGCCATTGAAAAAGATAGTCATTATTTTCTGGTTGATGGTGGTGGCGGCAATACCATTATGAAACAGCTGAAAGATGCGGATATTGACTGGAGAGAGATCACAGATGTTTTCGTTACCCACAAGCATGTGGATCACATCATGGGGATTATCTGGATTATGCGTCTCTTCGGACAAAATATTGCCGAAAAGGGGCTGAAACGTGAGCTGAACATCTATGGACATGAAGAAGTCATTCAGATTCTTCATTCTATGGCTGAACTGCTTCTTCAGAAAAAACACTGTGATGCCATCGGGAAACAGATTCATATGATCAAAGTGAAAGATGGCGAAAGAAGGCAGATTCTTGGTCAGGAAGTGACCTTTTTTGACATCCAGTCCACCAAAGCAAAACAGTTTGGTTTTTCCATGGATCTGGGTGATGAAGAAAAACTCACCTGCTGCGGTGATGAACCATTTAATCCTTGTGAAGAAAAATACGCAAAAGACAGCAAATGGCTGCTTCACGAAGCATTCTGCCTCTATGGGCAGGCCGATAAATATCAGCCATATAAGAAGCATCATTCTACGGTAAAGGATGCCTGTGAACTGGCAGAAGCCCTGCACATAAAAAATCTGATCTTATATCATACAGAAGATGCCACACTGGAGCATCGAAAAGAACTTTATACAGAAGAAGGTTCCATGTATTACCATGGAACCCTCTATGTACCAGATGATCTGGACGAGTTTGAATTATGATATGCCAGGGTGCTATGTGCCGGTGGCACATGTTTCGCACCGACCGGAGTGAAACAATCTGTATGGCATTATTATAACCTGACCACATGATATAACTTACTCCAGTAATCTCCCTTCAGCGGTGGAATGAGGATGCCAGCCTGCATCAGCATTTCGCCGCTGTATACTTTTCCGGTCTCTTCCAGCACATATTGTGCTTCCGGGATCAGATTCTTCCAGCGAATCCTCCGGCTCTTCACATTCGGACGTGCCAGCACCTGTACATAAGTCAGCAGTGCTTCACTCTTTTCTTTGTCTGTCACCTGCCAGCAGTCATAAAAATGATTTTCTCGCCATGATGCAATTCGGTCATAATCGCCTTCTCGAATCAGCTCATTGTATCTATGATACATCGCTGCCTGTTCCGGGATCTGTGCCCTGTCAGCTTCAGAGATTCTGGTGATATCCAGTTCATAGCCAAATGTTCCGGCCAGCGCAATGTGCCCTCTGGTCTGAAATGGCACTGTTCTTCCGGTAATGTGGTTCGGGCAGTCACTGACATGTGCCCCCATGGCAGACAACGGGTATAGCATCGCTGTTCCCTCCTGAATAGAAAGGCGCTCGATTGCGTCAGTATCATCAGAGCACCAGATCTGAGGACTGTAATACAACATACCCGGATCAAATCTTGCTCCACCTGAGGAACAGTTTTCTAACAATAAATCCGGAAATTCTGTTACCAGACGTTCCTGCATCTGATAAACAGCCAGCATATAACGGTGCATCAGTTCTCCCTGACATTCTGCTGCCAGTCCATAGCTTCCAATATCCGTCAGCTGCCGGTTCATATCCCATTTTACATAATCGATACCGGTCTCCCGTAGAATCTTTGCCACGCTTTCATAAATATAATCCGCCACTTCCGGCCTTGTCAGATCCAGCACATACTGCGCTCTGCTCATCAATGGCTCTCTTCCAGGGATCTGAATGGCCCAGTCTGGGTGCTTTCGGAAAAGCTCAGAATCCGGTGACACCATTTCCGGTTCAAACCAGATACCGAACTTCATGTCCAGTGCTTTTACCCGGTCAACCAGAGTTTTCAGGCCTCCATGCAGCTTCTCTTCGTTCACAATCCAGTCCCCAAGAGAGCTGTCATCATTGTTTCTTTTTCCGAACCAGCCATCATCCATTACCAGCATCTCAATGCCAGACTTTTTCGCTTCTCTGGCAATATCCATGAGCTTTTCTGTATCAAAGTTAAAATAAGTTGCTTCCCAGTTATTAATCAGAATCGGGCGGCTCTCATGAAGATATTTACTGCGAATCAAATGTTTACGATAGAGGTCATGGAAAGTCTTTGTCATCTTTCCGATTCCTGCATCGGAATAAACCATCACCACTTCTGGTGCCTGAAATATCTCCTGTGGATTCAGTTTCCAGGAAAATCCTTCCGGATGAATTCCCATTACCATACGAACGGCATCGAATTCTGTCACTTCTGCCTGTGCCATAAAGTTTCCGGAGTACACAAAATGCATCGCATAGACTTCGCCCATATCCTGATTGGTTCCAGGTGTTACCAACGCCAGAAATGGATGTTCCTGATGACTGCTCTCTCCTCTCCAGGATCCAATCTGATGTCTTCCTCTGGAAAGCGGTGTTCTCTCAATCTGCCGCTCCCTTGCCCAGGCTCCGGTCAGTGTCATCATCTCAAAACCTTCATTATCCATATCCAGACATGCGCTCAATACTTTTTCCAGATACAATGGTGCCGTTCCTGCATTGATAATCTGCACGCTTCGGGCTATGACATCCACATCTTCAAAAACAGAAAAACGAAGCACTACTTTCAGATCCAGAAGTTCATCTTTCAGGATGATCTCTAATGTCTCACATTCTTCTTCAGATCCGAAGGTTGCCGGAAGACCTGCCAACGATTTCTTGCCATGAAAAATCTCATGTTTTTCGTAATGGAGCTCACATCCCCGATGCCCTGTTTCCGTCCGTACAGCCAAAGCTGTCTCACGATAATCTCCCAATCCGGCTGTCGGATATTCCTGTGGAAAACACCCGATAAAAGAAGCCTTTTCCCGTGCATTTGTCTCCGGTGTAAAAGGCGGTTCTTCTGTCCTCAGAAGATAAGATGCTGACAGGTCTGTCATTCTTTTTCCATAATAGATATGCCCAAGATACTGACCATCTTCCGTCAGTCCACAAAGATATGTGGTATGCTTTGTATGAAGTCCAAAAACTTTCTGGTCTTCCTCATACACAATTCCCATTTTTTTCCGCCTCCTCTTGCAACAGTCTGTTCTTTTCATTGATAGTGCCATATTCCTTCAGGCAGCAAACTACCTTTTTACAGCGATACATCAATGCTCTCGCCCGATCCAGCGTACTGTCACTGATTTCGCAAAATGCCTTCTCCGTTACTACCTCTGCCGCCAGTGCTTTTGCCACCTGACAGTCAATATCATTTTCATGCAGCACACCTGCCGCAAAGGGAATGCCTTTTCGCTGCAGCTTACGAAATACCGGTATGCCACTGCCATTTCCCGCAATGACAAATACCTCTGGTTCTCCCCGTGCCGGTTCCAGCTCCAGACAGCCAAAGTCTGCATTATAGCTGCCCTTCGTTACTCCATACAGTGTCTTGATATAATCAGACGTAAAGATCTCTTCCGGTGCTCCGTAACGCTCAATCTTACTGCCGTGCACACAGATTACCTGATCAGATATTTTCTGTGCCAGATCCAGTTCATGCAGAGACATGATCACCGCCACATTCCGCTGTCTGACCATATCCTTCAAAATCGTCAGCAGTTCCAGTTTATGTCGAATATCCAGGAAAGAAGTCGGCTCATCCAAAATAATAATCTCCGGCTCCTGACAGATGGCTCTGGCCAGCAGAATCCTCTGCCGTTGACCGTCACTGATCTCAGAGAAATCGCAATCTGCCAGTTCTTCCGCATGTACCAGCTTCATAGCTTCCTGCACTTTCTGATGATCCTCTTCGCTTAAAATACCAAGACGTCCGGTATAAGGATAACGTCCGGTATTTACCACATCCTCACAAGTCATCAGCTCCGGCCGGATACGCTCCGTCAGTACTACCGCCATCTTCTTTGCAGTATCCTTCTCCGTCATTTCCCGGATTGACTGCCGATCAATATACACGGTTCCGGCAATCAACGCCAGCTGTCTGGTAATACTTTTTAAAATGGTGGATTTGCCGGCGCCATTTGGTCCGATCAGCGTCAGGATCTCTCCTTTTTTCAGCCGGATCTCAATATCTCTGATCAATGGTTCACCATTATAACCCACCGTCATTTTATCTGTGTATACAAAATAATCTTTTTTCTCATCCATCATCGCTGCTTCCTCACCATCATATAGATCACAACCGGTGCTCCAAATACCGCTGTCACGGAACTGATGGACAGCTCTGTCGGTGCAAATACTGTTCTTGCGATCAGATCACAGAACAGGCAGAATACTGCGCCTCCCAGGAAACATCCAGGTATAATCAAAATTGGTTTTGCCGTCTTCATCAGTGACTTAATCAGATGAGGAACTGCAATTCCCACAAAGGAAATAGGACCTGCAAAGGCTGTTACCGTTGCGGACAGCACGCTGGACAGCAAAATAAGGCTGATACGAAATGCTTTGATATTCACTCCCATATTCTGTGCATAGTTTTCCCCCAGCTGATAGGCGCTCATTGGCTTGGACATAAGAAAAGCCAGGGCCAGTGAAATCAATACCACTACCGCACAGACCTGTACATTCCCCCAGGTTGTACCGGAAAAACTTCCCAGTGACCAGTTATGCAGGTTCACAATATTGGAATCATCGGCAAAGGTTACTACAAAATCAGTCACCGCCGAGCAAATATATCCGATCATAACACCACAGATAATCAGCATGGACATTCTCTTTACTTTTCTGGAAACCAGCAGGATAAAGCCCATGGATATCATAGATCCCACAAAAGCAGCCAGAATCATCACCAGGGAACTGGATGCAATCCCACGGCTGAGAAGAAAGATCATCACCAGAGATACCACCAGCTTTGCACCGGATGAAATTCCCAGTACAAATGGTCCGGCAATGGGATTTCCAAAAAACGTCTGCAGGAGAAATCCGGAAACGGATAAAGCCCCTCCCAGCAGCAGTGCAGCCAGAATACGGGGCAGACGAATCTGCCAGACAATATTGTAGGCCGTCTGCTCACCTGTCTTTTTCACTATGATCTCAAAGATTTCTTTTACCGACATCTGTACACTGCCTGCGTTGATATTCCAGAAAAACAGCAGTAAAAGTAAAACAATTAATATCACAAACGATACCGCATATCGAATCTGTGCTTTTTTCTTCATGCGTCAGCTTCCTTCTTTCTACTTCGTATCCGTCAGCCGATACATATAAGTCAGCTGTGACAGATCTGGATCATCACTTGTCAACATCGTATGCATATCAGAAATCATGGTAGCAATACCTGTCGTTTCCTGGAAAAGGCTCTTTTCCGTACACCAGACATTTCCTTCTTTCACGGCTTTAAAATCTGCCAGCAGACTGCTCTTCTCCAGTAATTCATCCAGAGAATGCAATTCACTCTCTATGGCACTGTTGTAAATAATATAATCTGCATCACAGGCGCCTGCGTAAAAGTCTTCCATCTGCATATTCATGGTGGAAAGCGCATTATCATCCCCCAGATTCTGGAAAATATAACGGCCTCCTGCCAGTTCGATCATTTTGGAGATATAGTCTCCGGTTTTTCGCACTGTCACATATCCATTGGAGTTAATCGAGAAAAAGGCAACCGTCTTCTCTGTATTTTCTACTCCAAGGATATCCGTCAGCATATCCGTCTGACTCTGGAAGTACGCATCAGCCTCTTCTTCCTTATCCAGAAGCACCGCATACAGCTTCAGCCACTCCATGCGTCCCAACGGATCACTTTCATAGCTGGAATGCTCTACCAGCACCGGAATTCCGAATTCTTCCAATTTTTCCCGTACATCAGGAGAATGATAAATCATGGTTGATTCTATCGCAAGATCGCAGCCATTTGCCAGAATCAGTTCATAATCTGGTGCACTGTATTTTCCTGCATATTGTATACTGCCATTTTCCATAGCTTCTTTTGCTTCCTCAATATACCAGCCATTCGCATCGGTGCCAGATAATGTAATATTTCCAATGCCATCAATGGCACGGAACAGATCCATAGAAGAAGTCGCTACCAGATAGATATGATCCAATGGCTGCTGCAAGACTTTGATCTCTTTATCCAGGCCTTCCGGCGCCTCTTTCCCCTCCGGTACAACCAGATAGGAACCTTCCTGTGCAATCGTAATCATTGCATAGTCATCCTGATAATAATCCACTGCAAACTGTGTGGCATACTCCAGTTCCATGCTATGGTCATACGTCAGCCCCGGGATCTCCAGTATCTCATGCTCCAGCCCGGTTCCGGTGCTTTCGTTTTTTTCAATGCTTTCTACTGTTTCATCAGGCACAGAGCTATCTGCCTCGGTCTCAGCCTCTGGCTCTTTTGTCTGTCCATCCCAGCTTTTCAGCGTGGTGGAATCCAGAACGATCTCATAATCAATCTCATGTGGCTCACTCATAGCTACTGTATCAGCAGTCACCGGAACACCAGCATCAAATCCGGCCATCGGGATCGTAAACTGTGAATTTCCTTCCGTATTTTCCGGTTCGTATTTTTCTCCATCCACAACCATATAATCATAATAAGGACTGCTGAATTCAATCCTGGCTGTCATCTGTCCATCTTTTACTGTCAGCTCCACCGGTGAGGAAATCGTAGCTCTTCCGCTTCCTCCTTCCAGAGTTCCATCCGCAATATAGGTCCCATCTTCCAGCCCCAGCTGCTGTACAGTTACCATACTGCTTACTTCCTCTGTCTCAGCTGTCTGACTTTCTTCTGCTGTTGCAGCCTGTGGCAGACTTCCTGCAAGCATCACGGCGGCTGCTATCATTACTTTTCTACGCCATCTTTTCATACTGTCCTCTTATGCCTCTTTTCTATCCTTCTTTTTCTTCCTGCTCCAGAAGACGCAGTGAGAGATTTAAATAAAAGATCTCATCCGGATCCTCCAGACTGGACTGGAGTACTGCTTTTATCTTTTCCAGACGATACAGGAATGTACTACGATGAATAAACATCTCATTTGCTGTCTGCGTAGCATTCAGGTTCTGTTCCAGATAGGTGCGCAGCGTCAGCATATATTCAGAATGATGTATCTCATCCAGCTTCTTCAGCTCCAGGAGACGTTCATGGCACAGCATGGAAGCCGGCAGTCTCTTGGTCGTCTGCTCCATAATATACGTCAGTACAATCTGATCAAACTTGTGAATCCATACATATGGCTTTTTCCTGCCACCTACATCCAGGGCAATCTTAGCCTGCAGATACTGCCTGCGCAGATTCATGTGTCCTTCCATGGTTCTGCTGTATCCAGCCTTCAGATAACTGTCACGAATAAAATAGATCAGGGATACCTCTACTTCCTCTTCTGTCTGACCAATCTTAGTTAAATTGAAAAAGCAAACAATTTCCTGATGTACCTGAAAACTGGTAGAATACGGAAACTGCTTTTTGATATATTTGCAGATGGTCCCAGCCGTATGTTCCTTATCTCCTCCCGCAGTCTGAAGCACAAGACAAAAATACTCATGCCGGCTGCTCCAGCCAAGAGCCGCCAGTCGATTGCTCATCGTCAGATAATCTGCTGTACGGTCTGTCACAATCGTACGGCAGACATCATCCAGATCATCCTTTTCCTGAAAAGATGGTTCATGGAGCAGAATATACTCCAGATAAGAAGCAAGTGCTGAAAGAAGACATTTATCCCCTTCCGACAGCTTATTATGAGATTCCAGAACTACCACTCGATGGGTAACTTCTCCCTTTGTCCACAGATTCATACTGATCATTCTGCATCCGTTAATAAATGCCGGAAGCAGCATTGGCTTTTCTGCTGTCAGGGACTTCTTATAGCTTTCGTCCTGGATAAATGCATTCATATATTCCAGATTCACGATCTGATCCGTAAAGAGCTGATTTTCTTTTACAACTGATCCTATTTTGCCTTCCGCAGTCAGGGCAAAATCCGTTCCCATTACAACCAGTGGATTCCCCAGCATCTCTGCTGACAACTTTAATGCACGCTGAATCGATCCACTTTGCAATACCAGCGTATTCAACTGGTCTATCCAGTCATCGCACCGGTCAAAGATACGCTGAAGTGTATTCAATACATCAATGGCAGGAATTGTCTCATTCAAACGAATATAGGGACTTTTGGGTGCCTGAATCTGTCGATCCTCAAACTTCCATTCCGTCAGAATCAGCAGAACATCATCCAGTTCTTTTAAGATCTGCATTCCTTTTTCATTTTTCTGAAGCTGTTTCAGATAGGCTCCCGTCATTACACAGACTCTTTCCCGGGGCACGCCAGCTCCGGATGTCAGAAAAAATGGCCGAAAATATTCATCCTCACCGGAAATATGATCCTGTGAGACGATCTCATAACGTTCTCTTAATCTGTCTGCCAGATAAGCACTTGATAATTTCACTTTTCTGCCCCCTCCGACTGTTTTTCTACCAATTCTTTCGCCAGACTGGCACAATCTGCTGCGGTCTCTGTATAGGCATCTGCTCCCATCTGCTCTGCCAGTTCTCTGGTCACAGCGCCTCCGCCTACCAGAATCTTATAAGTTCTCTTTGAATTGCGACGCAGACTCTTTACTACCTGTGCCATCTCTGGTATGGATGTATTCAGAAGCGATGACAGACATACTATTGATACATCTGGATTCTCCCGGATTGCCTTCAGAAACTGTTTCTCTGAAATATCCACCCCCAGGTCAATCACCTCAAATCCCACACTGCGAAACATCAATGCCACAAGGTTCTTCCCCACATCATGGAGATCTCCTTCTACAGTCCCCAGTATCACTTTGCCAATTCGTGGCTGCTTACTCAGACGGTCCTCCTGTTCAATCAGTTCAAAACCCTTTCGGATGCATCTGGCTGCTGCCAGAATCCTTGGAATATCTCTGTCTCCGTTTTTAAAGAATTCGCTCATATCTTTCATTGCAGACAGCATTCCATCATCTACAATCTCTTTTGCCGTAACTCCTGAAGCAAGGGCAGTATTCACCAGTTCTGTTGTCTCCTGAGGATGTCCGTCTTTTATTGCTGTTCGAATCTGTTCTAAAATTTCTTTCATTTAAATTACTGCTTTCTTTTTTCTATTTATATTGTATTACTCCAGCAAAAAACAGCTGGTATATGCTATCGTACATGGTCCATAATAGTACTCCATATGATTAGCCTTACAGACCTGAGTCACCAGCATACCATAAGCCTCCATGGAAGAAAATGCTTCATCCGGGAACCGGCATGGTGCATCCGGATAAGTACAGACCTTGCATTTTACGCAGCTTCCGGCACTGATCGGTCTCATCTTCGGATACTGCTTTCTCAGTTCTTTTTCCAGACTGAGAAAATGTTCCTTGTGCAGCGCCTCTGTCTCCATCATAGTCTCGCCGTCCAGCTCATCTTCCAGCTTTCCCACAGTCTGTACAATAATGCCATGCTGATAGGCATCAATAATCTTCTGGCATTCTTCCAGGCTTCCACATCCTGGAGGGCAGCTCCAGCATTTTCCATACCGGTGGCAGGTGTTCTTTTCACACATCGCCCGTACCTCCGGCATTAATTCTATCGTACTGCAATCCAGCGGTGCCACATGGGAAAACCCATGTGCCAGTCCCTGTTTTTCCAATTCTTTATAGTCTAACAACTCTATTCCTCCTCTGGAAAAGCCAGTTCATCCACAAAGGTATCCTGAAATTCTGCTGATGCAGCCAGTTCCAGAAACCGGATGCTTTTTACCAGCCTGTCTGTCGCTTCTAATTCATCTGTGTTTAACAATGCGATCTTAGCGCCTTCTCCCGCAGCATTTCCCACAGGCTCCACCAGATGTTCCAATTCTGGCGGCAAAAGCCCGATGGCGCAGGCACTGGCAGGATTCATGTAGTTGCCAAACGCACCTGCAATGTAGATCTTCTGAATCTCTTTTTCAGTGATCCCCAGTTCTTTCATCAACAGCTGAATGCCTGCTGCAATAGCAGCCTTAGCCAGCTGCACTTCCCGCACATCCTTCTGAGTCAGATAAACTCCCTTTTCATTTCCTGCTTTTTCCGGTGGCACCAGAACAAAAATACTGTCATTTTCCTGCCCACTTTCCAGATGTCCCATTTCGTCAATCAGACCGGCTTTATACAGCTGCGCAACCAAATCTATCAGGCCTGATCCACACAATCCAATGGCAGGCTGATGATCTACCGTGGTATAGGTCCATGATCCGTCTTCATAAGCTACATGATCCACCGCTCCTGCAGCGCCACGCATTCCACATTCGATCTTGGCTCCTTCAAAAGCCGGTCCGGCTGCTGTGGAACAGGTAGCCATTTTTTCTTTGTTCCCCAGCACCATTTCTCCATTGGTACCGATATCAATCATCAAAGATATCTCATCCTTTAAATCCTGACGCAGCGCCAACAGACAGCCACAGGTATCTGCACCTACATAACCGGCTATATCTGGAAGCATCAGCAGCTGTGCCTGTGGATGAATATGCAATCCATACTCCTTCGCCTTCAGTGTCAGCCGTTCACTGAACGCCGGATTATACGGAGCGTGTACCAGTGAGCCTGGTGAAATTTCCAGAAAAAGATGATGCATACAGGTATTGCCTACAATACTTACCTGATAGATCTCTTCTGGCTGTATCTTTTTCTTTTTCGCCAACTTGTGCAGCAGCTCATCTATTGCTGTCTGAATACAGCTGCTAAGTGCCTCCACACCATGTTCCAATGCGTAATTAGCTCGCATGATCACATCTGCGCCATACTGTGCCTGCGGATTCATCATGCTCTCAATGGCGCATACCGTTCCATTCTCTGCATCCATCAGATAACCTACTACTGTTGTAGTTCCTATGTCAAAGGCTGTCATATACGCCTTCGGTTTTTCTTTTTTCAATTCCAGAATACTGTCTCTGGTATGTATCGCAAACCAGTCTTCTCCTTCTTTTCTTTTGTCAAAAAGAGAAGCTGCCAGCTTTAAATTTGGCTCCACATGCGCCATTTCCAGACCGGATGTCTTTCTCACCTCTGTCACCAGACGCTCCCAGTCGGAGCGATTGTCTCCGGCGATTGCTTTCTCCAGCTTCACCGGATGAATAAAAAGTCCTGGTTTAAAAGCTACCGGCCGATTCAGTCCCTCCGTCAGAATAGCATGCTTCTGACTGGAAATCAGTGTGTCTACTTTCATTTCACCCTGTACCGGAGTCTGACACGCTTTTACTATTTCTCCATTTACTTTTACCAGACATTTTCCGCACTTCCCCTGTCCCCCACAGGGTGCATCCGGACACAATTCCGCCTGAATCTCTGCTTCCAGAATGGTCGTTCCATCCGGGACTTCGATCTGTTTCTGTTCTCTGATAAATATAACTACACCCATCTTACGCCTCCGAACTCATACTGTTTTTATTATAGCAAATTATTGATAGAAAAAAAAGGCTGTTAAACCTTTTCGGGTTCAACAGCCTTCCATATTTTTTCTTAAGCTGCACCTGCCAGTTTCTTAGCCAGTGTTGCTGCTGAAGCTGCGTCTTCAGAATATCCGTCAGCGCCAATCTCATCAGCGAATTCCTGTGTAATAGGTGCTCCACCAACCATGATCTTAACATCTTTTCTGAAATCTTCAGCTGCGATTGCTGCAACAGTATCTTTCAGAGATGGCATTGTTGTTGTTAACAGAGCAGACAGAGCGATGATCTTTGTATCTGGGTTTTCTCTGTAGCATTCGATAATCTTAGAAGCTGGAACATCAACTCCAAGGTCGATTACTTCAAAACCTGCAGATTCAATCATCATGCCTACCAGGTTCTTTCCGATATCGTGAAGATCACCTGCTACTGTTGCAAGAATCAGCTTACCATTAGATCCTGTAGATCCTGAAGACAGATGTGGTTTCAGAACTTCTACACCTTTCTTCATAGCACGTGCTGCAACCAGCATTTCTGGAACGAAGATTTCTCCGTTTTTGAATTTTTCACCAACTACAGCCATTGCATCGATCATACCTTTGTTCAGGATCTCTGTTGGGTCACATCCGGAATCCAGTGCATCCTGTACGGCTGCTCCTACCAGTTTTGCTTTACCTTTTTCTACTAATTCAGCTACTTCATTAATTGATCCCATGATTTTACCTCCTAAATATTTTCTTGGGTGTTTGATTTATTTATGAAAAGTTTCCGCAAACTTTTTCATTCGTAATTCTTATTTTTTAACCGGTCCGATACGTCCTTCTCTGTATGCTGTGATGTATTCCATACAATAGTCATCCTGTCCAAGCAGTGCTTCTGTTGCATAGATCAGACCCATCATATCTCTGTTGCAAGGATCCAAGATACCACTGTCCAGTCCGTAGTTCATAGCCAGTACAGTAAATCCATAGTTCACCAGTTTACGAACAGGCAAGTTGAAAGAAATGTTACTTACAGCTGCTGTAATGTGGATCGTCGGATACTGCTTACGAATAGTGGAAATTACTTCAATATTCATAGCGATTCCATCTTCTGAGGTACAAAGCATCTCTACCAGTGGGTCGATGTGAATACGATTCGGTGCAATACCATATTCTTTTGCTTTTGCCATAATCTTATCAAATACTTTCAGACGGTCAGCTGCACATTTTGGAATACCTGTATCATCACTGAGCAGTGCAATAACCTGCCATTTTTCATTTCCTGGTTTTACCATTTCAGGGAAAATCTTGTCGATCTTGTCGCCCTCACCTGATACAGAGTTGAAAATACCAGGTTTGTTACAGAATTTATATGCTTCGATCAGGACATCCGGGCTTGGGCTGTCAACAGAAATTGGCAGATCTGTGACTTCCTGAATGCACTCGATCATCCATTTTAATGTCTCTACTTCTTCTGCTTCCGGTACGGATGCACAGCAGTCGATAAAGGTTGCTCCTGCTTCTGTCTGAGCAATTGCTCTCTGTTTAATGAAGTCTGCATCTCTCTTTGCGATAGCTTCTGCTACAGATGGAATGGAACCATTGATTTTTTCGCCAATAACGATCATTTACTTTTCCTCCAAATACATGATATCAGTTTTGATTTTTCGAAATCCGAACCTTTATTGACATTTTACCAAATTACTCCAGTTTTTCAAGCCACGTTTTCTGTCATATTTCCCAACATTTTCATACAATTTGTAGGAGTATTCTGCTACCTAGTGAATGATAAAGTTTTAACATAAATACATCCGGGATTTTTCCCGGATGCTGTCTGCTTCTTTATTTTCGTAACTGTTCGGTTCCTTCACAGTTACTTATTTTCTTATTTTGGGTCCAAGGTTTCCTGCTTTGTAATGTCGGCGACACAGCGCCACGTAGTCATCATTCGCTCCCAGGAATACCTGAGCGCCCTCCCGGATAATCTCTCCTTTTTCATTAAAACGGGTATTGCAGCTGGCTCCATCTCCGCACCAGCATACTGTCTTCAATTCTTCAATTACATCTGCCCAGGCCAAAAGCCACATGCTTCCTTCAAAAGGCTCCCGGCGAAAATCTGTACGCAGACCATAACATATCACTGGTATGTTCAGATCATCTACAATATGTTCAAAAAACTCAATGTCCGGTTTTCGGCAGAACTGTGCCTCATCTACCACCACACAGTCATACTCCTGTATCTCTCTGTCTTTCATCTGTACCAGCTCTTCTACATATCTGCATCTCTGTTCCAGACCAATCCGACTGCGCACCACACCTTCATCTCTGGTATCCAGCTGCGGTTTTACCAGAAGTGCGTTCTTTCCTCTTTCATAATAATTGTATACTACCATCAGGGCATTGGCTGTTTTGGAGCTTCCCATTGCACCATGCCGGAAATATAACTTTGCCATACTATTCTCCGTTTCTTGTTTGCTCGTTCTATCATAACACAGCCCCGCTCATATTGTAAGGGCAGATTATCCAGAAGAGCCTTCAAGTATTCCCTACATAATACCCAAGATCTGCAAAAGCAATCTCATCCGATACCTGCAGCAATACTTTCTCACGTATGCCCAGCCTTTTTCCATTTAAAAATGTTCCATTTGTAGAGTTCATATCATATAGATAATATTCGCCTTCTTCCTTCTGGATTTTAGCATGGATCCTGCTGATGGATGCATCATCAATATAAATATCTACTTTCGCTTTTAATTTGCCAATCAGATAACTGTCATTTACTAACACCACATTATTCCGTTCTCGTGCATTCATGCTGATCAGCGTCAGATGTGTCTGATATTCTTCTCCTCCTTCCCACAGAAGTGTAGTCGCACCAACCATCTCTTCCGGTTGCTGTTCTTCTTTCTGCGGCACTGCCATATGCTCCCTTTCCCTGGCAGTCAAAATATGTTCTGGCACCTCCCAGTTGATTTTTTCTATTTCCTTCTGCTCTTTCTCCTGCTCTTTTTTCTTCTTTTCTTTTTTTCGCTTCCGTTTTTTCTCAGGTGAAAGTATATAAGCCATTCCGCCAATAATCAAAAATGCGATTCCACCTGCCTGTGTTATCGTCAGGAATTCCATACGGGCGGCAATTCCCACAATTCCCAATACCACCAGAAAAATAACTCCTGCTGCCAGATTTTCATTACCCCGATTCTCATTTCTGTTTTTTCTGTTCTTTTTTTCCTTTTTCTTTGTTTCCTTTTTTATTTCCCGTTGAGAATCCTCCTGTACGATCAGATCCTGTATCACATTTTCCTGCTTTTCCTCATCCAAACGAGTTCTTTCTTTGCTTTCTTTTTGCTGCTCGTCCAGAAGTAACGGACTCGCCTTGCTCTGAAGCAAATCCATTAATGCATAATTTTTTTCCTGCACTTTCCGATTAATCTCATACATCAGCAGCACCGCTTCCGTATCTGTCCGCTCCAGATGATATAACAGATACGATGCAAATATGCGAAAAGAATCCTGAATCGTTTTTCCACAAAGTGGCCAATAGCAAAACACTGCCTCTCTGGATTCAATATCCAGATAAATCAGTTCCGGTTCCAGTACAATTTTATTTCCATCCAGCAAATACGGATCCATCTGTAACAACGCCTGATATAAACAATGCAGAAGGATCTGAAGATGTGCTATTGTCAAAGCTTCATTTTCGCAGATCTGTGCTAACGACTGTCTGGAAGTAATCTCATAATAATACCGATCTTTTCCATTAATCTTTTTTCGCACACAGTCCATGAATCCTGGTATCTGGTTTTCCTCCAGCATATGTATCTCATATTCTGTCTCCTGACAGGCAACAGGTTCCCCTTCCACTTCTGGAATCACATAATTATGTGCCAGATCATGTTCAAACGAAACTTTCATTCTGCTATCCCTCCGATTTTCTTTGCCACTTTTATAAGTCCTCTTATTTTCTGTATTCTTTTTGACGGCTGTTCTGTCGTCATGGTACATGTCTCTTTTATATCCATTTTTCCATTCTGAAAAAAAGGCAGAATCATTCCTGGTATAGAAAAATTTCCTTGAAATGATACCGTTACTGTTTTTTTGCCATTCTGACACTGATTTTGCAAACCTCTGGTTCCAAGCATCCGGCCTCTGATTAGTGTATCGGCTGCCGATTCTATCTGCCAGCTGTTGTCTTCTCCATGAAGACTGGCTGCACAGGCCAGTTCATATGCTGCGCTTTGCAAAAAGCTTTTATCATGGTACCAAAACCCCATATAGATAACCAATACCAGCACTGACAAAATAATTCCCATTAACAGCGCTGCCTCCACCGTATAACTACCCTTTTGATTCCTGATGTAATGCCTTATCTTCTTACCTCTCATTTTCCATTCCTTCTATTCTTTCTCTCATATTCCCTGAATCAGCCATAGCAGATATGAGGCAAGAAGAAACGGTGCAAATGGAACTTGTGTTTTTCTTCCCGCTTTTCTGCTTATCAACAAACAAAGTGATATTGGAAACAGAAAAAACAATCCTGTCATAAACAAAATTCCCGCCGTCTTCCCACCAAGATATACTCCACATATCAAAAGCAGTACCCCATCACCATATCCGATTGCCTGTCTGGTTATTCGGCCACACAGCAGCAATACTCCACCTGGCAATAATGCTCCAATCAGGAAAATCACACTTTTTATACCAATATCCATCCTGTTTCTCGCAGACAACGTATGGGGAATGAGACTCATTACCGTCATACTAGTCCGCAACAGCAACGCAGTCACGATAAAACCTGCTGTATTTTTTATGGATATCTCCCCATACCTGATATCCCGACGAGTTTCCATCGCCAGATAGATCAGCAATGCTGCATACAAGATTTCCACGATGTTTCCTTTCTATTTTCTCTATTTTCCCCCACATTTGGAACAGGGCCGAAGATCTCCTGCTTCTGACAGCGATACGCTATTTATCGTTCGCTTCAGCCCACTGCACCCCAGTGAAGAATGATATTTATCCCCGTAAGGTGAAACATAGACGTTTCCGCCTTTCCCTGCTCCACATTTCTCACAGGCATGATATTTTCCACCATTACGATTGCGTAGTCCTTTTAACTGGCCACGAGGGACAGTCTGAATCGATAACCGTATATGAGTACACTCCGGATCTTTGTGATAAACAGTTCCTGTTTCCGCCACATAGACCGTGTCTTCCTCCGCTTCTTCCGTTTCTCCATCAGTTGTATTTCCTGCCAGTCCTCCGATTCTTCCCGTCCATGCCCGAACTCTGGTACGAAAAATGCTTTTTACTTTCTTCACCGGCAATATGGTAAACGTATGCTCCGGAACAAAAATTCCTACCAAATCTAATATCTGTCCCTCTGTGACCTTTGACTGTAACAGATTAACCTTTCCAAACTGGCTGTTTATTCCTGACCGTTTCTTTACTTGGCCGGAGGCATACCCAATCGATACTCCGCCTTTTATCAGCTCAGCAGGTATGTCTTCCCCCGGAAGTATTCCAGTGTTCTCCATATAAGCATACGCCGCCATATCCTTTACGGTATCCTGTGCTCCTGCCAAAAGTCTGATTGTGGCATACTGAACGGATGCAAACTGCAGCATTGCAAGCATCGCAAACAAAAACAATGGCAGGACAACAGCGGTCTCCATGGTAAGACTTCCTCTTCTTGCTTCTGAGATAAATTGAAATATTCTTTCCCAGTATGAATGTGAATGATACCTTGCCGGGAAATGCTCAGTAACCTCTCTTTTCTGTTTTTTTATTTTTTGATTAAATGAATCTCTTTCTTTACCAGGAAAGAACATTTCACGTCACCTCCTTGGTCTGTCTTAGTAGGCAAACCCTCCTTTTATGTGATAGTTCCATTTTCTATTTCCGGTTCCCAGAAATGTATTGGTTATTTTTAAGAATATCGGTCTGATCAGATATTCTGCCTCTGCTTCCATCTTTACGATGGCCTGATCCACCCGAAATTTTATATTGTCTGTATTTTTTCGAATCACTCCTTCCAGAAGATCAAGTGTCCTCATCGAATACGCCGATTTTTTTCCCATGGTAAACAGGATCTGTAAATACCCTTCATAGTCCAGACCACTTCCATCCAAACCGCCAGGTGATTCCAGCTGTTCCAGAATAGAAGGTATCTTTTGCAGATCCAGTCTCCAGCTTTCCATTGTTTTCCACACCGGCACTTTTCCACCAGCGAACAGGCAACGCAAATCCAGGAGACTTTCCGCATAGGCCCATACCAGCAGCAACGCATAGGACGTTGCCACCTGAAGACCTGGTACCGGAATGGCTCCGGTGATCAAAGCTGCCAGCGCATCGGCTTCTGCTTTTCTTGCAGGGTCTGAAGACAGATAAAAGAAATTGGCTCCTTCTCTCAATGCAAGAAGTCTTTTCGCTACGCTTTTCAGATTCTTTTTATCTGAGTTCTGTCCACAGAGTATATATTCCAGCCCGTAATCCATTCTCTGTTCCATTTTTTCTTTTCTTGCATAACTCGGAAAACGTTCAAACAGATATTCCTGAAATAATATATCAGAGGTTCCACCACTATACTTCTTTTCTGTTTTCAGGCTCCCCTGCCTGCAGCTTCTCTTTGACGGAACATCTGAAGTCAGTACTTTATCCGAAATTAGCTGTTCTTTTTCTCCCAGTACCAGACCAAGAAGTCCCTTTTTCCGTATCTGCTTTATGATTTCTAACGGATTTTTCGTGACAGGAAACTCTTCCTTTTCGCTTTCTGTCTCTGCTGGCAGATTTTCCTGTTTCTCTCGTTCCTCTTTTCTTTTCTGTTCTTCCTGTTGCTTTTGTTCTTCCTGTTTCTGCTGAAGCGTTTTCAGTCTGGTATCATTCTTTTTTTCTTTTTCCTGATACTGCTTTTCTGCCTGCTCCAGTCCTTTTGCCTCTTTTCCACGCTCCATCCAGACAGACAGCGCCTCTGTTGCCAAATTCTCATGCATAAATCCTACAGCCTGCTGATAAAATGCATTTCCCTTCTGGTCTGTTGCCAATGCGACTCCGGTAATCTGCAGTTTCTTTAATTCCAACGGAAATGGATCATAACCTTTTAACAGAATTTCTTTATTTGGGTCACTATTATATTCCACGTAAGTCTGCAGTTTCTCTTCCAGTTTTTTCTGACTGTAGGTTCCATTTCCGCAGGCTCCATCCAGGAGAAATACATCATACTTCTCTAATACCTCATTTTCAAATTCCCCAAATACAGAAAATAGCCCCATATCCAATGCCGCTGCCGCTTTTGCCCGTGCGCCCTGTATTCTGGCTGACTCTATGGTTGTACAGAGCAGGGACAAAAACAAAACGCTGATCAGGCTTAAAAATACTGTGATTGCCCCCTTGCATCTGCACGTTTTCATGTTGTCTCCTTTCGCGTTCTTAGATTCCATTACTCTGACTTACAATTTTTTTGAAGATATTATTGACCAGACTGGTCAGCTGACTTTTGAAAATGATGACAAGACCAATCAGAACAACCAGGATCAGAATAATCTCCACTGTTCCAATTCCATCCTCTTCTTCATAAAGCCGCTTTAAAAAGTTCTTCATATGCATCACCTCCTTTCCCAGGCATTTTTAAAATGACATCATCGCCGGCACAATCAGAATCACAAGTACCACTAACAGCATCAGGATCATAGGGAATAACAGCTTGGTTCCCGCCTCTTCTCCCATTTTCTTTGCCAGTTGCCTTCTCTCTTCCATTGCCTCTTTTGCCTCTTCCAACAGCAAATCCGTCATTCCTTCCGCGCTTTTCTGCAGACCACCTGACAAAATCGTCCCCAGCCTGATATAACAGGTATGTTCGCATCGCCTTCCAAATCGTTCATACGCTTTTGCCTCTGAAATGCCACTTTTCATTTCATTGCAGGCTGTTACCATCTCTTCATAGGCCCAGCGTGGTTTCCCCGCATTTCTGGTTTGCTGATATTCTTCTGCAATTCTGGTAAACGCATTTTCTATCGTAAGCCCGGCATTTAACAACATTCCCATCTTAAACACTACATCTGGATAATCCAGAATCAGCTGTTTTCTTCGATTCTCATCTGCTTTTCGAAATTCCTCACTTTTACTGATATATCCTCCTGCCCCCAAAAGGATCACCAGAAGCAATCCAATTCCCATCATTGACTTTTCTGCTTCTGTCCAGGTAATTATTCGCCCATCTATTTCTTCAGGCAACTGCAGCTTACTCTTCTGAACACTTTCCTTCTTCGCATTCTTTACTGCCTGATTCAAATCAAAGCGAATCTGTTCTTCCTCCGTCCGGAGCTCCGGATACAAATGCAGCGCAAGCTCATACAGTTCTTCTTTTTCTTCACAGGTCAACATTGCTGTCAAAGTCAGGATTTTTCCCTGCTCCGACAATTCTGCTATAATATTTCCATTTTCATCTATCAGACCTGTCGGATTTTGAATCCACTGAACTGTCACTTCCCCTGCCTGAAGCTCAGAGGGCAGACAGATCTGTTTACGGACTTCATCTACTGATTCATTTTCTCCCAATATAACCTGCTGAATCTCCTGTTCAGCCAGCTTTAACAAATCTATCTTTTCCTGTTCTGTATAGTTTCTCTCTTCCAGCTCCAGATAAATCTCTTCTGTTTCCGCAGTGCCCTGTATATCTGCCATCAGAAGATATGTATTACTTCCCTGTCCCTTTTCCGGGCGCTCCAGTGAATAAGAATCCAGTATCCTTTCTTTTCCCCCGATGCTGCCTTCCACTACCGCCAGAAATGCCAGACCTGCTGTCAGAAAAATCAGCATATTTTCCAGTCTGGCCTTTTCTCGCTCTGCATCCTTCTGATGACTTTCCGGAATTCTTGCCTGTATCCAGGCAGCCCCCTTGCGAAAAGGCTTTCGATACCACGCAGTGTCTTCCGGCACTTCCTGCGTTGCTGATAGCAAAACCAGTATTCCAACCATCAACACCATTCCCCAGTACATCCACATCCTTACACCTCAATCTCCACAATCCTTTTCCCCCAGACTACTGCTGCCAGATACACCCCAAGTGCCACTGTCATAATCAAAATTCCTGCCAGATTGTGATACATTCCATCCAGAAATCCAGGCGAAACAGTCTGAACATACAGTAAAATCAGACAGGGAATCAGACTCATCATATTCTGCTCCATTTTCTTTGCCGACAAAATAACCTGTATTTCTTTTCTGGTCTCATTCTTCTGTGCAATGCTCTGTACTGTATTTCGGATAATTGCAATCAGATTTCCTCCCGATCTTTTGGATATGGCAAAGATTTCTGCAAAATTGCGGATATCTTCTATGCCGCTGCGTATTGCCAGCGACTGTAGCAGTTCTTCCAGATTCTGATTCATCCTCAACTGACTGACAATCGCTTGAAATTCCTGAACTATCATGTCTGTTTCCTTATATACCAATAGCAGCTCTTTTAGCGCATCTGCAAAAGCAGTTTCTACTGAATATCCGGCAGTCAGAGATGTGATCACGGTCTGCATAGCCATCAGAAACTGTTCTTCCAGATTCTGTCGACGCTTCTGACAGAGTCTTTCCCGCTGTATTTTTAAAAATGATTTTAAGAATAACAGTCCGATTAGGAAAACAATTACAGAGCGATAAAACAGATAGCTGATCACACCATCCAACACCAGAAACATTGCTGCATAGTTTGCATATTCTTTTCTGGAGAACTGGTACTTTGTATAATCCATCTACATCAGCCCTGCCCGTTCTAATTTCCTGATCTGCTGTAATTCTCCTTTTTTTACCAATGTACCATACACTTTATCTCCGCCTTTTTTGTGTTCCTCAAATTCATATAGTGTGTGTGTCAGAATCTCTTCTTTTTCATAGCTATACCCGGTAATCTCCAATATTTCCAATACCTTTCTGGATCGATCCCGCATTCTTCCAAGATGTACCATAATATCCAGTCCGGAAGCAATCTGTCTGCGTACAGCAGACACCGGTAAATCCATACCCATTAAAATCATTGTCTCGAGTCTTGCCAGCATATCCCTCGGACTGTTTCCGTGACCGGTAGACAGACTCCCATCGTGGCCATTATTCATAGCCTGAATCATATCGATCGTCTCTTCTCCACGCACTTCTCCAACAATCACACGATCTGGTCTCATTCGCAGGCTTGCTTTGATCAGATCACGGATCGTGATCTCATGATCCCCCTGGGTATTTCCTTTTCGCGCTTCCAGACGCACCAGATTCGCCACACCTCTGATCTGCAGTTCTGCATTATCCTCAATGGTAATAATTCGCTCTTCCTTTGGTATATAATTAGACAATGCATTTAAAAATGTTGTCTTTCCTGATCCTGTTCCTCCACTGATGAAAATGTTATAGCCCGCCTTTACCAGTTTCTCCAGAAAATCTACAGCATCTGAAGTCACTGCACCCCAGGCAATCAACTGATTCATTTCAATGGGATGAGCTGGAAATTGCCGTACTGTAATAATCGGTCCATTTAATGCAACCGGCGGTAACACCATACTGACTCTTGCTCCATTTTCCAGTCTGGCATCTACAATCGGCACGGTCGCATTAACAATCCGATTGCTTTTTGCCGCAATACTCTGCACCAGATCCTCTATCTTTTCCCTGTTCTGAAATCCTTTTTCCCATTTTCTGATATGTCCATTTTCTTCAATAAAAATGCCATCCAGCCCATTTACCATGATCTCTGTCACCTGATTATTGTCCACCAGCTCCTGTAGAATATCCAGTTTTCTCACTGCATTAAACAATTCCGTGCGTAACTGCCCCCTCCTTTTCAGGCTATAATAATGTCCACTGTTCTTCTCCATCAGCAAGCGGTCAATCTGTTCACAGATCTCTTCGTCCTTTAAATCTCTGGACGTATCCAGTCTGTTCAGAAGCTTCTGCTGCAGTTCTGCAAATTCTGTCTGTTCTCTGTTCATTTTTTCCATTCCTCGCTGCTCAGTAATGTTCGTACATAATTTCCCATCTCACTGTTCACCAGCTGTTCCAGTGCATACTCCCCAAGTGCTGTCGGCTCCGCAAATGGCAGTTGCAGATAAACCGTCTCATTCAATATGTCATCGCACTCCATCTCTTTTAAAAGCTTCTCATACTGTGCCACTTTCGCTTTCGCCATTATCCCCTCACAGACAGGACTGAAGATCCGGGTGCAGGCCGACAGCAATGGAATCTGTTCCTCTGCCGTACCTTCAAGATCCAGAATAACCGTCTCATATCCTCCAAGAGAGGTTACTGCCTCCAGCAGACTCAGCCACTCTTCCTGGCTCACTTCCCGCAGATCTCCGGCAGAATAAGCCGGCGGCACATAGGCCAGATTTCCTAAATGCTGTACAATTGCCTGTACTTTAAAAATTACATTTCCCTTATTCTGTCGTACAAAATACATCACATCCGTGATATCGGCCCCATAATTTTGTCCTGTTAATATGGACAATCCGGCGCACTCCTCCAGATTCAGATACAATACCGACTGCTTCTTTGCCAGTATCTGCCCTAAAGTCAGTGCAAAACAGGTCTTTCCGCATCGTTTTACAGGCGAATATACTCCGATAATCTGTGCATTTCGCTTCATAAAATAAGCTGCCTGTCCATTCGATTCACTGGCATAAAAATTCATCACCTCAGCCACCAGATTATTAGAGGCCTGATATTTATAAACAGTCGGATAATCCATGTACTGAGGAGCTACCTCCCCCTCTGAAAGCATAACAATTCGATTAATGTCCATCTTATTGATTTCCTCGCACATCATTCTGGAAGAAATCAACAACAACTCTACTTTATTTTCTCTTGTGAATTCCCTCAGGCTCTCTATTCCGGAAAATACCAGTATTTCAAACGGAATATTTTGCTTTTCCGTAATGTAGTTCATCAATCTGCAGGCATAGGATGCCTCCAAATCACATATTGCAAAATTAAGTTTTTTCAAATCCATCCTCCTGTCACCAGCATACTTCCCAGGAAAATTGGCAGTGACATATGCAGATATGCCAAATTCTCTGTCTCTGCAATATAGGGCTTCCAAATCCCGGTGCTGATATATTCTTTTATATAGTGAATTAATCGATATAGACGTTTCATTAAGATACGATGTTTGACAATCACTGCCAATGAAAAAATTGCAGCGATCAGAAATGAAATACAGATGCACTTCAGACTCAGTGACGGTTCGAAAAATCCTCCCACCACCATAAAATACTTCAGATCCCCGGCTCCCATCATCTTAAAATAATGAAGGATGCCAAGCACCAGAAGCGGCAGTAATGCTCCTCCCAGAAAGCTTCCTATTCCAGGTGGTCCATTTGCACTCCACTGCCAGGCAGCTCCTGCAATCAAACCGGCTATTGTCAGTAAATTCGGTATGCGCCTGGTATAAAAATCCCATAATATGGCCAGCATACCAATGCAAATCAGGCATACACTCCTCATATTTTTCCTATCCTCCTGTAATGCAAGTCTCTTTTTCAAGTCTTTTCTTTCAGGCATTTTGCGTATCTGTTCAGTATCTTTACAGTGTACTCTGAACAGTTACCTTTTTCCTTTTATAATCTTGTGTAAGAATGAATTCGTTGTCGATATGACAGATACTTATCAGAATCGGTAAGTGATGTTATTATATACAATATGTTTTCGTTTGTCAATACCATGTTGCATATTTTTATAAAAACTATGCTGCTGACCATATCTGGCCAGCAGCATCTTTCGTTTATTTCAAAAACTCTTCAATTTCTCTTCTTGTTGCATTTACACTTCCCTGTGCAAAGAACGGCTTGCCGCCGCCACGTCCGTTCAGGGTACTGTTGAATTCTTTCACCAGTGCACGGAGATCTCCGTCTTTTTCTCCCATGGCATATTTATAACCGCTCTCATCGTCTCCGGAGCATACCACGCAGCGTCCCTCGCAGGTCTCCATAAGCTCTGCTGCCAGCTTACGCACGCTGTCTGCTGCCAGTCCTTCCTCGAATATTAGCACGCTTCCGCTGCCTTCATACTGTTTTGCCATATTCTGGAACAGTTTCTGTTCCAATGCTCCCATCTGGAACTGCTGATCCATCTGTGTTTTCTTCAAATGTTCTACTGCTTCTGCTGTCTCCAGCGGCTTCGCTGACAGTGCTATCGAAATCTGCTGATTCTGTCTGCAAATCTCTGCCACATAATCCATGGCTCTTCTTCCTGAAAGCATCTCCATTCTCATACCGCCCTTAAACTTCTGCAGAGAAATCAGTTTAATCAGACCAATTTCCCCGGTATAACTGACGTGCGTTCCACAGCAGGCACACACATCTGCATTTGGGAAGGTTACGATACGCACCATGCCATGCAGTTCTTTTTTACTGCGATATTCTACAGCTTTTACTTCTTCTTCGGTGTAAGAGGTGATATCTACCTTCTCATTGGCCCAGACTCTTTCGTTTGCTGCCCGTTCCAATTCCTGCATATCTTCCACAGTGAACTCACCGTTAAAATCAATGGTTATGGTATCCTTTCCCATATGGAATCCCACATTATCATAACCAAATTTCTGATGCACCAGACCGCTGACAATATGTTCCCCTGAATGATTCTGCATCAGGTCAAATCTTCTCTCCCAATCGACAGTTCCTGTTATCTTACTTCCTACTTCCAGGGGTTGTCCACAAAAATGAAGAATTTCCCCATCTTTTTCGTGGGTATCTGTCACTGCTACTGTCTGATCAGCACACTGAAGAATACCAGTATCTCCTGGCTGACCGCCGCCTTCCGGATAAAAGGCACTGCGATCCAGAATTACTTCATATCCCTTTTTTCCTTCCCGACAGTCTGTTACTGTTGCTTCAAATGTTTTCTGGTATGCATTTTCGTAAAATAATTTTTCAGTCATGTTCTTCCTCCAGATAAATACGGATTGTTTCAAACTCCAGTCCATTTCCTCCGTAATAAAACTTGATATAATGATTGCCTGCCATGAGCACATCCAGATTCCGGTCAATCTCCAGCCATCCGCCTTCACTTCCCTGCACTGATACCATTGTCTTCAGGGTATTGTTGCAATATACCGTAACCGGTATCTGTGCCAGGCCGCCAAGATCTGAACGCAGTTTCATATGAATCCGGTAACTTCCTTTTTTCTTCAAATGAATGCCAAACACGTCTGCGTTCCCGGACTTCGGATGAAGCAGGTCTCCGGAAATAAGTATACTGCCATTTTCTTCTTCGTCAAGATTTTTCAGATCAGATGCCAGCACATCTCCATCTTCTTTCCTGTTCATGGCATCCAGCTCTTCCTGACAGATCCTTCCGTTCATATGCAGAAGTGCCGGACTTCTTAATAAAAATCTCAAAATATTTTCCGCATTCCTCTGCAATTCCCCGCAGGTCAGCCAGCCACATTCCAGCTGCTTTTGCATATCATCTTCCTCCATGCTGGCTTTTGCATCAGAAGTCACCATAAAAATGTCATTCTGTGCTGCCGCCATCGGCGCACGCATTGTCTTATCTGCGGTCATTCCCTCATAATTAGCCATTGCCCACCAGTCAGTCATCACAATCCCGGAAAATCCCCATTCTTTTCGCAAAATAGTGGTGCACAGATCATAACTTCCAGCAGTCCATAACCCATTTACCGGGCCATAAGTGGTCATTACAGACCATGCTCCGCCCTCTTTTACTGCAATTTCAAATCCTTTCAGATAGATTTCTCTTAAAGCACGTTCCGATACCACACTATTTGCCCTGCTTCGAGCTGTTTCCTGATTATTGGCACAGAAATGCTTGATCGTTCCGGCAATCTGATGTTTTGCCATTCCTCTTACCTGTGCTGCTGCTATTTTCCCGGTAAGATATGGATCTTCCGATATATATTCAAAATTTCTTCCATTCAATGGATGGCGGTGAATATTCATGCCAGGTCCCAGAAGGGAATCTATCTTATTCAGGCGAATCTCCTGTCCCACCATCGTATATAATTCTTCTATCAGTTTCTCATCAAATGTGCATCCAAGTGCTGTTCCGTTTGGCAGTGAAAATGCTCTGGTTCCACAATCCATACGAATGCCGGATGGTCCGTCCGCACAGCATGCTGCTGGTATGCCAAGTTCCTGAAGATGCTCTGTTACGCCTCCAAAAGCCGCCGCAGTTCCTGCCGTGACCTTCGGACTGCACATACCTTCTCCGCGAAAGATTGCTGTTAAATCTTCCTCTGACAACTGCGCCGTGAACGCATCCAGTGTTATTTTCCCGTCCAGTACATCTATCAGCTTCCATCCCTGATCTCCGGTAATCTTCAACCCCTCCGGCCGCTCTTTTCTTCGTCTCTCTTCCTGGTCAACCGTACGTACCGGCACATCCTCCCAGGTAAGCCGATATCCATCTTTCTCTTTTTCCGGTTTCATTCTCTGAAAAACAGACACCGGTGCCATAGCTTCCTGAAGCTGTTCTGCCACCTGTGCTTCCAGATGACATTCCCCGGCATAAGCTGCACTTCTCACGTCACTTCCTATATAAAATGTATAAGTTCCCTGCTCCAGTACATAAGCAGAACGATTTCCCGTCACGCCGCTGTCATCATAAGAAGCCAGATCATATCCGGTAATTTCGATCATTTTACTTACGCTCTCACCCGGCTGCAGTTTCTCTGTTTTAAAGAAATATACCAGTCGGCGCAGTGGATTTCCCAGCTTTCCCTGCGGTACCTGTGCATAACACTGTAGAACCTCCCGGCCTGCGCATTCACCAGTATTGGTTACCCTTGCTTCCAGTCTGATCTTTGTCTCTCCATTCTTCTCCTGGATCCGGGAAATCAGTTTTCCTTCTATAGAAAATGTAGTATAGGACAGACCATATCCAAATGGATACTGCACTTTTTCTTTTGCAAAAGTTTCAAAATAGCGATAGCCTACATAAATATCTTCCTGATATACATTCTCCGTTTCGCTTCCAAAACAGGTATCAGAAGGATAATCACTGATCTTCTGTGCAATCGTATCTGTCAGCCTTCCGGAAGGATTCACTTTGCCCACCAGCACATCTGCCGCCGCATGTCCTCCTTCCTGTCCTCCCTGCCAGACATAGAGCACCGCCTGTGGATGATATCGTTCCACCCAGCTCATGTCCATGATATTTCCGGTATTTAATACTACAATACTGCGACGGTTTCTCTGGCATACCTGCTGAATCAGCTGTTCTTCTTCCTTCGTCAGGCGATATCCGCCCGGTGCGTCTGTATTATCCTGATCTTCTCCAGCTGTTCTTCCAATCACGATCAGTGCTGCATCTGCCTTTTCTCCACAGGCCAGCATCTCTTCTGTAACCGGCATCTCCTTTTGCGACCATGGCACTTTTCCCCATCCTTCTCCTTCATCAAAAGGATGTTTTTTTATCCAGCTTCGATAGATTTCTTCCAGTTTTTCATCCAGATTCAGGCTCTCCTTTTTCAGTGCATCCAGAATTCCATCTACTTTCCCGGTGTTCACCAGACCTCCTGAGCCAAGCCCGCTTTTATAATAAGTAAATGCGATTCTGCCATATACGGCAATTCGTTCTTCCTTTTTCAATGGCAGTGTATGATTTCTGTTTTCCAGAAGCACACATCCCTCTGCAGCTGCCTGTCTGGCAAGTTTCTGATAGTTTTCCATATTTAATCCGAATTGTTTCATAATTTTCCTCGTTTCTTATACATATTCACATATTACCAGGTTGCCGTTTTTTCTGCGTTCTCTTTTCCGACGAATTCTATCTTATCTTACCAGTCTCTTTTCTGTCAACTTGTCTTTTTTCACGAAAGAACTTTAGTATTCATTTTTTCGAATCGTCATAATGAATAATTTTCATTGACTTCAAATAATTGTTATAGTATAATTTGACTATAGTACAAATCACAGAACGACACGGTGATTTGACGACACTTATTTAAGGAGGGCTTTGAAATGAAAAAAGTATTAACCGCGGGTGCAGCTATGGCAATGGTTCTGTCTATGGCATCTATGGGAGCAATGGCAGAAGGTGACGCAGTAGATGTGAATGTAATCGCTGCACAGTACGGTCAGAACACTGCAGACTGGTGGGCAAAGTTTGTAGAAGATTTCAACGCTGACAATCCAGGTATTAACCTTAACGTAGAAGTAGTATCCTGGAATGATATTTACACAGTAGTAAATACACGTATTGCCAACGGAGAAGCTCCTGACGTTCTGAATATCGATGTATTCGCTGATTATCAGGCCGATGATCTGTTACTTCCAATTCAGGATGTAGTATCCGAGGAAACCTACAGCAAAATGTACGATGCATTCCTTGCACAGTCTGAAGTAGATGGTACTGTATGGGCTATCCCGGATCTTGCTTCCGCACGTGCTCTGTACTATAACAAGGACATTCTGGAAGCTGCAGGCGTAGAAGTTCCTACAACATGGGATGAACTGACCGCAGCATGCAAAGCTATCAAAGAATATGATGAAAGCATTTATCCATGGGGTATTGATATGACAACGGATGAAGGTCAGGCAGCATTTGCTTACTACACATGGAACAACGGCGGCGGATTCGTAGATGATGATGGCAACTGGACACTGAACAGTCCTGAAAACGTAGAAGCGATTGAATACGCTATCAGCCTTGTAAATGAAGGTTACACCAACAGCGATCCTGCAAATGATACACGTTACGATCTGCAGGATATGTTCGGTGCCGGCAAGATCGCCATGGTTATCGCTCCGAACAGCTTACCTACTTATATCGCAGACGGTGGAAATGAAGTAAACTACGGCGTAGCTTCTATTCCAAGCAACACAGGTGAATCTGTATCTGCAGGTGTTATGGACCGCTTCATGTGCTTCGACAATGAATACACAGACGAAGAAAAAGCAGCGATCACAACATTCTTCGATTATTTCTATGATGATGATCGTTATACTGACTGGGTAGCTATGGAAGGCTTCCTGCCAGCTACTAAGACAGGTGGCGAAGCTCTTGCAGCAGCTGATCCTGACATGGCAAGCTGGATTGACATTCTTGCAAGCTGCAAGTTCTATCCAACAGCAAAAGCAGAATGGGCAGATGTAAAACAGGGTGTTATCAGCGCAGAACAGAATGCACTTCTTGGCGAAAGCGTTCAGGAGCAGCTGGATAACCTTCAGGCAGAAATCGCAGGTTAAGTCAGAACCATATTTCTGAGAACAGAAAATGGGCCGGGCTGTTTAGGCCCGGTCCATTTTTTCAGTCCATACATACGAAAAAATGTCAGTGACATTTTTATATCACATTAGAAATGAGGTGTTCCTGTGAAGAAAAAATTTCAAAGCATAGAACCATACATCTGGATTCTTCCCAGTGTACTTCTGATGGCGATCTTTATCGTTATCCCTATTGGATTTGTATTTCGCATGTCTTTCAGCAAGATCAGTAAAGCTGGTCTGATCAAAGGCTTCTGCGGTTTTGACAACTTCCGTAAGGTACTGAACAGTCCGGTATTTTCCATGGTTCTGAAAAATACAGTTGTCTGGACTGTAGCCGTTGTAGGATTATCTACTCTTCTCGGCTTCATTCTGGCTATCATTCTGAATAACAACTTTAAAGGGCGTAAAATTGCCCGAGCCGTTGTGGTTTTTCCCTGGGCTACCACTCTGATCGTTCAGGCCAGCATCTGGAAGTTCATTATTGATACTGACTATGGAACCTTAAATACTCTTCTTATGAGACTGGGTATTATTGACCATGCCATTAACTGGACCTCGACTGCCGGTGCCTACTTTGCATGGGAAATTGCCTGCGGTATCTTTGTAACCATTCCATTTGTTACATTTACTGTTCTGTCCGGTCTTCAGAGTATTGATGAAGGCTTCTACGAAGCCGCTACCGTAGACGGTGCCAACTACTGGCAGAAAATGTTCCAGATCACTATTCCTCTGGTACGTCCTTCTCTTACCGTAAGTACCGTACTGAATATTATTTATGTATTCAACTCCTTCCCGATTATCTGGACCATCACCAAGGGGGATCCGGCAAACCGGACGGATACACTGGTTACCTATCTGTATAAGCTTGCATTCTACAACGGCAAACAGGGCGATGCTGCTGCTGTTTCCGTGATCGGATTCCTGATTTTGTTCATCTGTGCAAGTATTTATATGGTATCTGTATTAAAGAAAGGAGACGACTGATATGGAAAATACAAAATCAAACAAAAAAATCATATCACGGGTATTTTTATATCTGGTTGTCATCATCATCTGTCTGATTACCTTATATCCGTATTTTGTTACTATCTGTACCGCATTGAAGAGTCGTGCCGAAATTTTCTCTACTTCTGGCACTGTCTTTCCAATTCATGCCATCTGGTCTAACCTGACTGATGTCTGGTCCAAAGCACCAATGGCCAGCTACATGCGCAACTCCATTCTGATTGCAGGCGGCTCCACTCTTCTGGCTATGCTCTGTGGTATTCCTGCCGCATACGCATTGTCCAGAATGAAGTTCAAAGGCCAGACTGCTTTTCTGGGATTCGTTATTGTCTCCCAGATGTTCGCACCGGTTGTTCTTCTGATCGGTATCTACAAAGTCATGATGTCGCTGCATCTGACCAACAGTATCGTAGGATTGATCTTTATTAATGCCGCATTTAACCAGGCATTTGCAATCTGGCTGCTGCGTGGTACTTTTATGAGTATCTCCTCTGAAATGGAACAGGCAGCTACCATCGACGGATGCAACCGTGTTCAGGCTCTGATCAAGATCCTGCTTCCGGTTGCAGCACCTGGTATCGTAACGGCACTGATTTTCGTATTTATCAATGCATGGAATGAATACACCGTAGCACTGACCCTGATCTCCACAGATACCTTCAAGCCACTGACCGTTGGTATTAATATCTTCAACGGTTACAACATGATTGAATGGCAGTATCTGTTCGCAGCTTCCCTGTATGCCATCGTTCCGGTCGTAGTACTGTTCATCGGTATCGAAAAGAATCTGGTCGGCGGTCTTACATCCGGTGGTGTCAAAGGTTAAGCACTTTCCGGGAGAAAGGAGTCCTTTATGGATCATAAAACAACTGCCGGATTATCCCAGGCCTGCCACGGCTTTGCGATTGAAGGCACTTACAAAGACTGTGTTCCTTATGGAAACGGTCATATCAACGACACTTACCTGCTGACTTATCAGCAGGATGACACAGATGTTCTTTACATCCTGCAGCATATGAACAAAACTATTTTTACTGATCCGGAAGCTCTGATGGAAAATATCATCGGAGTAACCAGCTTTCTGAAAAAAAAGATTGCTGCGGCTGGCGGAAATCCCCGCCGCGAGACCCTGGATTTTGTCTTTACTTCCAATGGTAAGCCATATTTTATAGACGGATTCGGAGAATACTGGCGTGCTTATCATTATATTGATCAGGTGTATGCGCTGGATCAGGTAAAAAATCCGGAAGACTTTTACCAGAGTGCTCTCTCCTTTGGACGCTTTCAGCAGATGCTGGCAGATTTTCCAGCTGATACCCTGCACGAAACCATTCCAAACTTTCACAACACCGCCGTTCGTTTTGGAGCCTTTGAAAAGGCTGTGGCCGAAGATGTCTGCCATCGTGTGGCAGGCGTGCGGGAAGAGATCCAGTTTGTCAAAACCCGTTTCGATGTAGCATGTGCTCTGTGTAATCTCCAAAGCCAGGGACGGCTTCCGCTTCGTGTCACCCATAATGACACAAAGTCTAACAATGTTCTGATTGATGAAGCAACCGGAAAAGGTCTGTGTGTCATTGATCTGGATACCGTAATGCCTGGGCTGTCAGTGAATGATTTCGGTGATTCTATCCGCTTCGGTGCCAGCACAGCCGCCGAAGACGAAACAGATCTTTCCAAAGTCAGCTGCAGTATGGAATTATATGAAGCTTATGTAAAAGGATTTCTGGAAGGCTGTGGCGGGCGTCTGACAGACGAGGAAATCGCTGCTCTTCCACTGGGTGCCAAAGTCATGACTTATGAATGTGGCATGCGTTTCCTGACAGACTATCTCTCTGGTGATACTTATTTTAAAATTCATCGTCCGGAACATAACCTGGACCGGGCACGAACCCAGTTTAAGCTGGTAGCTGATATGGAGGCAAAATGGTCTCAGATGCAGGCCATAGTCCAGAAGTACATCCACAAATAAGTTTTACACAAAAGTGAACCCTGTGGCTATGATCCCATGGTTCACTTTTGTTGGTTATCTGGACAAAAAACGGTTACAGTGTTAAAATGAGTAAGAATTCGCAGGCAAATTTCTGCGGAATATAAAGGAGATTATTATGAACAAACCTACATTAATCATTATGGCTGCAGGGATGGGCAGCCGTTACGGTGGTTTAAAACAGATCGACCCGGTAGATGAACAGGGTCATATTATTATGGATTTTTCCATTTACGATGCAGTCCGCGCAGGATTCCGGAAGGTGATCTTTATCATTAAAAAAGAAATCGAGGCAGATTTCAAATCCCGTATCGGTGACCGCATTTCCAAATTAGTAGAAGTTGAATATGTATATCAGCAGCTGGAGCTTCCGGAAGGCTTTACTGTTCCTGAAGGGCGTGTAAAGCCATTTGGTACTGCTCATGCCGTACTTTGTGCACTTCCATATATAGATGGTCCTTTTGCTGTAATCAATGCCGATGACTATTATGGAAGCAAAGCTTATCAGCTGATCTACGATTATCTGACTTCTCACCCGGATGATGAGACTTACCGTTATGCTATGGTGGGATATATTCTGGAAAATACCCTGACCGAAAACGGCCATGTAGCCAGAGGTGTCTGCGTCACAGATAAAGACGGCATTCTTCAGACCATTCATGAACGCACTCATATCGAAAAACGAGGTGATATCACTGCCTATACCGAAGATGACGGTGCTACCTGGAATGAGATTCCTGCAGGCAGCATTGTATCTATGAATATGTGGGGCTTCCAGAAGAGTCTTATGGAAGAGCTGAAAAAAGGATTCCCTGAATTCTTAAAAGAAAACCTGGATAAAAATCCTCTGAAATGCGAATATTTCCTTCCATTTGCAGTGGATGACCTGATTCAGGAAGGGAAAGCCACCGTTCAGGTATTAAAAACGGATGATAAATGGTATGGTGTCACCTACAAAGAAGATAAAGCATTTGTAGTAAAAGCTATCCAGTCGCTGAAAGACTCCGGCCTATATCCTCAGAAACTCTGGGAGGAGCAGTAAATGAACCAGGAAACCTTAGCCGCAGGAAGACAGGAAGCCATCTCGAGATTTGATATCCCTGGATGTTTTCTGGACTGCCGTCCATGTGGGAATGGACACATTAATGATACTTTTATCATGGAATTTGAAGAGAATGGTCAGATTCGTCGTTATTCTCTTCAACACATGAACCGCACAGTTTTTACGGATCCGATTGCACTGATGGAAAATATTCTCCATGTGACAGACTACTTAAAAGAACAGATTTTGGAACAGGGTGGTGATCCGCAACGAGAGACACTGGACTTCGTACATGCCAGAACCGGTGAACCATATTTTGTAGACAGCTACGGTGAATACTGGAGAGCTTATCATTTTATTGAACATGCCTATGCTCTGGAAGAACTCAGCGGCCCGGAAGATTTTTACGAAAGTGCTGTTGCTTTCGGCCATTTTCAGAAAATGCTGGCTGATTTCCCAGCTGACAGCCTTCATGAGACTATTGCAGGTTTTCATGATACCAAGTCCCGTTTTGCCGCCTTTGAAGAGGCCGTGAAAAAGGATGTATGCCAGCGCGCTTCTGGTGTTGCAGAAGAAATCCAGTTCGTGAAAAGCCGTTATGATGTAGCCTGTGTGCTTGGTGATCTTCTGGAAAATGGTACGCTTCCTCTTCGTGTTACACACAATGACACAAAGTCTAATAATGTCCTGATTGACGAAACTACCAAAAAAGGACTGTGCGTGATTGATCTGGATACGGTCATGCCAGGACTTGCTGTAAATGATTTTGGTGATTCCATCCGTTTCGGTGCCAGCACCGGTGCCGAGGACGAAAAAGATCTTTCTAAGATTTCCTGTGATCTGGGACTATTTGATGTCTACACAAAAGGCTTCGTTGAAGGCTGCGAAGGAATTCTCACAAAAGAAGAAATCGCCTGCCTCCCTCTGGGTGCCAAGGTGATGACCTACGAATGTGGCATGCGTTTCCTGACTGATTATCTTTCCGGTGATGTTTATTTCAAAACAGATTATCCTGCCCATAATCTGGATCGCGCCCGCACACAGTTCAAGCTGGTAGCGGACATGGAAGAAAAATGGGAAGAGATACAGCGTATTATCCAAAAATATATTTTATAATTTTTTTCTTTTTATTTCATTGGCAGTTTATGCCCTGATATTGACTTTTTACCACGTTTCAAGTTACTATAAATTCTGAACAGTTACAAGCATTCTTAAATAGATTTTAGGAGAAACGTGAATATGTCAAAACTTATTGGAATCGATTTAGGCACTACCAACTCCTGCGTAGCCGTAATGGAAGGCGGAGAAAGTGTCATTATCCCTAACGAAAGCGGCAACAGAACCACACCTTCTGTTGTCGCTTTTGCAAAAACAGGAGAACGTCTGATTGGACAGGCAGCCAAGCGTCAGGCTGTCGTAAATCCAGATCGTACGATCAGTTCTATCAAACGCCATATGGGCACCGATTATCATGTTACCATCGATGGAAAATCCTATTCACCTCAGGAGATCTCAGCCATGATTCTTCAGAAGCTGAAGAACGATGCCTGTGATTATCTCGGGGAAGAGGTCACGGATGCTGTGATTACGGTACCTGCTTATTTTACAGATGCACAGCGCCAGGCTACCAAAGATGCAGGCACCATCGCAGGATTGAACGTACAGCGTATCATTAACGAACCGACTGCTGCCGCTCTGGCCTATGGCATTGACAAAGAAGCTCCGCAGAAGATCATGGTCTTCGACCTGGGTGGTGGAACCTTTGATGTCTCCGTTCTGGATATCAACAGCGGAGTCATTGAGGTACTGGCCACGGCTGGCAACAATCACCTGGGCGGCGATGATTTTGATCAGGCACTGGTAGATCATTTTGTCTCAGAACTGAAAAAAGAATATAAGTGTGATGTCCGAAAGGATATCGCTGTTTTATCCCGTCTGAAAGAAGCAGCAGAGACTGCAAAGATTGACCTGAGTTCCATGACAGAAACTACCGTCAATCTTCCATTCCTGACACAGACCAAAAATGGTCCGGTTCATTATGAAACTTCCATGACCCGTGGACTGTTTGACTATCTGACCTCCCATCTGGTTGCACAGACTATGGATCCGGTCAGACAGGCATTATCAGATGCCGGACTGACTCCTGCCGATATCTCCAAAGTACTACTGGTTGGTGGATCCAGCCGTATCCCGGCTGTTCAGGAATCCATTCGCAAATTCATGGGAAAAGAGCCATTTAAAGGGATTAATCCTGACGAATGTGTCGCAATGGGTGCTTCCCTTCAGGGCGGTGTTCTGGCAGGTGAGGTGACCGGGCTTCTGCTTCTGGATGTGGCTCCGCTTTCTCTGGGTATTGAGACAGTAGGCGGCGTCTATTCCAAAATTATTGACCGTAATACCACCATCCCGATTACCAAAAGTCAGATCTATACCACCGCAGCAAGCTTCCAGACTACGGTAGATATCAAGGTATTTCAGGGTGAACGCCAGATGACCAGAGACAATAAACTAATTGGTGAATTTCATTTGAAGGGCATTAAACGAGCTATGCGAGGTGTTCCACAGATTGAGGTCACCTTTGCCATTGATGCCAACGGAATTGTCAATGTATCTGCGAGGGATCTGGGAACTGGAAAGAGTCAGGAGATCACCATTACTGCATCTTCCAATCTGAGCAAGGAAGAGATCGACCGTGCCGTATATGAGGCCAAAATGTACGAAGAAGAAGATCAGAAGCGTCGTGAAGCTGCAGGACAGAAAAAACGTCCATGGCGAAAAAAGAAGGAGTAAGTATTTCTTATGTTTGGATATATATTAGCAAATATGGAACAACTCAGTCCGGAAGACCGATATCGTTATCAGTCCTATTACTGTGGTCTGTGCAGAGCACTGGGGGATCGGCACAATGCCCTCTGCCGAATGACACTGACCTATGATATGACCTTTCTTGCCCTGTTTCTGTCCGCTGTATATGATGCTCCCGAGGCTTTGAAAGATCAGAAATGCCGTATTCATCCATTCAAAAAACAGCAGTATCTGAAAAGTGAGATCCTGGACTATGCTGCAGACATGAATGTGGTGCTGTCCTACTATAATATGTTAGATGACTGGAATGACGATAAGAATCTGTTAGCACTGGGAGAAGCCCGTCTTTTTGAAAAAGAATGCCAAAAGGCTGAGGCTGCTTACCCAAAACAGTGTCAGGTGATTCAGCAAAAGCTGCAGGAACTTTCCAAAATTGAAAAAGATAACATACTGATTCCCGATATCCCCGCCAACTGCTTCGGCGATCTGATGGGAGAACTTTTCGTGCCTTTTGAAGATTCCCTGAACGTACGTCTCCGCACCTTTGGCAAAGCACTGGGAAAATACATCTATATCCTGGATGCATGCATGGATTTGAAAAAAGATTTAAAAAAACAGAGCTATAATCCACTTGTGATCTGTCAAAAAACGGAATTTGATGATATACTGCATATGTTGATGTCTGATGTAGTATCATCTTATCAGGCTCTGAATTTCCAAAAAGACCGTGCCATTATCGAGAACATCCTGTTTTCCGGAGTTCTCATTAAGTACGAGTTATACAAAAAGAGGGGTGTAAAGAAAAAATGACACAGGATCCTTATGAGGTACTTGGCGTACCGCGTGGTGCCTCTGAAGAGGAAGTCACAAAAGCATATCGCAAGCTGGCAAAGAAATATCATCCGGATCTGAATCCGGGCGATGAAGAGGCTGCTAAAAAAATGAGTGAAATCAATGCCGCTTATAATCAGATAAAAAATGGAACCGCGGGAAGTTCTTCTTACGGGAGCAGTTCTTCCTACGGAAGCAGTTCTTCTTATGGTGGAAGCTCTTCCTACGGTGGCCGTTCCTATGGAGGCGGTTCCTACCAGGGCGGTTCCTATGGCAGTGGATCTTATGGCGACGACCCATTTGGCAGTTTCTGGGAAGCCTTTGGTGGATTTGGCGACTGGTCACAGCAGCAAAACAGCAATTCCGGTCAGCCTTCTCCATTTGATACAGTTCGCCACTATATCCGCAATCACTGTTATGATGAAGCACTGCATGTACTGAGTACCATCTCCAATAAAACAGCCGAATGGTATTTCTTAAGCGCCATTGCCAATTACAACAGCGGTAATCAGGTTACTGCACTGTCCCATATTAAGACAGCAGTCCAGATGGAACCGAATAATGCTCAGTATCGCCAGCTGCTGAATCAGATACAGTCTGGTGGACGGGTCTTTACAGAACAAAGTCAGAACTTTGGCGGAACCTTCCATACCACGCACAGCTGCTGCTGGTATTATATTGTGATCAATCTGTTCTGTATGCTGTGTGGTGGCGGTGGGTGCTGTGGTTTCCGCAATTATGGAAGCTACTACAATACCACACCAAACAACAGCTATTATTATAATGTACCAAATAATAATTCCTCACATTCCAGTGTCGGGGAATCTGCAATGGGTAATCCGGCTCAGATTAATCCGGAAGAATATTTGTAAGGAGAATTCGTTATATCATGAATAAATTAAAAGATGCTTTGAATCGCTTTCTTCAGGGTCGTTACGGCATGGATCAACTTGGTCAGGCATTATTCGTTGTCTATCTTGCCTTTTTCGCGCTGAACCTGGTGACACGCAGCAGTATTTTCTACACACTGGGACTGATCGTTGTGATCTACTTCCTGTATCGCTGTCTGTCCAGGAACTTTGAGGCCAGACAGAAGGAAAATAATTATTACATGGACCAGTACAATAAAGCTGCCCGCTTTTTCCGTCTTCAGAAAAGAAAATGGCAGGACCGCAACACTCACGTATACCGCAAGTGCCCGTACTGCCATACAACGATTCGTCTTCCAAAAGTAAAAGGGAAACATATCACCAACTGTCCAAAATGTCATAAAGATTTTGAAGTGAAAGTGTAAACCATTGGGGACGGTGTTTTCTGGCTCTTAAGAGCCAGAAAACACCGTCCCCATCGGATTATAGAACCTGCTTCCATTCTGGAAGGTAAGAACCAGTGCTCCCACACTGAACACCACTAAAAAGATCATAACCGCATAATCGGCTGTCTTCAGTGGTCTTCCGGAATACCAGGTTCTTTTTTTATGCAATCCGAATCTTCTCAGCTCCATGGCATTGCTGATAGTGTCGATCCGTTCCATACCTGTAAAGATCAGCGGCAATAAGATGGTCGCTGTGTTTTTGATCCGCGCAAACAGGGATGCTTTGGAAGACATCTCAATTCCTCTGGCTGCCTGAGCATTTTTAATCCGTGTAAAATCCTCCTGCACATCTGGAATGTAGCGAAGCGCAATCGCAACAGAATAGCCCACATGATACGGTATTCCAATGCGGTTCAGTGAGGCTGCGAATTCACTTGGATTTGTTGTGCAGATGAACATCAGCACTGCCGGAGCCACAGTGAAATACTTGATCATGATATTGAATTCATAGAACAACTGCTCTTTTGTCATGTAATAGGAACCAAATAAATGTCCCAGTTCCGTTCTGCTTCCATAGATCTTACATCCCTGAAAAGGCGAGAAAAAGAATACCATCACCAGGTTCAGGCACAAAAACAGCAGGATGAATTTAAACACTGTCCCTACCTGCTTCCAGCTGATTCTGGACATCCGGAAGATGATTACACTGAGTACCAGCATTACCAGTAACACCCTGGTATCATAAGTAATCATACTGACTACCGACCAGAGAAGAAAGAACATCAGCTTCGTGACACCAGTCAGTTCGTCAATCCAGGTGTCTTTTTGTTCATACTTCAGAATTCTGGACATCTCTTCTCTCCTTTCTCTCATACTGGATAAATCGCTCTACAAAACCAGAAGCATCTGTAATTCCACATTTTACTGCCAGATCGTACAGCGAAGTCTTTTTCAGATTCGCCTTTTGCGTCAGTTCCTCATTGGTAAGGATTGCTGCCGGCGTATCGTCTGCCAGGATCTGCCCATCTGCCAGTACTATGGCACGGTCAGTATACTCCAGCATCAGATGCATATCATGGGTAATCATCATAATGGTAATCCCGGCCTCCTGATTCAGCTTCTTCAAGAATTCCATAATCTCTGTATAATGCCGGTAATCCTGTCCGGCGGTCGGTTCATCCAGAATCATCATCTCTGGCTCCATCACCAGAATAGATGCAATGGTCACACGCTTTTTCTGACCAAAACTTAATGCTGAGACTGGCCAGTTCCTCATCTCATAGAGTCCGCAGATCTTCAATACCTGATTTACCCGCTCTTTGATCTCCGCTTCCGGGATCTGACGAATGACCAGACCTAATGCAACTTCATCAAAAATCATTGGTTTCGAGATCATCTGATTCGGGCTCTGCATCACAAATCCAATCTTCTCTCCCCGTTCTTTGATGCTCCAGTTCTTCATATCCTGACCACGATAGATCATATGTCCTTCCGTTGGTGTCAGGAAACCACAGATCAGACTTGACATGGTAGATTTGCCCGCTCCATTCTTTCCAACGATGCTCAACATCTCACCTTTTTTCACCTGAAAACTAATATTCTGAAGTACCTGTTGGCCTGGCAGGTAACCAAAGCCTACCTGTTGAAGTTCCAGCAGTGTTTCGCCTTCCTGATGACGTGACTGCACCGGAGCTTCCTGATACCATTTCTGCGCTTTTTCTTCCATCCCGGTCAGGTCAAAGGTCTCCACATGCTGTGGCTTACGCTCCTCCAGCACCGGTATATCCATATATTTACATGCAGTCAGATACAATGGCTCACGGATTCCTTCCGCTTCCAGAACAGACGTGGTAAGCAGAGCATCCGGCGTCATATCCGCTGCTATTTTTCCATCTCCAATCACAATAATACGATCTACATCCCGATAAAGCACATCTTCCAGACGATGCTCAATAATCACGATTGTCGTATAATCATTTTTCTGAATCCGGTCAATCAAATCAATGGTTCTTTTTCCACTGGCCGGATCCAGATTCGCCAACGGCTCATCAAACAACAGAATCTCTACCCGGTCAATCATGACCCCTGCCATGGACACTCTCTGCTTCTGCCCTCCGGAAAGTTCTCCTGGTGCATGATCCAGCAAATCTTCCAAATCCAGTTCCTGCGCAGTCTTTTCCACGCTCTGATGCATTTCCTTCTGTGAAATACACTCATTTTCCAACGCAAAGGCAATATCTTCTGCAACGGTCAGCCCGATAAACTGTCCGTCCGTATCCTGCAATACCGTTCCCACCAGCTTCGACATGCCGAAGATGCCTTCTTCTCTCGGATCTTTTCCTTTGATCTTCAGAGACCCGCTGCATTCTCCCGGATACGAAAAAGGCACCAGCCCATTGAGACAATGGGCCAGTGTCGATTTACCGGAACCTGACGGGCCAACGATCAGTACCTTTTCCCCTGGATAAATCTTCAGATTAATATTCTTCAGGGTCGGCTCTTTCTGGGCACGATATTTAAATGAATAATCCTTAAATTCTATAATCGGTTCCATATGTGTTTATTCCTAATCTTCTTTTGACAGGCTGGAAGACTTACCACCAACTTTGGCATAACCAAGTGCCAGAAGTGTTCCAAGGATGCCTGCTACAATGATGTTACCAAGGAATGCAAAAAATCCCTGTGTAAATACCTTATTGGCCGGTTCTGCATAGATTAAAATATCCAGCAGCGGTGCCACTACGATCCACGCAAGCGCATTGGCAATTACCTGAATCACATTGAAACGAATCGCTTCTTTTTTGGCAAATCCACCTTCTTTGATGGAAAAATGCACTGCAAAAGCACCGATTACGACACCAAACAGTGCATCCGGAAATACCCAGCTCCACCATACGCTTCCATAAAACAGCGCGTCACCCAGCGCATGTCCCAGCAGTCCCATAATACCGCCAACTACCGGTCCGAATACAGCTGCAAAAAATGCCAGCAGTGCTGCTCTTGGCTGCAACGCGGTGTTCGGAATAAATCCCAGCGGAATCTGAACCGTGGTCAATACAACAAACAGCGCAGTTCCAATACCGGTCGCTACAACTTCTTTGATACCAAACTTTGTTTTCATAACAACGATCTCCTCTCTTTTTATAATCCGAGCTGATTGCTCTGTAGGGTCTTTTGTCCCCACTCATATTAGCAAATTCTGCTGTAAAATACAAGATTACTGTTCACTTTGTGACCAGTAACACGCTTTGCGGAGCAGTGGCTATGAACAGTAATGTCTGCTTTATTGACTTTTATCAAAAATCGGTAGTATACTGGTTATCGAGCAAAATTTTATTAGAAAGTGTGTGTTAAAATGTCTGAAACAAACAATAACAATTATGTAAAAGGTATCCTGTTTATCCTTCTGGCCGCTGTTGGCTTCGGATTTATGAGCTTCTTTGTACGCCTGTCGGGCGATCTGCCTTCTGTGGAAAAGAGCTTTTTCCGTAACCTGGTAGCTGCGATCTTCGCCGCCGGTGTCCTGATTCGTAACAAAGTTCCTCTTACTATAAAAAAAGAATGCCGTTTTCCTTTATTTATTCGCTGTGCGTTCGGAACCACCGGCATTCTCTGTAACTTTTATGCTATTGACCATCTTCTGCTGGCCAATGCAAATATTTTAAATAAGCTGTCTCCGTTTTTTGCTGTAATCTTTTCTTATTTTATCTTAAAAGAAAAAATCAAACCGTTGCAGATCCTCTGCCTGATCCTGGCATTCTTCGGATGTCTGTGCATTGTAAAACCGGGACTCACAAATGTATCTGTATTCCCGGCTCTGATGGGCGTCTTTGGCGGCCTGTGTGCAGGCCTGGCCTATACCATGGTGCGTAAAATGGGAATGCAGGGTGTAAAAGGTCCTGTGATTGTATTTTACTTTTCTGCCTTTTCCACATTGATTGTGATTCCGTGGATTGCTGCTCATTTTGTCATGCCTACACCAAAGCAGATTCTAATCCTGATTGGTGCAGGGCTGGGCGCTGCCTGTGGACAGTTCTCCATCACCGCTGCCTATAAATGTGCACCAGCACGGGAGATCTCGATCTACGATTACAGCCAGATTGTCTTTGCTGCAATCTTGGGATTCCTGTTCTTTGGTGAGATCCCGGATGTACTGAGTTTTGTGGGTTATGTGTTTATCATCGGAGCATCCCTGTTTATGTTCCTGTATAATAAACGTCAGACTGCACAGGGATAAACGATTACATCACCTTTAAAAGCCTGCCGGTTTTGTGCCGACAGGCTTTTTTGATTTTTACACTCCACTATATGCGCTGTAGCCGCCATCTACCGGAAGTACGATTCCATTTACGAATCTGGACATGTCATCGCTGGCCAGGAACAGTGCTGCTCCTACCAGATCGTCTGGATTACCGAAGCGTCCCATCGGAGTTCCTGTAATGATCTTATGGGCTCTTGGGGTGTAGCTTCCATCTGGCTGAAACAGCAGATCATGATTCTGCTCTGCTGCATAGAATCCAGGAGCGATGGCATTACAGCGGATTCCGCTCTCGCCAAAGTGGGTAGACAGCCACTGGGTCAGATTCACTATGGCACTCTTGGCATTGCCATAAGCCATTACCTTGGTCAGTGGAAGAATGGCTGTAACGGATGCGATATTGATAATGCTTCCGCTTCTCTTTTTCAGCATATCTTTGGTAAATACCTGAATTGGAAGCAGCGTACCCATATAGTTAAGTTCTACCACATCTCTGATCTTGTCTTCATCCAGATTCCAGAAAGATTCATCCTCTGCTCCGGTTTCTTTTCCAAGCATCTCAATAGAAGTAATGGCTCCCGGCTGATTGCCTCCTGCCCCATTCAGCAAAATGTCGCAGCTGCCAAGTTCTTCTCTGACGACTTCTGCTGTTTTCTCTAATTCTGCTTTATTCGTCACATCACAGCTGTATCCTTTTACAATCGGTGTTGTACCATTCTTTTTTTCTACATCAGAAATAATCTGCTCCACTACTTTTGCCAGTTTTTCTTTATTCCGTCCGATAATCGCTACTTTTGCTCCATTTTCTGCAAAACCACTGGCCATAACAGAACATAAGGTTCCACTTCCACCTGTTACGACTGCTGTTTTTCCAGTTAAATCTATTGTTCGCATATGTGCTCCCTTCCAAAATCCATTTTCATAATCAGTAAATATTTTCATAAACACAAAATCCGATGCCCTGGTTGGCACCGGATCTGTCATAATCTGTACAAATTAGATCAGTGTAGTTCTTACTTTCACTACTACTTTGCGTACTGTCATTGGTTTGTCAGCAGCTACTGCTGGTCTGTGAACATCGCATGGGAAAAATACGGTGAAACATCCAGGTGTTGCATATACAAAACCTTCGTTTTCTACTTTCTTGTAAAAGATCAGGTCTCTTTCTTCAAAATACTCGTCCACTTCATATTTATCTTTCAGTGGAGTAAAACCAAGCTTTTCTTCTCCGGAAGCCAGGAACTGAACATCCAGATAATTCTTATGAGATTCTGGTCTCTTTTCTTCTACGCTTCCTGTCTCTGCATCAAATACCTGTGCGTAGATGTCCTTTCCCTGGATCTCATATACTCCAGGTTCCATATTTACAAAATCATTGCTCTTTAAGTAGTCGATAACTTTACGGATTACTTCTGGATATTCTGCATAGTTATCACATGTATGAATTGATGAAAAAATCATTACTCTTTGTCCTTTCCTTCCATTGCATGTACCATATTTACTACAAATTCATGACATGGTACTTCTACTCCGACTTCTTTTGCTGCTCTTACCACTGCACCACTGATGGTATCTACTTCTGTCTTTCTTGGTACTCTCAGGTCTGCACGAATAGAGGTACATCCATTTGGATTGTTTACAGAAGTCTCTTTTACTTTCTTCACGATCTCTTCTTCATCCGCTTTCAGTCCCATTGCATGTGCCACTTCTACCGCTTCATGAATCAGCTTGCAGGTAAGGTTCCATGCATATGGATTGGCTGCGATGTATCCCATATCTACCTGCAGAATACCCGTTACAGCACTAAGAGATACATTCGTAAACAGCTTATCCCAGATCAGCTGCTGAATGGTATCACAGACATTCAGAGTGAACCCACAGCTGTCAAAGGATTCCTTCATCTTTGCCAGGAAGCCTTCTTTATCTTCTACCAGCATACCTGCATTGGTCTTGCCGACGCCACCACGTCTTACATGTCCCATGCCAAGTACTGCACCATTATCTTCCGTGGTACCGATAACGACTCTTTCCTTTGGTACATATTCCATCAGCAGATGTTCATGACCAGCACCGTTCTGCAGGGTAAGAAGATGAGTATGTTCTCCAATGATATTTTTATTGCCTTCCAGTGCAACCTTAGAGAAGATTGCTTTAACAAACAGAATTACCAGATCTACATCGGTAATGCCTTCTGTACTGGTAACAGCTGTTGGATGATAGGTATTGGTCACACCATTCTCATCAATCTGCAGTCCGTTCGCATTAATTGCATCTACTACGCTCTGGTTGGTATCTACAATATAGACTTCGTTATTCTGTGAAAGATGTCCACCATATATAGAGCCCATCGCTCCGGCTCCGATTACTACTATTTTCATAGCCAGTCTCCTCTGTTATTTATTGTTTTTATAAGGTGCGCATCATACCGTGTATCTCACACCTCTTCTGCGCACCTTCTGCTGTCTGTATTAACTCTGTCTTACTCTGTGAATCCTGGAAGTCCTTCGATTGCGTATGCACGTACCGGGCAGGAATCCAGTCCATGGATTGGAAGTGGAGAATAGCTCATGAAGAATACGTCACTCTTCAGCTGTTCCAGGTTCTTTAATACTTCCAGAAATACGATGTTTTCAGCCATCAGAATATCATGGAATGGCTTAACATCTTCGTTGCTGTTTTCGATAGAAACACCATCACCGAAGCCAACACATTTTACTTTGTGATCACGGAACCATTCAGCTACCTCTGCATTGATCAGAAGTCTGTGGTCTTTTTCTGTGTTTGTATCTGGTGTAAATGGTGTCATTTTATAAGCGGAATCAAGAATTACGATATCGCCTTCTTTGATCTTTCCTTCTGTGATTCTGTCAAGATCTGCTGCTGTGATGTGAGTATAAGGTGCAACAGTATCTTTGAAATCAAGGTAGATTGCTCTTCCAAGGAATGTAGTCAGTGGAAGCTGTGCAACGCTTGGCCAGTTGTCATCATGATGATAAGGGCACTCACAATGAGTTCCAAGGTGGCTGGTAAGATCCATGATTGTGTGGAAATCTGGAATAGGACCGCCTGTGTTAAAACGATACATATGGCATCTTCTTGTTTCGGTAGCCGGATCAAGTTCTTTTGTTAAGTCTACGATTCTTAAATCTCCCATCTGATAAACACTGTTCATAATAATTTCCTCCGTTTCTTAAGTTTAAATAAATGATTATTATTGACAGTATGACCATTTTCCCATGCTGGCGAATGGCCTTTCGATATAACCAGTATACCGGTATATCGGTTCCATGTCAATATATAAATATTATACTATATTCAAAAAATTTTGAGTAGATTTTTTTGCATTTTTTCTGATTTCCAATCTTTTCTTGACCTTTGTCAAAAAATATACTAACATTATAATGATGTCCAGTTGAAGGAAGCGGAACGAAACTGCACATTTTCACAGGCATAGCCTGCCCGATCTTTCACCCTGGTATCGTTATTTTATCGAGATCGGAGTCAAAACATAATATGAAAGCGAAAAGCCTACTGCAACAGCAAGCATACGATTACATTAAAGGGAAGATTCTCTCCGGCGAATTTGAGCCAAATGTTCTTTATTCTGAAACTAAGCTTTCTGCCACTGTCGGTATCTCCAGAACACCTATGAGAGAGGCGCTTCAGTGTCTGAGTCAGGATGGATACATTACCATTGTTCCAAGCAAGGGATTTCAGATTCGTCAGCTGAATGAAAAAGATATGACCGAAAGCATTCAGGTGCGATGTGCCATAGAAGGATTCTGCACACACACCATTGCATCTTCCATTGACACCCCAAAAGGGAAAGCACTTCTTGCTACTCTGGAAGATCTGATTATACAAATGCGAGCCTATTCTCGAAATGCGGGTATCCGCCATGAAGCTATGGAAGAATTTATTAACTGCGACCACAGTTTTCACCTGAAACTGGTGGAATATATGGATAATTCTGAGTTTGAGCAGCTGTATCAGCGCCTGATGTATATGATACGTCTTACTTCCAATGAAGCTCTGACCAGACAAGGACGTCTGGAAGAAACCATTGCCGAACATGAGGCTTATCTTGCCGCATTAAAGGAACATCGCGGAAATGATGCATACAATATTCTTCTGAGTCATCTGCTTATGCCAATAAAGATTCATGACCATGAAGTGTAAATTGTATAGATCACTCTGTGAGCAGCCGGTATGAAACGGCTGCTCTTTTTACGCAGGCAACGAAATTCCTGCATGAAAAATGATACAAAATATGCTATACTAAAGAAAAAATCGTATCTGTGAAGGTACTGAACAGATACGAAAACAGCATAGGAGGGATCATTATGGCAAACAGAATTATTACGATCAGTCGTCAGTTCGGAAGTGGCGGAAGAACCATCGGAAGAAATGTTGCAGAAAAGCTTGGCATTAAATGCTATGACCAGGAACTTATTATCAAGATGGCAGAACAGAGCGGATTTTGCCATGATTATATCAAAGAAGGCAGTGAATATGCTGTTCCTGGCGGCTGGCTGGCCAATGCATTTGTAGCCCGTTATGCCAATGGTATGAGCAATCAGGATAAGCTGTGGATTATCCAGACCAATATTATCCGAGAGATTGCGCAAAAAGAAAGCTGTGTCATCGTAGGACGCTGTGCCGATGCCATTCTGGAAAAAGAAGAATATGCCGACAGTCTGAAGGTGTTCATTCATGCAGACTTTGAAAAACGTGCAGAGCGTATTGTAAAAGTATATGGTGAAACTGATGTACCATCTGAGAAACGTCTGAAAGACAAGGATAAACGAAGAGCTGCTTATTACCAGTTCTACACCGACCGTAAATGGGGCGACGCTGCACACTACGATGTGTGCCTGGACAGCGGAACACTGGGAATTGACAAATGTGTGGATATTATTACACAGTTATATTAAATTTATAATATTCGAATGGGAGTTTACAGCTCCCATTCTTTTTTGTAGTTTTATCATGTTTTTGTTGTTTTTTATTTTTGTATGTGATATATTTCAATAAACATCTCATTATACGAAACATTCTGTTTCTAATTTCCCTTACTATTTTATGTAACCGAACTTACTGCCTTGACTTATATCTACTTGATTTTTGATAGCTTTAATGCTATCATCAATTTAGAATATGATATAAGCAGATTGGAGACTATATGACATACGATATCATATTCTATGAAAAAGAAAATGGAAAATCTGAAATATGGGATTTTCTTGAAAAACTGCGATTTAAATCCACCAATGATAAAGATGCACGTATACAGTACAATCAAATACTTTTATACATGGAACTCTTAAAAAATAACGGAACACTTCTTCCACAAAACATTGCAAAACATATTGAAGAAAATATCTGGGAACTGCGTCCCGGAAATAATCGTATTTTTTATTTCTTTTGTGATAACAATAGTTTTGTTTTACTTCACTGCTTTCGAAAAAAAAGTTTAAAAACACCGAAACGTGAAATACTCAAAGCCAAATCCGAACGAGATGATTTTCTATCCAGAAAGGAGCTGTCTATACTATGAAAACTTTAGATATGTATAAACAACATATACAATCAAGTGATCCTTCATTAGCAACAGATCTGGCATATATAGAAGAACAAGCCGCAATCATTAGTGAAATTATTAAGCAACGTCACGATCTTGGTCTGAGCCAAAGAGATCTGGCATCGCTCTGTGGTCTTCCTCAGTCCTCTGTTGCCCGAATCGAAACTTTTCAAACCACTCCGAATCTTACTACACTATTAAAGCTTTTGCAGCCTCTTGGATTGAAACTTACTATATCTAAATGACATGCGGCGTTATATCATTGCAGAACAGCGAATATATCTCGAAACATTCGCTCAGAGCGATTTCATTTCACAAAACACAATTTCTTATAAAAAAATATTCGGATGCCTGTAAATGGCACCCGAATATTTTTTTATTTCTATTTCGTATTTTATTTTATCATATAATCCTTGATCACATTGTGATCTCTCAGCACCTTTTCTACCACTGTTCCTTTTACCACTTTCAGTAATGGTTTCTTCACCAGATTCAGTGGTCCCGGAAGTGGAATCTCCAGCGGAGATACACCATCCATCAGCTTCACACTGGCATCCAGAAGTTCTCTCACATCATATACGCTGCCCCATACCTCCGGTACGCCACGATCTACGCCCAGCAGTCCGTAAACGGCTTCCATTGCGGTACGTACAGAATATTCTGTGGTGAAGATAGTATCCCTCGGTGTCTCAGCGAACTGTCCAAGGAATGCGAAGTTCACGCAGCCATCCGGGATGACATCCGGTCTGTCTCCTTTTGCTCTTGGCATAAAGAATGCGGTGATGTATGGCATCATGGTTGGTACACAGACTGCACTGTGTTCTGCCAGTTCTTCGATCTGATCTGTCGGCACACCCAGATGATACAGCCATTCTTCTGTGATCTCTTTACCGGTACAGTCTTTCATCGGTTTCTTGATATAATCGCCTGGCACATCGGTAAACAGACTGTATACCCATACGCAGACTTTGTCTTTATCCTGATCCTTGAACTGTCCCTGACGGTTGATGGTCCAGCTCAGCAGCCATCTGGAATCCTGACAGCTGACAATACCGCCGGTCACCACCTTGCCACTCTTTGGATCACGTTTGCAAATGTTGGTGATATATGGAATGATCTTATCATCCAGTGTGGTAATCGTTGCAGATTCCCAGTTGGTCTTCTGAATATCGGAGCAGAATTTCTCCGGATGTCCAAAAGACGGATCCTGTTTTGCAATGTTCTTCCACAGACTCCAGCATCCGCTGGTACGCACTTCGGCATCCCCATTTGGTGCATGGTTCTGATCACCGTAAATGGTGCCTTCGGTGCAGCTTCCATTGGTGACAAATACCAGATCATCCTCTGTCAGCATGATTCTTTCTTCCTGACCTTTCACCTTGCACTCGATCTGGGTTGCCACTTTTCTGCCACCCTTAATATCAAACAATACATTCGTTACTTCCGTATTGAAACGGAATTCCACACCAGCCTCTTCCAGATATTTTTTCATCGGAAGAATCAGGGATTCATACTGGTTGTATTTTGTAAACTTCAGTGCACTGAAATCAGGCAGCCCACCAATATGGTGAATGAAACGCTGGATATACAGTTTCATCTCCAGGGCACTGTGCCAGTTTTCAAATGCAAACATAGTCCGCCAGTATAACCAGAATGTGGAGTTCAATACCTCTTCATCAAATACATCCTCGATCGTCTTGTCATACAGATCTTCATCTTTGGTGAAGAACAGCTTCATGATCTCCATGCAGCCCTTCTGGCTTAAATTAAACTTGCCGTCAGTATGTGCATCCTGTCCCTGTTTTACCGTGGCACGGCACAGAGAATAGTTCGGATCATGCTTATTCAGCCAGTAATATTCATCCAATACAGATGCACCCGGTTTTTCCAGAGACGGAATACTACGGAACAGATCCCACAGACATTCGAAATGATTCTCCATCTCACGGCCGCCTCTCATAATATATCCTCTGGTCGGATCAAAAATACCATCACAGGCACCACCTGCGATATCCATTGCTTCCAGAATGTGAATATGATCTCCCGGCATCTGTGCATCCCTTACCAGGAAGCAGGCTGCTGCCAGAGAAGCCAGACCACTTCCTACCAGATAAGCATGTTTATCATCTACGCCTTCTGGTTTTTCCGGACGGGCAAATGCTTCATAATTTCCATTTGTATAATAAATACCCTTGCTGTTCTTCTCCTGTTTGCCGCGCTCGGTATTGCGGTAATTCGGATCTACATGAGATTTTACGTTTTCTTTTTCCTTACGATTCTTCGATGCAAGAACGGCTGCACCTGCTGCCGCTGCTACTGCTACGCCTAATGCAGAATGTTTTTTCTTTGCCATAATATTGTCCACCTTTCCTGTGAATCGTATCTGTTCAGTACCTTCACTGATACGATGGGTTCTGAACAGTTACTTCATTTTTACTATTCCCGATTTATACACATATCTTACCTGCTATTTTCACTTTCCACAATGCACAAAAACGGAAGGATGTCCGATTTTCGAACACACTCCCGGTTTTGACTGACTTCTATACGACAGCGCAGTAAAGCTGACCGTAAAACCTCCTGCTTTTTTTACACATTTTATTCTGTCAGGATCACGCACTGGCCGCCACGCTCCGCAAAGATCTTTTCAAACTGTACTCTGCTGACGGTAATACGGCTGTAGATCGGATCGGCTACCGTAACCGTATCTTCGTCATATCCGATCAACACAGCTCCATGATCGTTGGTGCTCCATTCCATGTAAGTGCCATCCTCACGGTACCAGCCGTCTGTCTCTGCACGATCTTCCATATTGATCGTGCACCAGATCACCACCGGCGTTCCCTGATCAATCAAATCATAAAGTTCTTCCGGCTGTGCATTTTTCATAGCCACAGCAGTCATATCACTTCCCACGTCCGTCAGATAGGCGTTGGCCGCCGTGACGATTGCTCCGGTTCCACAGATATAGCCAGTCTCTTCCGTTGGATCTCCCACAAAATAGTTTTCCAAATCCGGTCCTATCAGACGGCCATCTTCACTGCGGTAAAACTCTGCCTGTACCTTTGGCATATAATCCATCGCCATGGTCACCTTGTCCACATTGTATCCATAATAATTCAGCACCATAGTCATAGCTGTGATCTCGCATCCGGTCGGCAGCTCCGGATACTGCTCGATAATATCAAAATCCGTCAATTGGGTTCCACTGTTGCTTTTCTTCACTTCTGCAGAAATCTGCGTGCTCTCCAGTCCCACAGCCACCGTTTCAGACTGGGTTTCAGACTGTGCTTCAGATTCTGTTTCTGCACCATCCTGTGCCGAAGCTTCTTCCGAATCCTCCGTTTCCGTTTCTTTCTGACTGATCGCTTCTGCCTTGCAAATTGAACGATATATATTTCCGGCACCAAATCCACCGATAAACACCACCACTGCTAAGATAATTGCTGTAATCTTCTTCATTCCCACTCCTCATATTGTTTCCATTCAAACTGATACCCTGTTATGCTACCATGCCACCCTAAAAACAGCCTAAATCAAATCTGAAGATTTTGTGAAAGTTCCCTTTTTGCTTTATTCCCACTTTTATTCCATGTTATACTGTAGCCGATAAATTTTATTTGGTGGATATGCCACACCGACGAAATGCGCAGCATTTTGGAGGTTGGCTCTGAACAGATACGAAAAGGAGATTTTTATGCGACTGTTAATTGCAGAAGATGATAATGATATTCGCAGAGCTCTGGTGGCTTTGCTTCAGAAGAATAATTATACCGTAGATGAGACGGATAATGGCACGGATGCTTATGCCTTTGCGTCCAGAGGTCAGTACGATGGCATCATTCTGGATATTATGATGCCGGGAATGGACGGACTGGAAGTCCTTGGCAAACTGCGTTCAGAAAAAAACAATGTTCCGATCCTGCTTCTGACCGCCAAGTCTGAAGTGGAAGACCGTGTAAAAGGGCTGGATGCCGGAGCTGATGACTACCTGCCAAAGCCATTTTCTGTCAGCGAGCTGCTGGCCCGTGTCCGCGCCATGCTGCGAAGACGGGAACCATATCAGGCAGAGATGCTTTCTTATGGGGATCTTTCCCTGAACAGTGCTTCTTTTGAACTGATGTGCCGTGATCAGAAGCTGCCTCTTTCCAGCCGAGAATACCAGATCATGGAGATGCTCATGCGTACACCAACAGCCATTGTTACTTCTGATAATTTGATGGAACAGGTATGGGGCTGGAACAGTGAAGTATCTGTCAATAATATCTGGGTCTACATCTCCAATCTGCGCAAAAAATTGCAGCAGCTGAATACTTCTGTCTCGATCCGTGCTGTCCGGGGTGTGGGATACTGTATGGAAGAAACTAAATAGAACGAAAGCAGGAATTTTTATGATCAAAAAGCTTCAGAAAAATTTTATTCGTATTGCAGCGCTGGCACTGCTGTCGGTTATCCTGATTGTCGTTGCTTCGATTAATGGAGTCTTTCTTTATCAATGCAATCAGTTGCTGGATAACAAACTGGAAGATATGCTGATTCGTCATACCGGCAAACAGGATGATGCCAGGGACAAACCCCAAAAGGAACAAGCTCCTGGCGCAGAGGCGCCGGGGAAAAAACGTACCACTTCACCCTTTGATATTTTCCCACTGCTGCATCAGAATATGCAGAGTTCCTCTGCCTGCTGCGTTGTGATCCTGGACAGTGATTATACCATTCAGACGGTGCGTCAAAATATCGAGGATTACTTTTCCGATGATGAACTGGGAAGCTATATTGCTGTCATCCGGCAAAGGGAAAAAGATCATGGCTGGTATCAGTTTATAAAGTATCGCGTCATCGTCAATAAAGACACCGATGGAAATGAGCAGATCTGTATTGCATTCATTAATGCATCTCCGACTCTTTATTCCATCTTATCCCTTTTGGTGATTTCTCTGATCATCGGACTGGCTACTTTCCTGATTATTTTACTGCTCATCATCATAGCTTCCCGGCGGGCTATTCATCCCCTGATCGAAAGCTATCAGAAACAGCATCAGTTTATCACCGATGCGGGGCATGAACTGAAGACTCCGCTGACTGTCATCTCTGCCAACAGTGAACTTGCCCGGATGACCTATGGAGACAGTGAATGGTTTGACGGCATCGACCGACAGGTACAGCGTATGAACAAGCTGGTACGGGAACTGATTACACTGGCAAAAATGGATGAACAGCAGAAACTGGATTTTGAGCCTTTCAATCTCAGTGATGCCCTTTATGATGTGATGCTTCCATTTGGACAGGTATTAACCAGACAGGAGAAAAACCTTACTTACGACATCACCGATCATATCACTTTAAAAGGAAACGAATCCTCCATCCGGGAGCTGATCTCGATTCTGATCGACAATGCTGCCAAGTATTGTGAAGAATCGGGTACAGTCCATGTGGAATTGCATACTGTAAACAGCAAGATTCGTCTGGCCATCATGAACGATTTCCCGGATGCGGAGAACTGCGATTTCTCTGCTATCTTCGACCGATTCTACCGGGCTGACAAGTCCCGGAAGTCTGACGGCAGCTATGGACTGGGACTGTCCATTGCCAAAAATATCGCAGAAATACATCATGGCACCATCACAGCCAGAGCTGTAGGTGCCATGAAGGTGATATTTGAAGTGGTTTTTAAAAATTAATATTCCTTACCCAGTAGAAAGTCTGCCACGAATCCAGATGGACGTCCTAATGCCAGTCCGTCTGCATGAGTCATTCCTGTCAGACCTATTGTGTACGGTATATAAGATATGCCGAAGTGATGAATTGCGTTCGCAATATAATCTTTATTTTTTTCGATATTCAGTCGGTGTAAGATGATAGTGCTTTTTGAATAATTTGCAAAAATAATCAACATTATTAAATCCGGTTTCATTTGAAACTGTAATAATTTTCTTTTCTGTTTTCCTGAGCAGTACTGCTGCCTCATTTAGTCGATAGTTTATCAAATAATTTATCGGAGTCGTATGTAAATATTTTCGAAAATAATTCAGAACTGTACTTTTGCTCAACATTGCATAATCTGCAATATTATCTAATGAAATATTACTACGATAATTTTGTTGAATATACTGCATTATCAATTGTAATCTTGCCTGCGAAGAAGCAGACGCGTATGAATAATTATCCTCATTTTTGATATTTACATGTTTACATAAATTCAGCCATATTTCTTGCATTAGAGCCGATGTTGCCAGTTCACGAACCTTCTTCTGATCTTGAACAGAAATAATTTTTTTTATAATTTCCAATATCTCTGCCTGCCAGACAATTTCTTTATAAAAAACTTGAAAAGTGAGTGAAGACGAAATGACTGGTTGGATATATTTTGAATAAATCAAACTGTCTTCAGGAGAAATGAAACAAGGCATGCATAAAAAATTGGGAATAATTGCCCCATCAGGAGAATGAAATCGATGCAAAATTTTCGAGTTAATGAACACTCCATTTCCTTCTGAAAGGACAACATGTTTCTCTCCACTCCAAAAAGTTACAGTTCCAGATTCAACATATACAAACTCCAATTCTGTGTGCCAGTGCCATTCAATACAATTAAAATCAAATAATGCCAGATCATCATAGAAAAAATCAAATGGATATCTGTTTGTGCCGTGAGTAATCGATTCCATCAGATTTTCATCTGTCAGGATCTTGTTATAGGCTAGCTCTATTGTTTCCATTCTTGACTCCTTTGTATGCAATTTACGATATTATACAATAAAAATCAGATATAAAGCAATGAAAATACATTGTTTATACTTTATAATTCAATAGAAGTTACAGATCACCATATATTACAGAAAGATTTTAGCTTATGTATAATGCAACAATAACAACTCAACCATATAAATCAGGAAAAAGCCTGACTATATATGTAGACAATAAAAACATGGTTAATGAATTGATGATAGCCTTGATGGATGCTGGATTTATTGTTAATTATGAACCATGTTATATATCTGAAAACTATGAAGGCTGCTTTTTGTATGATGACAAAAATGTAATAACGATCTGTTACAAATCCCAGGAAAGGACTTTTGAATCATCATGACAACGCCAAACTATCAAAAAACAAAAATTGCATGTTATCTTGGGTTTATCACTCAGGCTATTGCAGCTAATTTTGCACCCCTGTTATTTTTAAAATTTCATCATGATTATCATATTTCGCTGGGAAATATTGCGTGGATATCTACCTGTTTCTTTTTTACCCAGCTTCTGATCGATCTGTTCTGTGCTAAATTTGTTGACAAAATCGGATACCGTGTCTGTGTTGTAGCTTCTGAAGTGTGTTCTGCTGCAGGATTAATCGGACTAGCATTTTTGCCGGAGATTCTCCCGAATCCTTTTGCTGGAATCCTGTGCAGCGTTATTTTATATGCAATGGGGAGCGGATTGATTGAAGTGCTTTGCAGTCCTATTATAGAAGCATGCCCATTTGATAACAAAGAAGCAACCATGAGCCTTCTTCATTCTTTTTATTGCTGGGGAGCTGTAGGAACCATATTAATCTCAACCATATTTTTCCTAATATTGGGAATCGAAAATTGGAAATGGCTCGCTGTATTATGGTCACTTATTCCAATTGTCAATATCTATAATTTTGCGACCTGTCCCATTGAATATCTGGTAGATGAAGAAAATGGAATGAAAGTAACTGAACTATTTAAAAAACCTTTATTCTGGCTTGCCATTTGCCTGATGATCTGTTCCGGTGCATCAGAACTCGCAATGGCACAATGGGCTTCTGCCTATGCCGAAGCAGCACTTGGATTATCAAAAACAATAGGTGATCTGGCTGGTCCATGCATGTTTGCTATCGCAATGGGCATAAGTCGTGTAATTTTCGGGAAATATGGAGAACAAATGGATTTAATGAAATTTATGGCAAGTTCCGGAATCTTATGTGTAATCTGTTATTTACTTACTGCATTATCGTTGAATCCAATACTTGGTTTGATTGGTTGTATTGTATGTGGGTTTTCTGTAGGAATTATGTGGCCTGGAACAATAAGCATCTCATCTAAAAAATTTCCTATGGGAGGAACAGCAATGTTTGCATTACTTGCTATGGCTGGAGATTTGGGTGGTAGTATTGGACCAGGTATCGTAGGTCATATCACACAGAGTGCTGGTAACAATATTCAGGTCGGAATGGGAATTGGTCTTATTTTTCCAGCTATTTTATTAATTATGTTATTCATTTTACATACAACGAAAAAATATTAGGAGGACTATTTTTATTTTAAAGGAAACTGTTAGTACAACATTCAGGATGCAGAGTCATAGGCTCTGCATCCGATTGAAGATTCATTTGGGAATCCAAAAGCACTGCGGGCTTTCCTCAGTACCAATGTATCCTTATCAACTTTTATGAAACACGTAACATAGTTTTTTGAAATTTTTCAAATTTGCTCATTTATAGTTACCTGACCAAGTTTACTTGCACATAATGCATTCCTGTGCATTGTGTTTTATTTCATTGTCTTCGCTGACCAGCTTGTTATAGTCTGGTCTGGAGAAGCGGTGATAGGTGATTCCGAAATCATCCTGCTCCATGCAGTATACATATGGATCTGTTTCTTCGGATGTGTAGTAGAATACCAGTCCCAGTCCTTCGTTTTCATGGTCTTCTTCCACACAGATTCCCTGATGCTCTGTGGCATAGTCCTGGAATACCTTGCGTACCTGATCCATGTCATTTTCCCGCCGGTCCAAGACTACCAGAAGGTTCTTTAACAGCTCTGAATCCGGTATTTTTTCTGAAATGTACTTACAGCCTTCTGGCGGAACATTCAGACAGTAGCGGTCTCCCACATTGGAGATCTCGATCTGGCCAAGACGTTCACTGACGATCTCTGCGAAAATGGCCAGATTCTTTTTCAGTTCTTTTTCGGTTGTACCATCCGGCAGCTCCAGCATCCCAATCAGGGATACATCCGGGTAATACAGCCTCATATTTTCTTCTTTATAGCCAATCTTCATCTGCCATTCCTTGATGGTGTCGATGATATGGCGTTCCAGTTGTTCTGTATGCATAAAACGTAACCTCATTTCCCTTTTTGTTAGCATTCGCTAACTATTATATCATATTCTATCTACAGGTCAACGCATCCTTATAGAATGCTGCCATCTGCTTTTCTGTAGAAAATGTGGCGATGTACATACGGTTTCCCATGGCTCCGGAAAGTGCATCCGGCATACGGTCTTCCATGCAGATCTGTTTCGAGTATTTTCCGCTGAGTGCTGCATCATCCATCACATAATCTTTTCCGTCACGTCGTCCCACAAATGCGCAGAATGCACTGATACCTGCCGGCATGGTAGTCTCATCAAAGGCAATCATATCTGCCCAGATCTTGTATACATCGGTACTGTGAGCAAAGTTAATCATATCTGGCGTGAATCCACCGCTTGGACGCATATTAACTTCCAGTGCCACCAGATCTCCTGCTTTTCCCAGCCCTTCCTGATCTTTCTGCAGACGGAAAAACTCAAAATGAACAAATCGGCTCTTTACACCAAAGGCCTTCACCGTAGCCCGTCCTGCTTTTCTGGTATCAGCCGGCAATTTCTTTAGAATATAGAACAGAGAGCTCTGCTGTTCATTCACAATATCCATAATCGAAACCGGGGAAACATTGCCTGTCTCAAACATCGGCTTTCCGTTGGAATCAATGATGGCATCGTAAGAGTTCACCTCACCCCAGATGTATTCCTCCATAATGTATATAGTATCCGGCCATTTTTCTTCAAAGAAGGTCTTCATTTCTTCATCGGATGTGATCTTGAAGGTATGGGAAGCACCTACCCCGTTATCTGGCTTAACCACTACCGGATAGCCCACTTCTTTCGCAAAGGCAAGGCAATTTTCTTCCGTATCTACCATATGGAATCGTGCGGTCGGAATTCCTGCTTTTTTATAATAGTCTTTCATTTTAGATTTGAACTTGATACGTGGAATATCACTTTCCTGAAAGCCACTGGTGATGTGGAACTCCGTACGCAGTCTGGCATCTCGTTCCAGCCAATATTCATTATTGGATTCCAGCCAGTCAATGCGGCCATATTTAAAAATCAGAAAAGCTACCGCACGGTATACTTCTTCATAATTCTCTAAAGTGCTTACTTTATAATATTCATTCAGATTCTCTTTTACATTAAAATCCAGTTCATCATAAGGCTGATCCCCGATTCCAAGGACATTCAGGCCGTTCTTCTTCAGTTCCCGGCAGAACATCCAGTAGTTTGTCGGAAAGTTTGGTGAAATAAAGATAAAGTTTTTCATGTATATTATACTCCTTATAATTATTACGAATTCCTGTCTGATATAGAATCATATTTGAAAATGCACTATATGATATTCATTCAGCCCGTAGTAGATACGGCACAAAGTAGGTGACCTGCTTATACCACCACGGCCAGTCGTGGGAGCAGTCGTAGCCCCAGTAATCGACCCAGGCGTTGATGCCTTTGGCATGCAGAATACGATCCAGCTGACGTGTGTATTCCGGCTGCTCCCATGGTCCCTGCCCGGTGCAGATGATCGCTTTTTTCTTGTTGTAAAGCTGGATATATGGGTGGTCGTATGGCATATTAGACAAATAGTGCACCGGTGAATTCTGATATACCAGATCATTCATAAAGGTGCCAAATCCATATTCTGCACTGTATACACCACTCAGTGCCAACAATCCGTCAAATAAATCCGGTCTGCGGAAATACAGATTCGCCGCATGGGCTGCCCCAAGACTACAGCCAAAGGCAATAATATCTGGATAACCTGTCCATCCATTCATCTCATTGACCATATTCCGCATAAACGGCACCATCTCATCCGTAATATAGCGGATCCAGTTTTCATATAGCTGACTGCGGTACTGTGCATTGCCCCAGGTATCGGACCAGGTCTCCCGGTCAATGGTATCAATGGAAAATACACACACCTGACCTGCATCAATCCACGGTGCCCATACATCCTTCATATGAAAATCCTCAAAATCAAAAAAACGACCATCCTGGCAGGGAATGTATAATACCGGACGGCCTCCATGTCCGTAAACCTTCCATTCCATCTCCCGGTTCAAAGCCGGACTGTATTCCTTAAAATACTGTGTTCTCATACTTATATTCTTCTTTCTGTTAAACATCTACTCCATCCCTCTGTATTTTGTTCCTGTATACTTCCGGTGGAGCTTCTGCTCTCCTTTTTCGTTTATGCTATCTGGTTTCCGGATAAAACAGTGCATCCATAAAATACGGGATCTGTTTTTCCCAGCATGCCTCACAGTGATCTCCATTCGGTACAATCCGGCTGGTGAGCAGTACATCTCTGGAAAGTAACAGATCTGTCACCTTACGGAATTGCTTTCTCATCACCGCATGGAAATTGATCTCATTGGCACCATAATCCATATAAACGGCTGTATTCGGTGCAATCTCAGCTTCCCGGATCAGCTTATTGATCTGGGTCATATTGGTCCAGATGGACGGTGACAATGCTGCTGCCTTTGAAAAAACATCATTGTAAGCAAGTACCCCATAGAGGCTCATCAGCCCGCCCATAGAACTTCCTGCAATAAACGTATGCTCCCGGTCTGATAGGGTCCGGTAGTCCCGGTCAATCTGTGCTTTCAGTGTGTAGATCATCCACTCCATCGTCTGTTTGCCCCATGCCGGGATCTTTCCAATATTCGGTGCCGTAAATGGAAACGGGGAATACTCCTTCAGACGGCCATTGTCCGGATCATGGCTGCATTCTACAGCAACAATGATCAGCTGGCGCCCGGTGCGGTCCATATATTCCTTCATGCCCCAGCATTTTCCATAGGTTGCATCTGAGTCAAAGAATACATTGTGTCCGTCAAACATATATAATACCGGATAACGCTTCTCCTGTTCATATGAATAAGACTCCGGAAGGTAAAGATACACGTTACGTTTTTCTTCACCAGACAGCTCCGGAATCGTAATCTGCCATTTATTTATCATAATATCAGTCTCCTTTTCAACAGGTTTATTATAGAGCCTGTGTTTTAAAAAGTAAACTAAAAAGCCTTTACTACATAAGGAAAATGGTCACAAACCGCATAAATACTGGATTTGTGACCATTTTTACTGTCTTATTTTTCTTCCATATTCAACTTCTTCATCAATTGCGCTATATATTCTTTATTCTCAATGGCTCTCTTCATATCTTCTATTCGTCCAGCTTCCAATAACTTATCCATTAACTTTAGCATCTCTTGATGTCCATCTTCCTTCCCGAATACATTCATCCACTGCACGGTGCACCGCCGCATCAAGCTTCATCTTTCTTACGTACTTTCTTACTCTGTCTACATACTGCGCATATTCCTCTAACACTTTGCACTGCTTCATCAGATCAGGATTATGTCCTTTATTGATATTTAATGTAAGTACTTTTAACTCCAGGTCAGGCTCTCCGGTCAGATGCTCAAAAGCCTCCGATAGATATTCTGTCCGACTATCCTCCATGTCTTCAATTCCATTATAAAATACCAGAAACTTTGGAGCTGGAATCTTCTGAAGCTTCGACGAATACAATGACTGCCTGTCTACCAGTTTCTGATACTCACTGGCCACGTAGAATAAATTCCTCAATGGAATATTAGGATTGTATGTCGACTGGTATTCATATAGAAATAAATTCATATCAATAATAAATGCCAGATCATTCTTCATTCCCATATAAACCGCATTCTCCAGTGTCACGATCTGCAGTTGCTCCGGATCTGTGTATGTTTTCCCGGAAACTGCATTGTACAGCGCCAGCAAATTCTTCTTATCAGAAAACAACATCCGAAATACCGTATCTTTATAATTTCGGTTTGCCCTTACCCTGTTCACCTTTACACGTTTCGTCTTTAACTTATACTGCATTCCTGTTCGCTTCTTTTTTGCCATAGGCTCCTCCTCTTTTTGTGCGCAGAAGATCCCTGACAGTCTCTGAGTCTTTTCCTGTCACCTACTGTCTCCTGCTTCTTCCTGAATGTTTCATTGAATAGAACGAAAAGCATAAGATTTCTGAAATGATGTTGAGACTCCGACAGTGCAATGCACTGAGAATAATAAAATATGCTTTTGTGATTTTATGTTATCATATATTGATATTCTTTTTCAAGCATCTTTTTATATGATTGTAGGTATCTTTTTGTCTTATTATTTATATATCATTTTATGTTGTTTTTTATTTGTTTTAAATTTCCACTACATATTGAATCCACATCCGAGTCATGTTATTTTAGTAGCACGAAAGGAAAACAAATTACATGTACAAATGATAAAACGGCAAAAACTGCCGCTGAATATACATCGGATATGATTCCACAATTTAAGAAATATAGTAACTGTTCAGAACCCATTGTCCCGCGAGGTGTTTTGGCATGAATATGCCAAAATCCCGAGACATGCACGCCAAAATTCCATCGCCAAAGGCGATTTTATTGAATTTTGGCTTCGTATCTGTGAAGGTACTGAACAGATACGAAATATATAACATTGGAGGAATAGACGAAAATCGCCTGAAAGAATTATATACCAAACTGGAACAGGATGGACGCAGGGATGAGATTTTTCAGTCACTGAGTAACCCGAAAATTCTTAAAAATCTCTACAAAGAATATGGCATGGAATAATTCATACGTATAAGAATCTGATTTATTATTTATGTAAATAACGCCCTCGGACAGGAACATCTATTCCTGCCCTGGGGCGTTGCTCTTCCTAGGTATATGATAAGCCAGCGGCTAACCTGGCAGCTGTATGGTGATTCTTGTTCCAACGCCCTTGAAGCTCACGACTTCGATCACCGCATGATGCCGGTCTGCGATCCATTTTGCAATAGACAGTCCCAGTCCGCTTCCCTGTGTGGTTCCACGCACCGCATCTCCACGGAAAAATCGTTCAAACATATGAGCCGCTTCTTCTGCTTCCAGTCCAATTCCTTCGTCCTGTACACCGATTCCGATTCTGCCGTTTCCGCACTGCTCCAGCCGCAGAGTGATCCTGCCGCCTTCCGGTGTATATTTCACTGCATTATCGATCAGTATCCGAATCGCCTGCTTCAGCATAGCCACATCTGCCTGAATGTCTCCGCTCCATTTTTTCACCAGTGTATATTGATGCCGATGATCAATCATCTCAGATTCTTCGCAGATCTCTTTTAAAAATTCTTCTGCCTGTATCGGTTCCGGATGAAACTGCTGCCGCCCACCGTCCCCTCTGGCCAGGAACAACAACTGATCCACCAGTTCTTTCATGTGCTCTGACTCTTCGCTGATAGCATGCACTGCCTCTTCCAGTGTGGCCCGGTCATCCATTCCCCAACGTTCCAGCATAGACGCATAGCCCTGAATCACCGCAATCGGAGTGCGCAGCTCATGGCTGGCATCATCCACAAAACGAGTCTGCTCCCGGTAACTGGCCTGAAGTCGTTTCAACAGATTGTTAATCGCATTCTCGATTCCCTGCAGGTCAGAGTCCCCGGTACTGATATTATTTTCCGATGCTGTGATCTGGTCAATAGCCTCTTCCAGATTTTGAATACGCTCCTCATCAATTCCCTGTACAGATAACTTCTCAGCGGTCATCGCCAGTTCATCAATGGGACGCATATATTCTCGCAGTCTCTGATTCTGAGATGACCAGTCTAAAAGCCAGCTTAAAAATTGTATGCAGAATACAATACCTAGTATCACGCAGGCAATCACTGCTATCTGACCAATCTCTACTGTAACTCTCTCTGTCCCAATCTTGCATACATACTGCCAGCTTTCCAGTCTTTGCCAGAACGGCAGATACCCCTTCCATGTGGCACTTCGCTCTCTGGCCAGATCCAAAGCACCATACCGGCTCTCTATTGCTGCACAGGCTCCCAGTACCCCTGCGATTCCCAGCAGGAAATCCCACATCAGATATGTTTTCAGTCTTTTCCACTGAATTGAACGGTTGATTTTCCAGATTACTGATGAAGTTTTGGGCTTCTGTTCCATGCCATTCCTCCGTTATTCTTCTTTAATGACATAACCGATTCCTCTGACGGTAGTGATCAGATGAATCTGGAACCGGTCATCGATCTTATGACGCAGATAGCGGATATACACATCTACGATATTGGTTTCCACATAGTAATCATAGCCCCACACCTGATCTATCAGGGTGTCACGGGATAATACCACATTTTTGTGCTCCAGCAAAGTCTGAAGCAGATTGAATTCCCGGATGGTCAGTTCCACCTTTTCTCCGTGAACGCTCACCTCATGAGCATCCGGCCGAAGTTCCACTCCCTTGCAGGACAGCACCGTCTCTGCCACCTGATTTTGCTGCTTTGCGGCCTTTCGCAGTGCCACACGGATCCGCGCCAGCAGTTCTTCAATGGCAAACGGCTTGGTCATGTAATCGTCCGCTCCCATTTCCAGTCCGCTTACTTTATCCATGACTGCATCTCTGGCTGTCAGCAGAATCACCGGCAAATCTGAAGTTTTTCTCAGACGCCTCAGTACCTCCAGTCCATTGATGCCCGGAAGCATGATGTCCAGAATCATCAGATCATATTTTCCGCTTTCCGCAAGAGAAAGGCCACTGAGCCCGTCAGTCGCCTTTCCCGTTTCGTATCCTTCATGCTGCAGTTCCAGTTCCACAAAACGTGCTATCTTCTCTTCATCTTCTACAATCAAAATTGCAGCCATTTTTTCTCCTTATTTGCATCCTGCCATCTGACGGGTATCTCATGAACTACCCACATCTGACAATCCTTCACTGTTTTTATTCCTTGATTTCATCTACAATATTCTGTGCAAAATCACTGGCTTTTTCCATAGTCTCATTAATCGTATCCCTGCCAAACTCTTTTCCTTCGAAAGAATACTTCAGTCCAAAGATCAGGCCGATAAATAATACAATCGCTGTGATCCAGAAGGAAGCTATCGCACATACAATCGGTACAATCACCGGTACCCGAACCAGCAGTTCTTCATTCCTCTTTATCACAAAACTGTTATCAATACTCATGCGGAAGATCTGCTTCAAGGTACGTTTTACCTTTCCACGGTTCTTCTCTTCTGCGCCAGCTCCATTTGCCTCTCCTTCAAAAGCCCGTCCGGTCACAGTCGGACTGACAGTTTCATAAGATGCATCTGCCTGATGCTCTGTAGATACCTTCACGCCATCTATGATCTTCCCCTGACGTTCCAGTTCAATCAGCGCATCCAGCATATCCCAGTTATTCTTTTCCAGAACTGCTTTTGCTTCCTCGATTGAGATATTCGCTTTTTCTCTTAATTTTTCAACCATTTCCATATGTTCCATCATCTTATCTCCTCTGTCTTTCCCCCTTATTTGGGGTTATTTCGAAGTCACAGGCTTCTTTTGTTACTTTTTATCCTGTTCTCCGTTTCGATGATGTCAGTATAATCTGTCAACATGAAAGCTTCCGTGGAAAAAGATTAAAATTCCATGAGAGAAAGGTGAGGGGGGCCAATGGCTTCCTTCCGGTACGATCCGGCTGGTGAGCAGTACATCTCTGGAGAGTAACAGATCTGTCACCTTACGGAACTGCTTTCTCATCACCGCATGGAAATTGATCTCATTGGCACCATAATCCATATAAATGGCTGTATTCGGTGCAGTAAACGGAAACGGGGAATACTCCTTCAGACGGCCATTATCCGGATCATGGCTGCATTCCACAGCAACAATGATCAACTGGCGTCCAGTACGGTCCATATATTCCTTCATGTCCCAGCATTTTCCATAGGTCGCATCCGAATCAAAAAAACATTATGTCAATCAAACATATATAATACCGGATAACTTTTGTTCTCCTTTTCAACAGATTTATTATAGAACCCGAATTTTAAATTGTAAACTAAAAGCCTTCTCTACATAAAAAAATAGTCACAAACCGCATAGTTACAGGCTTTGTGACCATTTTTTCTATCTTATTTTCTCTGTCTTTCCCCTCATTCTAATTTATATATTATTATTTCAATCTTCCCCTGCTCAGACATTGACGCATCCAGTTCTCCAACGAATACACCCGTTAGAAAAACCTGATACTTTGCATCACAGGAAGAAACGGTAAACCTTGGAATCGTTCTGATTCTTCGTTCTTCTGTAAAATTGATATATCCCTCATTATCCACTGAAATAATAGTTCCATCATTTTCTTTTATACAATATTTTGCATGAACATGTGTATAATCCGGTTTTATTTGCGTATTCCAGTCTGCTCCTCCAGGTAATATTATTCCGTTAAACATCTTTCCTGTAAACGTACCTCCAGTAATTGGAATGACACGCAAAAATCCTTCTGGATGCTCACCAACTTCCAGCTCTTTTTCAATATTCACATGCAAGCGCATAATCTCTTCTGCCTGTATATTCATTTTTCTCCTCCCATAATCTTATTTATAAACTGGTGATTTTACCGGTAATACAAATTCTACTTCTGTTCCAACCAGTCTGGAACTGGATATTTGCAGCCCATATTCATCACCATAATGAAGCTTAATTCTTTCATTCACATTCAATAATGCAATTCCAGAATTTCTCTGAGTCCCATATTCATTTTTCCCTATTACATGCTGTTTCTCTTTTAAATGCAGCCTTAGTTTTTCCAGCTCCTCTTCGTCCATACCAGTTCCATCATCCATAACCGTAATCATTAATAATGTGCTTGTATTTTCAACACGAATGATTACATGCCCTTTTCCAGTTTTAGTCTCCAGTCCATGAAAAATAGCATTTTCAACAATTGGCTGAAGTATTAACTTAGGTATTTCATATTCTTCCGGGTAAAGTGACGTGCCATCCAGCAAAATTTTCATTGAAATTTTATCGCCAAAACGATATTGTTGTATTTTCCAATAATTTTGCACATTTTTTAATTCATCTGCCAATGTAACTATTCCATCATCTTTTGTGACACAATAGCGGAAATAATTTGCCAGAGATTCTGTCATATCTGCTATTTCTGGCACTCCCTCTGATAAAGCCTGCCCTCTTATAGAATCCAGAATATTGTATAAAAAATGCGGATTAATTTGACTTTGCAATACATTTATTTCTGCCTGTTTTAAAGCCAATGATGAAATCAGTGCTTTGTCCAGCCCTTTCTCCAGATAATCTATCATATCTGACAGCTCATTTAATACACTTTTTTCCTTTATACACGGTGACGGCAGCTGGAGTAAATCACTATACATTTTTCGGAATTCCGCCATAATACCACGGAACTGCTCTCTCCATTTTTTTACAAGAAAAATAAGAAGTATGACATTACAGAATATTCCAGCTAAAATAACACATACTATGAATTTTCCTGCTTTCCACTGAACCATTACCGTATAACATGATATTAACAAAAACAGCAGTACTAATACGCCTGATATTCCTAATACTACCTTCAGACCTTTTTCATAATTTGGCTTTTTGTTTTTCATGCTTTTATCTGCCTCTCTACGAGTAGAGTTTACGATACTCATTTGGCTTCAATCCCACTGTTTTCGTAAACAATTTACTGAAATATTTTGCATCCCTATATCCTACCGCAAGAGAAATTTGTGATATGTTTTTAGTGGTTGTTCTCAATAATTTCTTTGCTTCCTCCATTCTCCAGTCTGTAAGATATTCAGTAAAATTCTTTCCCGTGATTTTCTTAAACAACGCACTGAAATAATTCGCATTCAGACAGGCCAATTCTGCGACCTCTTCCAGGCAGACATTTTCTGCATAGTTTTCTTCTATATATTTTTTTGCAATTCGTATTGGCTGTTCTTCCTGATAACGTTTTTCCTCATAGCTATCTTTCATTATTTTGGAAACAATCTCTTTCACAGCCTGCTTCATCTGCAGATAAGATCCTTTTCTCCGAGGAATCGTACACAACTCTTCCAGCTGCTCTTTTTTCACGTTGCTATACTGTTCCCGGATGCAGTGAACAAGCATATCTATTCCTTCAAAAAAATTCTCCGGAATTGCTTTTTTATTTTCATGAATTGCATCAAATCTTCTTTCCATAACCTGCCATACAAGTTCCATATTAAATGATAGTAAGGATGTCGAAATTTCTCGCATTCCCTGAGGGAATGTCTCCTGAAATGAAAGTTCTTTTGGCAACATTCTATCTAATTCAATCTGGCTGTCTGCATTCCGCATAAATCGCATATTGGAAGCCTGACGAGCAATGCGATATGCCTGCTGAAGTTGTTGTGTTGTATCTGCTTCAGGTCCACACCCTACTGATACACAATAGTTACCATATTCTCTGGTAAGATTTTTTAACCGCCTCCATAAAGATTGTATGATCTCTTGTGCTTCACCAGCCTGCGAATTACGATAAACCAAAAGCACAACAATATCATCTTCCAATTTCGCTATGGTACAGTTATTTTTCAAAACCTGGCACTCTGTTTCCAGGCTTTGTATTGTTTTTCGAATAACAAACTCCATTTGTCTGTGTTCTGCTCCCTCGGATTCTGTAAATAGTTTTATTACAGCAAAACGAGCATTGCATTCTTCCATCAACAATCCATAATCTCTTTTTAATAATAGTTCATCGGCATCTTCTCTTCGATTTAGATAGTCAATCAGCTGCTTTCCCGTCAGCTTTTCATTCATCCTTTGTATTTCACGGATTTTTTCTTTTTCCAGCTGATGTATGGAGTCCTCTGCAATCTGTTTCTGAATACGGATCAGCACGTTGTTCAATTCTTCTTTATTAATTGGCTTTAACAGATAATCTGCCGCGCCATATTTCATTGCACTTTGCGCATACTCAAACTGTCGATAGCCACTTATAAAAATAAAATGCGTATGCTGCCCTTTTTCCCTTACATGACGTATCAGATCAATTCCATCATATCCTGCCATCCGAATATCAGAGATCACAATATCTGGCTGTTTATCCTGTATCATCTGATATGCCATTAATCCATCATTTGCAATTCCGACAATCCACATGCCAAGCTGATCCCAGTCAATCAGGTTTTCAATTAATTTACATATATACACCTCATCATCTACAATCAATACTTTGCACATAGATTTGCCTCCAAATTACTTACTTTTTGCAGTTTTCTGATAAGTATCAAAACTGATGGCTGCCATAAGAATAATACCTTTCGCCACATATTGTGGGTAAACACCAAGTCCAACAAACTGCATTCCATTAGACAATACGCCTAAAATAATGGCCCCGACGCAAACTTTCCAGACTTTTCCTTCCCCACCTGCCATGCTTACTCCGCCGAGCACTGCTGCTGTAATGCAGGTAAACTCTGTTCCTGCACCTACTGATGAATTCATAGATCCACTTCTGGACACCAGCAAAATAGATGCCACTGCCACAAAGAAACCACATATCGCAAATGAAATTACCCTCATGGCTGATGTATTCACGCCAGAAAGTCTGGCTGCCTCTCCGTTTCCTCCTAACGCATAAATGTAACGTCCCGGATAAGTCTTGGAAAGGAAAAATGTCGCACCTATTAACACTATAACGGTTATGATAATACTAACTGGGATTCCCAATATTTTTCCCTGTCCAATAAATTTGAAAGAGTCTGGCAAACCATAGATGGAATTTGAATTTGTTATGATATAGGAAATTCCCTGATATATGGCCATTGTTGCCAATGTAATGACCATCGGATGTACCTGCAGCTTTACTGACAAAAACCCGTTTATTGCACCTAATAATGTTCCTGTCATCAATCCGATTAATACAGAACACCATACCGGTAAATGAAACCATTGTATTGATATGGTAGTGATTACCCCTACCAGAGAAATCTGGTATCCAACTGAAAGATCTATTCCACCACCGATGATAACAAAAGCCATTCCAATGGATGATACAATAATATAAGCATTTTGTACTAAAATATTTTTTATATTTTCTATCGTCATAAACTTCGGTGCAAAGCAATAAAATAGCAACAAAAGGACAAACAACACTATTACCAGAGTTAATTCCTTCATATAAAACAACAGTCCATGTTTCTCATTTTTTTCCAACATCTCATTCACCTCTCTTATTCTATCAACCCGGATGCATATTCCAGAACTTTTACCTGTGAGAAATCCTCTTTTTCCAATTCGCCCGCTTTTTCTCCATTTCGAATAACCACGATTCTGTCAGACATACCAAGCAGTTCTTCCATGTCAGAGGATATCATAATAATTGTATTTCCCTGATTCACGTACTCACGCATCAACAGATATATTTCATGTTTAGCTCCCACATCAATACCTCTTGTTGGCTCATCGAAAATCAATATATTACATTTTGCAGCAAGCGTCTTGGCTAACGCTACTTTCTGCTGATTTCCACCACTTAGCGTGGACGCCTTCACTAAAATATCAGGCACTTTGATATGCAGCGCATCTACATACTTATTTGCATTATTGCGTATCATTTCATTGCTCAGTACACCATATCGTTGTAATTCACGAATGTTCATAAGAGAAATATTCCAGGAAACATCCATATTCAAGAAGCATCCCTGATTCTTTCGATCTTCCGGTATTAATCCTATTCCATAGCGAATGGCATCTTTGGGGTGATGGATTTTCACTTTCTTTCCATTAACAAGAACGGTTCCGCTTACCATATGATCTGCACCATATACCATACGCATTAATTCGGTTCTTCCTGCCCCCACAAGTCCTGCAATACCAAGGATTTCACCATGTTTTACATTGAATGAGATATTGTTACATCCATTTCCACTTACATTCTGTAACTCCAATGCAGTTTCTCCCAATACCATCTTAGCATCTGGATAAGTTTCCTGCAATTCTCTTCCAACCATTTCTGCTACTAATTGTTTTTTATTTGTTTCTGATATCAATTTTGTTCCTATGTAATTTCCATCTCGCATAACTGTTACACGATCTGCAATTTCAAAAATTTCGTCCAGACGATGTGAAATATAAATAATCGTTACTCCTTCTTTCTGAAGCTTATTTATAATTTTAAAAAGGAGTTCCACCTCTTTCATCGTAAGTGGTGCTGTTGGCTCATCCATAATCAGTATCTGTGCATTTTTGGAAACTGCCTTCAGGATCTCTATTATCTGCTGCTGCGCTGGTGACAAATCCCGAATCATAGAATCCGGGGCTATATCAATTTCAAATTCCTGAAACAATTGCTTTGCCTTATCATTCATGATCTTCTGATTCACTAATTTTCCTGTTTTACATCCAAGAAAAATATTTTCAGCTGCTGAAAGTGTTTCGATCAGATTAAACTCCTGATAAATCACTTCTATTCCAAGTTCTCTTGCTTTTGCAGGGTTCATTGCATGATATTCGTTTCCTTCTATCCAGATTTTTCCCTCATCAGGTTCAATAGCACCTGATATTACTTTTATTAATGTTGATTTTCCTGCTCCATTTTCTCCCACAAGAGCATGAATTTCTCCTTTGTAAAATTCGATAGAATAGTCATTTAAGGCAACAACACCAGGATAACGCTTTGTAATATTTTTTAATGCCAGAGATATTTCTTTTTCCAAATTTAATCCCCCCTGTTATGGTAAAGAGCAGTGGGAAAAGTTCCACACTGCTCTCTGCTTTTACTATTCCGCCTTATAATATTTATCAATATTGGTTTTATCAACAGTAACAATTGGATCAAGCTGTACTTTTTCATATGGCTGTCCAGTCAGCATCTTCGTAACAATTTCATATGCATTTTGCGGAATATTGTCACTGCCAAATTTTACACTTCCACGATACAGGCTCTCATCTGTCAGAGATTTATGTATTTCTTCTGCAATCTGATCTGACCAGTCAGCTCCGAACGTTGCGAATTCACTTTTTTCCACATTTCCACTTGACATAGCATATTCATTTACCCCAAGACATCCTTCTCCATTAAAACACAATACCACCTTTACATCTGGATTTGTCTGGAAAAGTGTAGATGAAGCCTCCTGTGCCGCCTGATTTGTTGCGATTCCATCCACAACTTTTACAATGTTGGCCTTAGGACACAAATTCGTAATCTCATGCATTCCATCTGAATTGTTTGCCTCTTCTGGATTTGTTCTACTTTCAAAAATGGCTACTTCTACAGATCCGTCTTCAGCATCCGGAAATGTTTCATCAATCCAGTTTGCAGCAAGCTGTGCCGCAGCCTTTCCTATTTCATATCGATCTGATGTCATAAAGCAGTCATACGCTTTTGTATCACCATTCATAACCAGTACTTTGGCTCCCTGCTCCTGCGCATATTTTATAGAATCTGTAAGGCTGTCTGGATCTACCGGAATTACAATAATTGCATCAGCTCCCATTACAGCAAAATTTTCAATCTGACTTATCTGTTTGGATGAATCCAGCGACGCATCCGCAATCTGAACTTCTGCCCCATCAGCTTCTAAAAGTGACTTTGTATCCTCTGCCAGACCTGCAACAAAAGCATTGCCGGTATCCAGTGCACAGAATCCTACCAGTGAACCATCCACACCTTTTGCTTCTTCTGTACTATTTGTTTCTTCTGCATTTACCATTCCCATTGCTGAAACACATGTCACAGCAGCTGTCATCAATGATAGCAAAACTTTCTTTTTAAATCTCTTTTTCATCTTTTTTCCCCCTTCATGCTTTCATACATTGTAGTTTTTTAACACAAATCATCAATGATTCTGGAATTATTGTAGCATTATGCACATTTCTTCTCAATGTGACAATTTTATCTTTTGGTAGGTAAATTTCACTTTTTTCACTGTTGGCAGCCACAGATGTTGTTTGTATGTTATAATAATCTCAGTTTTTAACACAATCTCAGGATTCTCTTATGATAAGGAGGATTATGATATGTCAGATATAAAAGCAGATATCTCAACACTTGTAAAACAAGCCAGAGAAAGTGAACAGAAAAAGAATTGTGCGAAAGGGCTGGATGTTGCACATATGGCACACAAGCGTATCGTTCCCACAACTGTTGGTGATATTACCGTGTTAGAATATGGATTTAATTCTGATACACCAGAGCCATTCATGATTGATTTGCACGGAGGCGGCTTCATCTTTAACACCGCAGATGTTGATGAGCAAATCATTCTGCAAATGCGCAGAGTAGTTCCACATGCAAAATTTATCAGCATTGACTACCCAAAGGCACCAGAGTATCCTTTTCCAGCCGCACCCGATTCTATATATGAAACCATTCGATTCTATGTTGATCATGCACAGGATCTGGGCATTGATACTGAAAAAATGGTGATTGGCGGTCATTCTGCCGGAGCAAATCTTGCTACTGTTACCTGCCTGCGTTGCCAGGAAAGAAGGGAGTTTTTCTTTAAAGGACAGATACTGGATTATCCACCTTTAGATCTAAAAACACCAGCCAAAGAGAAGCCTACTCCGACTGGTTGTATTCCGCCTGATCTTGCCGAATTATTTAATGCCTGCTATGTTGGTTCTTATGATGCTGCTTTTCCAGAAATAAGTCCTATTTTTTCCAAAGCAGAAAACTTACACAATATGCCACCAGCATTTATTATTACCTGTGGTCACGATTCTCTTTGTGAAGAAGGGATACAGTACGCTTCTATGTTAGAAAAATCAGGTGTCTCGGTCTCACTGCATCAATATCCAGACGAACTTCACGGATTTACCTACGATAACACTCCTTCTGCTATAGAAGCGATCAATTCTATGGCTGATTTTTTTAAACACTGCATCCAAAACTAAAACAGGGAGCTATACGCTCCCTGTCTACTTTAATTCCACAATCTGATCGCATACCTGCAACATTTCTTTATACTCACCTGAAATAATTAAAACTGCAATCCCTTTTGATGCTGCATATTTTATAAAAAAGGCTATTATACGACACATGAGTGAGTCTGCATAACGATATGGATTAATACATACTATCAAATATGGATTCATTATAATATATCGATAATACGAAATACTCATCTCGAGATATTTTCCATTTATTGTTTCATCTGGAAAATATGTCATTAACAGATCCTGGAATGCGTTCCATACATATTTCTGCATTCTTTCATTTTTCTGAAAAAAGAATCGAGTACTTTTTTTCAAAATTGGGAAAAATACATTTTCCTGTTCTGAAAAATTATCCATATATATATTCTTTTTTATTGTATCAGGAAGAAATATGATTCCACTGTTAACCAGCTGATTCACATTCTGAAATGGCTTTACTATTTTTCCATCTAATAACAGATTTCCTGATTTCCAATTTCTTTTTTCAAATATTGTTTTAATGATTTCGTCACATATTTTCTGTCCATTGTCATAAAGTCCTGCAATTTCTCCCTCACGCAAGGCATATGAAAATGGTTCAGCCATACTTTCTGTTTTAAGATGTTTTATTTCAAAGATAACCCGCCCTGTTGAATGTTCCAAAACAGGTGTATTTCCTCCATAATTCAGTTTCTGAACTAATTCTGTCAGTTTTTCATTTTCTATTTCACCTTTATAGTATGTTCGAATATGCTGTCCTCTGTGTACCAGAATTGTTCTGTCTGCTATTTGAGATATTTCATTCGGGTAAAAAGATAAATACAATATAGCAACATTTTCTTTTGCTGCTGCTTTCAGCATCTGAGATAAGTGAGCTTTTTCTACATCACTGTAAGTACCTGTAATATCTTCAAGTACAATCAATCTTGCATTTTGTATCTGTGCCCTTAATATTTCAATAAAATGACATTGTGCAGGTCGAAGATCTGACACCAGTTCACTTCCCTGTAATGAGATTCCCGCTTTCTCCAATAAATAATGCGTCTGATGACGCAAGGCATGATGATTCAGAAACAACTTATGACCATTGGATTTTATAACAAACAGATTTTCACCGACTGTCATCTGGGAAATCAATGTATTCTTTTTCTGAATACATATTACCTTCATCACAGCTGGAATGGTTTTTTGCATTAAATCTATCGTTCTTTCCTCCAAAAAGGAATTACCCTCCATAAGTCGGATCTGTCCTGAAAACAAATCCATTAAACAATCATTTTCATAATCTCTTATTCCGACCAGATTGACGATTTCACCACAAAACAAATTAAGCTTGAAATCATTCAGAACTTTTCGGCCTTCATACCTCTGTACTACATGTTCTAATCTCAATAATTCTTTTTTCATTTTCTTATCCCTTAAATTTATTATAGATCCCGAATTTCAAATTGTAAACTATGAAAACCGCTCATAAAAAGCCAATTGGGGACGGAATAAATTCCGTCCCCAACTTCTATATATTCATCGCTTTACGAAAAAACTAAAGTTTCTGAATCAGCTCATATAATACCTGTACAGCTTTTGAAAATGCCTCATACTCTGTGTGTTCTACCGGGCAATGGCTTCTTCCCTCTTTACTCGGAACAAAGATCATAACCGTGTCAATAGACTGTCCGATGGCCAATGCATCATGTCCGGCACCACTTGGCATTCTCTTATAAGAATAACCAAAATTCCTGCAGCTGTCTTCCATGATATCCAGCATGGTATTGCTTAAATTTACTGGTGTAATCGTCAGCTTTCTGTCCACACTGTAAGTTGCTCCTGTTGCCTGTGTTTCTTTATCCAGCTCTGCCATAATCTGCGATGCAATCTTGTCGATGATCTCATTTTCTGTTGAACGGATATCGATGCTAAAGTCTACAGACTGCGCTACTACGTTCATTGCACTTGGCGTAACCTTCATATAACCAACTGTTGCCACAGTACCTGGTTTTTCTGCTCTGGCCATATCACCTATTTTACTGATCACCTTTGTTGCAATATCCACTGCATCCTGACGCATATCCATCGGAGTAGTTCCTGCATGGTCGGAACGGCCATTGATTGTCACCATGTACCTCTGAATTCCCACAATACAGTCTACCAGTCCAAGTTCTATTCCCGTCGCATCCAGAACTGGTCCCTGTTCAATGTGAAGCTCAATAAAATGCCCGATAGATCCTTCCTTCCATGCGGCATTGCCCAGATCTTCCGGTACCAGTCCGTAAGACTTCATAGAATCATACACAGAAATATCATCTTTATCTGTAAAATGTTTACATTCTTCTACTGTCATCTGACCCAGCATACATTTAGAGCCGAAATATCCAGTTCCAAAACGGCATCCTTCTTCGTCCATAAATGCCGCTACCACAAAATCAGACTCCAGATTCTTGCCTTCTTCATGCAGTAATCTTGCCAATTCTACGGCACAGATAACTCCTGCGATTCCATCATAGTCTCCGCCATTATAAACAGAATCATAATGAGATCCTGCCATCACACACGGAAGTTCCCGATTCCTGCCTGGCAGTACACCAAAAATATTGCCCACACAGTCTTCTCTGACTTCCAGTCCGGCTTCTTTCATAATTTTTTTCAGATATTCTGCCGCATCTCTGGTCTCTCTGGTAAATGGCATTCTGGTACATCCATTTCCCGGTGTTGCAGTAAAAGTTTTCAGAAAATCCAGATCATCTGCAATCTGTGTTGTTACTTTCTTTAAATCCATGTTCTTTCCCCAACCTCTATTATTGATTTTCGTAAGAAACTGTCTTCTTCTCATCGTATACATCTTTATCAAAGACACCACATACTTTTGATACGATCATACCAACCATAACATCTACATCTACGTTCATCAGTGTACGGAACATGCCGGAGAACCAGTCGATACCGATCAGGATTGCAACTGCTTCTGTAGGGAGTCCCATGGTTGCTGCAAAGAAGGTATAAGTAACTACCATTCCACCAGGAACTACGATCGTTCCCATGCACATCAGGCAGGCCAGAAGAATAGTCAGGGCAAACTGTCCCATCGTAAAGGTCATACCAGTTGCCTGACTCATAAAGAGCATAGCCAGTACGTAACACTGAACTGCACCACAGCTGTTCATAGACATCGTGATCGGTCCTACAAAATCAGATACCTTGCGGTCTACACCAAACTTGGTTACCATATCTTCCATCTTGGTCGGCAGACAGATTGCAGAAGATGTGGTTGTCACAGCCATCATAGACATTTTTGAATACTTCTTTGGCATCTTTGCAGGGCTGACACCACAGAATGCTGCGGTAAACGGACCATAGATAAGGAACTGAATCACGTCACCGATCAGCAGACATCCCAGGAACTTCAGCATCGGGAGGATTACCGTAAATCCTGTACCACCAGCTACATCAGCCAGCAGACAGAAGATACCGATTGGTGCAAGGTTCATGACAATCTTGATAATGTTCATGATGACACCATTGATTGCCTTGATCAGATCCATCACAATATCATTGCCACTTGTTCTTCCATAAGATCCGGCACATACACCGAAGAAAATGGAAAACAGAATACATGGCACCATATCACCATTTGCCATGGCACTGAAAATATTGGTCGGTACAAAATTAGTCAGTGTCTCGGTAATGCTGGCAGATGCTACTTCTACAGCAGCTGCTTCTGTACCGATCGTGACTCCTACGCCTGGTTTTACGATCAGTCCAAGGGCAAGTCCCAGTCCTGCAGAAATCAGGGTAAATACGATAATACAGATAAAAGTTACCAGACCCATTTTACCGGCACCTTTTCCTTCAATTCCACCAATGGCAGCTGCTACCGATGTCATAACCAGACATACGACAGACATCTGAATCAGACGGATAAAAATGGTACCAATAAATTTCAGATTAGATGCCCACGGCCCTACGACAGAACCAAATATGATTCCAGCCAGTGTGGCAATGATAATCCATGTTGTAAGTGACAGTTTCTTCGTCTTCATATTCTCTCCTCCTGTTTGTGTTACACATTACACTATATCATTACAGGTCCCAGGGTCATGTACTCATCTCTGTGCAGGCACAGATGTGTACAGATCTTTGTCCACTGTAATTATACATAAAAAAATGGTAACCTCCGGTTCTCACCCTGCAGAGATGATGTTCTCATTTCTGCTGTGCTGTCCAGGTCTTCTTCGTCCCGCCAGACACGTTTGTTGAAATCTTCAGTTACCTTTTTGTGTTCCATGTGTTTTTCTAATGGACATTATATAATAAAAATTTTATAAAAACAACCGGAATTTAATCGTTATTTATTTGTCAAAATATTGAGTTTTCCTTTATTCATGCGGGCTGTCAGATTTATAAATTAATCAGTCCAGTAAAATTCATTGAAATATTATACTTTAAAACGGTATCCAACCCCCCAGATTGTCTCTATATACTGTGGCTTGGCAGTATCAAATTCAATCTTTTCACGAATCTTCTTGATATGCACCGTAACCGTTGCAATGTCTCCGATGGACTCCATATCCCAGATCTCACGGAACAGTTCTTCCTTGGTGAATACATGGTTCGGGTTCTCTGCAAGGAAGGTCAGCAGGTCGAATTCCTTCGTTGTAAAGTTCTTCTCCTCCCCGTTGATCCAGACTCTTCTGGCTGTCTTGTCAATCTTGATTCCACGGATCTCTACGATATCATTCTCCTTCACATTGGAATTCACCAGACGTTCATAACGGGCCAGATGCGCTTTTACTCTGGCTACCAGTTCACTTGGGCTGAATGGCTTTGTCATATAGTCATCCGCACCCATGCCAAGGCCACGAATCTTATCGATATCATCCTTCTTGGCTGATACCATGAGAATTGGAATATTCTTTTCTTCTCTGACCTTTTTACAGATCTCAAATCCATCTACGCCAGGAAGCATCAGATCCAAAATCAGCAGATCAAACTTCTCAGCAAGGACCCTTTCCAGTCCCGCCTTTCCATCTTTCTCTGTCTCAACCTCAAAACCGCTGAGTTCCAGATAGTCTTTCTCCAGTTCTGCAATACTTTCTTCATCTTCTACAATTAAAATCTTACTCATCAGAGCAGCACCTCCTGATATTTTCTTAATACGAAGTACATCACGGTTCCTTTGCCCAGCGCACTGCTGGCCCAGATCTTTCCGCCATGATCTTCAATAATCTTTTTCACAATAGACAATCCGATTCCGCTTCCACCTGCTGAATGCCGGGAGGCATCTGCACGGTAGAAACGCTCGAAGATATTCGGCAGCTCCTTCGTTCCGATTCCACGTCCGTTATCCTCGATCTCAATTTGCACAAAATCTCCCACATCCTTCACCCGGATGTCGATTCTTGGATCACTCTTATCCATATATTTTACAGAATTGCTGACAATATTGTTGATAACCCGCTTGATCTGTTCTGCGTCTGCAATGACCTCCACGTCATCATCTACTTCATTCTTATAGGAAAAGGCAAAACCTTTGGATTCCAGCTCGATCCCCATCTCTTCCACACAATCTTCAAAGTAATTCTTCACATTGATCTTATTGAACGTATATGGAATACGGTTCGCATCAATCTTGGAATAAAAAGTCAGTTCATTAATAAGGCGATCCATATCATTAGTCTTATTATAAATAGTTCGAATATATCGATCCATCTTCTCCGGTGTATCAGCTACACCATCCATGATCCCTTCCACATAACCCTTAATTGCTGTCAGCGGAGTCTTCAGGTCATGGGAAATGTTGCTGATCAGTTCCTTGCTCTCCTGATCATACTCCAGCTTCTGCTCCGTACTCTCCAGAAGCCGCTTTCTCATCTCTTCAAAATCCCGGCACAGATCGCTGATCTCATCCTCTCCGGTGACTTCCATGGTAAAATTCAGATTTCCCTCTGCAATCTTGTGGGTGGCATTACGCAGCTTGTTCAACGGCACGCTGATCCCTGCATAGATCCACAACATCAGCAGCGCTGCTGTCACCACCAGAATCACGATGATGATCGCCGCCATATCATATAAAAAGCTGCGGAACTCCGGTACGATTCCTGACGCATAATCGGTTACATCATCTGACAGGGGCTCTCCATCCGGATCTCCATTGTCCTGAACCTGTTCCCGTTCATTCACATCCAGAGAATTCTTCTGCTCCGCTTCATATTGTTCCTGATAGATCTGATACTTCTGAGCATACTTCTCGAGTGCCTTAAACTGACGGTTCCCCACAGTCAGCATAACCATGCTCATCAATATAATCGGAATAATCAGTATCGCCGCAAATGCAATAAATAATCTTGTCTTTAACTTCATATAAAAAACTCCCTTACGGTATTCCTTATTCAGTATACCATAAAGGAGTTTTGAATTCACCTAAACAAAGATGGTGTTTTCTAAATTTTCTGTGAACTATTACAGATATTTTTTCAGATCTTCTACTTTATCCAGTTTTTCCCATGGGAGATCCAGATCCAGTCTTCCAAAATGTCCGTAAGCTGCTGTCTGCTTGTAAATTGGACGGCGCAGGTCAAGCATCTTGATGATTCCAGCTGGACGAAGATCGAAGTTCTCACGTACAATTTCGGTAATTCTCTCATCAGAAAGCTTACCGGTTCCAAATGTATCTACCATAACAGATGTTGGCTGTGCTACACCGATAGCATAGGAAAGCTGAACTTCACATTTATCTGCCAGACCTGCTGCAACCACGTTCTTTGCTGCATAACGTGCTGCATAAGCTGCAGAACGGTCTACCTTGGTGCAGTCCTTACCGGAGAATGCTCCGCCGCCGTGTCTTGCATATCCACCGTAAGTGTCTACGATAATCTTACGTCCTGTCAGACCACTGTCACCATGCGGTCCACCGATTACAAAACGTCCGGTCGGGTTGATAAAGAACTTGGTATCCTCGTCAACCAGCTCCTGTGGAAGGATCTCGTCAAAGACATATTTCTTAATATCGGCATGAATCTGTTCCTGAGATACTTCCGGATCATGCTGTGTGGACAGTACTACTGCATCCAGTTTTACCGGTTTGTCATTCTCATCATATTCTACTGTTACCTGAGTCTTTCCATCCGGACGAAGATATGGCAGTGTACCATTCTTTCTGACTTCAGTCAGACGACGGGACAGCTTATGTGCAAGGGCGATTGGATATGGCATATACTCTTCTGTCTCATTGGTCGCATATCCGAACATCATACCCTGGTCCCCGGCACCAATCGCTTCGATCTCTGTATCAGACATCTGATTTTCTTTTGCTTCCAGTGCCTTGTCTACGCCCATGGCGATATCTGTTGACTGTTCGTCAATAGCTGTAATCACACCACAGGTATCTGCGTCAAATCCATATTTTCCTCTGGTATAACCGATCTCGCGAACCGTATCACGAACGATCTTCTGAATATCCACATATGCTTTTGTGGTGATCTCACCCATAACCAGTACCATACCGGTAGTAGTAGCAGTCTCGCAGGCTACACGACTCATTGGATCCTGTGCCAGTAATGCATCCAGAATCGCATCTGAGATCGCATCACACATTTTGTCCGGATGTCCTTCTGTAACAGACTCGGATGTAAATAAACGTCTTTCCATCTTTCTTTTCCTCTCGTAAATATAATTCATTGGTTAATAGTATTTCCTAATTTTGCGGAAAAAAGAAAATCCGCTCAAATAAGCGGACATTCTATCATCTATGACAGTTCATCCTCTTATTGTTCGATTGCTCGCTCAGGTTGGCACCTTCCGCTGTGCGGGGTTGCCGTGGTTTCTCAGGTCCTCTGTACCTCCACCACTCTGAATAAGAGAAATACCTTATGCTGTTTTATAAAATACGTGACATCTGTGTCACACGCATATATAAAGATATACCCAGATTTCTCTTTCGTCAAGAGTAATCTGGGCATTTTATAGTTTTTTTATAATAAAAGTTAATAAATCAGCCAACTCTCAGTTTAAACTTTTGAATCTCTTTTTCACTGGAGACACGTTCGATCTCAGCGCCAAGTCCACGAAGCTTCTGTTCAAAGTTCTCATATCCACGCTGAATGTATACGATATCGTCCACAATGGTGATACCTTCTGCTGCCAGTCCGGCAATCACAAGGGCTGCTCCTGCACGAAGATCCGGTGCGCTGACTCTGGCACCCATCAGTTTCTCCGTACCATAAATCACGGCGGTATTGCCTTCCACCTTAATGTCTGCTCCCATACGAATCAGCTCGTCCACATACTTGAATCGATTCTCAAAGATGCTTTCTGTCACAATACTGGTTCCCTTCGCAATTGCCAGTGCCACACCAATCTGTGGCTGCATATCGGTAGGATAACCTGGATATGGCAGGGTCTTCACATTGGTATTATGCAGACGCTTTGTCGCAACGACACGTACTGCATCATCGAATTCTTCCACCTGACATCCGATCTCTACCAGCTTCGCTGTCGTAGCTTCCAGATGCTTCGGAATGACATTCTTCACAATGACATCTCCTCTGGTTGCTGCTGCTGCGAACATAAAGGTTCCTGCTTCAATCTGATCCGGAATAATGGAATACTCTGTTGCATGAAGCTTTTCCACACCACGGATACGAATCACATCGGTACCTGCGCCTTTAATGTTGGCTCCCATGCTGTTCAGGAAATTCGCCGCATCTACAACATGCGGTTCCTTTGCTGCATTCTCAATGATCGTACGGCCTTCTGCCATGGCTGCTGCCATCATAATATTAATGGTAGCACCAACTGATACCGTATCCAGATAGATATGGCTTCCTCTCAGATGATCTGCCTCTGCAATAATAGAGCCATGGGAGATCCTCACCTTCGCACCCAATGCTTTAAATCCCTTCAGATGAAGGTCGATCGGTCTGCTTCCGATATTGCATCCTCCCGGAAGCGGTACTTCTGCCTTCTTATACTTACCAAGCAATGCTCCGAGCAAATAATAAGATGCTCTGATTTTCTTTATATATTCATAGTCAACACTGATTCTTCCGATACCGGATCCGTTGATCAGTGCTGAGGTTCTGCTTACTCTGGTGACACTGGCGCCGATCTCACTGATTGCCTCTAACAGCACATTTATGTCCTGGACATCCGGAAGGTTCTCGATCCGTACTGTCTCATCCGTCATAATTGCTGCAGCAAGAATACCCAATGCCGCGTTCTTCGCACCGCCGATCTCTACTTCACCGGCAAGCGGATTTCCGCCTTTGATTATATACTGCTCCATTTGACACCTCTGAATTTTATTTATACTCTTCCCATTTTCAGGTTACTTGATATTCTCGAAACGGCTTTTTCCCCTGTCCGCTTCTACCCCTTATAAAAATATCTTTATCCATTATACCACAATCTTAAAATTTGTAAATAAGATTTCATATTTCGCAATAATTGCGACTTTTTTTGCAATTATTTTGCAACACTATCTTGTGCTACTTGTCTAGTTTTGCACAACTTTGTACTATATATAGTAACCTTTCGCACAACTTTTTACACAAGGAAAAAACAGGATATACGCAATTTTTTCTATTTTGCGTATATCCTGTTTTTGAATTTTTGTAATATATAATTTAAAATGCCTCACGGATTGTTCCGTACTTCGTGCTCTCACAATCCTGTTTTAAAACTTCTCGCTTGTCCATTTCTGAATCTCTTCATCGGTACCAAACACCTGATGCTGACCACCCATACTGTGATAGCTTCCTACATTGTAGTCAATACCACTTGTCGCATAATCATAGGTCACGGACCTGCGATATTTTTCCAGTCTTGGATTCGGTTCTGGAATCGCAGATAACAGGCTTCTGGTATATGGATGTACCGGATTGGCAAAGATCTCATCTGTGGTTCCGGTCTCCAGGAGATGTCCCAGATGAAGCACTCCGATACGGTCAGAGATATATTTTACCATGGAAAGATCATGGGCAATAAACAGATAAGCCAGCCCTGTTTCCTCCTGAATATCCTTCATCAGATTGACTACCTGCGCCTGAATAGATACATCCAGTGCAGAAATACATTCATCTGCGATGATCAGCTTCGGATTCATAATCAGTGCACGGGCAATTCCCACACGCTGACGCTGTCCTCCGGAGAACTGATGTGGATAACGTGCCGCATGTTCCGGTGCCAGTCCTACTTTTGCAAGAATATTTTTAATGATGGTCTCTCTTTCTTCCTTTGTTTTATACAGATGATGAATATCCAGACCTTCTCCCAGGATATCGCGTACCTTTTTTCTCGGATTCAGAGATGCCATCGGATCCTGGAAGATCATCTGCATCTGTGTTCTCAACGCCTGGTTATCCGCCCTGGAAAGCTTCCCGCTGATATCTCTTCCATTAAAACAGATCTCTCCTGCGGTTGGATCATACAGGCGGATAATGCTTCGTCCAATGGTGGATTTTCCGGAACCGGATTCTCCTACCAGTCCGTAAGTTTCTCCTGGATAAATCTTAAAAGATACATTATCCACAGCCTTCACGGTAAAAGTGTTGCTGACTTTGAAATACTGTTTTAAGCCATTGACGGTAAGGATCGGCTCTGCATTATAATTCACTGCCATTTTTCTTTGCCTCCTCCTTCATTCGTTCAATTCGTGCCTTCAGTTCTGCCGGCATCTCCACCTTCGGTGCCCGTTCATCCAGCAGCCAGGTTGCTGCGTAATGAGTATCGGAAACCTGGAACATTGGCGGATCCAGCTTATCATCAATCTCCAGTGCATAACGGTTACGTGGTGCAAATGCATCTCCTGCCTTTTCATGAAGCAGGTTTGGCGGTGATCCAGGAATCGTATACAGTCTGTGATCATCGGTATTCAGATCCGGCATAGCCGACAGCAGTCCCCAGGTATATGGATGTCTCGGATCATAGAAAATCTCATCAATCGTACCTTTTTCCACAATCTTGCCGGCATACATAACATTGACGTAATCTGCAACTTTAGCCACTACTCCCAGATCATGGGTAATGTAAATAACAGAAATACCACGTTCATCCTGAATCTTTTTGATCAGCTCGATGATCTTCGCCTGAATCGTCACATCCAGTGCAGTAGTCGGCTCATCACAAATCAGCAGATCCGGGTTGCAGGCCAGGGCAATGGCGATCACCACACGCTGTCTCATACCACCGGACAACTGATGCGGGTAATTCTTCATACGCTTTTCTGCATCGGAAATACCAACTTCTTTTAACAGCTCTACTGCTTTATCCCATGCTTCTTTTTTCGGAGTCTTAAAGTGCCAGATCATGCCTTCCATGATCTGTTTTCCGATGGTCATGGTCGGATCCAGACTGGTCATCGGGTCCTGGAATACCATGGCAATTCGTTTTCCGTTGATATGTTTACGGATCCATTTCTTATCTTTGGTCAGGATATCTACCGTTTCTTTGCTGCCATCTGCATGGCTGTAAGTAAACTCAATGCTTCCGCTGTCTACGGTCGCATTGGAAGCCAGGATACCCATAGCAGCTTTCATTGTAACAGACTTACCAGATCCGGACTCACCTACAATCGCTACCGTTTCTCCCTTATACAGATCAATATTCACACCACGAATGGCATGCACCGGTCCGGCTGTTGTCTTAAATGTGATATCCAGGTCATTGATTTTAAGAATCTTTTCTTTCGTTTCTGACATCTACACGCACCTCACATTTCTTTCAGTTTTGGATCCAGTGCTTCACGAAGTCCATCTGCTACCAGATTAAAGCTCAACATCAGCAGCGCCATAACGATAACCGGCGGAATGATCTGGAACGGATGCGTGGTAAAACTGTTAAATCCTTCTGAGATCAGTGATCCAAGAGAACACTGCGGTACCGGAATACCAAGACCTACAAAGCTTAAAAATGCTTCTGTGAAGATCGCTGTCGGAATGGAGAACATTACCTGTGTAATGATTGGTCCAATGATATTCGGCAAAATCTGTTTGAAAATAATGAAGAAATGTCCTGCACCCAGGGTTCTGGAAGCCAGAACGAATTCCTGCTCTTTTAATTTCAGCATTTCTGCACGGGCAATTCGGCTCATACCTACCCATTCTGTGAGCATCAATGCGAAAATAATGGTCAGCATACCTGGTTTTAACACCAGAAGCAGCAGCGTCACAATAACCAGCCGTGGAATACCATTGGCAATCTCCAGAATACGCTGCATGATCATATCGGTTCGTCCACCGAAATAACCTGAAATCAAGCCGTAACTCATACCAATGATCATATCAATCAGGGCTGCAGCCACCGCAATGATCAGAGATACTCTGGCTCCTTCCCAGGTACGGGTCCAGATATCACGGCCAAAATTGTCACTTCCGAACCAGTAATACACATCGGTCAGATTGTTTTCTGTATACTTATCAAATTCTTTTGTTCCAGAAGAAGTAGTCATTCTCTCCACGCCATCAAAAATTCCCAGCTTTTCCAGCCCCGGTACACGTGGTGCAAAGTTCTTCTGACTCAGTTCCTGGCCGGAATAGGTATATTCATTCATACCCGGTCCCACAATAGCCAGCACAGTAATAATAATAATCAAAAACAACCCTATCCATGCGCTGGTCTTTCGGAAGAAACGGATGGTTACATCCTTCCAGAAGCTCTGTGCCGCAAAGTTGGTATCAATAGTGATTTCTCCTGCATTGTCCTTCAGCCTGAAATCAGCGTCTGTCGGAACATAGGTACTCTGTGCGGTCTTTACTATCTGTTCACTCATCACGTTAATCTCCTTTCTTGGCCAGTCGGATTCTCGGGTCAATGACACCATAGAGAAGGTCTACTACCAGCATAATTGCAATATACATTGCTGAATAAATGAAACTCAGGCTGATAACTACGTTGTAGTCATTGGACTGAATCGCATTGACCAGAAGACTTCCTACACCTGGAATCGCAAAGATCTTCTCTACGACCAGAGATCCGGTCATCAGGTCTACGATCAGCGGAGCCAGTACCGTTACGATTGGAATCAGGGCATTACGCAAGGCATGACGGAAGATCAGTGCCGGGCCGGATAAACCCTTACTTTCTGCCAGAAGCATATAATCACTTCCCAGTACCTCCAACATCTCACTTCGGGTAAACCGGGCAATGGAAGCCATGGTAAACATGGACAATGAAATACTTGGCAGTACACTGGATCCCATAATATCTTTCTGACTGAATAGCATCGGGAACCACTGTAATTTGAAACCAAAGTTATAGCTTAATGCCAGCGCAAATACATAAGAAGGAACTGACACACCAATAACAGAAATGATAGTAGCCAGTGTATCCCAGATCGTATTGTGCTTCAGTGCTGCCAGAAGTCCGAGGAGTAATCCAACGATAGCACCAAGGGCAACTGCCATACCACCGATGCCGATAGAGATCGGCAGACGGGTCTGAATCAGCTGGGAAATCGGCGTATTCTTGGAAATCTTATAGCTGACGCCAAAATCTCCCTGCAGCATATTTTTTACATAATTAAAAAATTGAATGATAATCGGCTTGTCCAGTCCATATTTGGCATACAACGCAGCTCTCATATCCTCATTCAGCTTCTCATCATTGAATGGGGATCCCGGCATCAGCTGCATCAGTATGAACAGTATCAGCAAAATGGCCAATAAAGTAAATATGAAGGTCAGCACTCGTTTGAGCGTATACTTTTTCACTTTTCTTCTCCTGTTTTATCTTTTTTCCTGTATTACGTCAGATTGCTCACGTAAACGGAAAGCCGTACGAAAGGAAATCATCCCTTCGCGCGGCTTCCATACCTTTTACAAAAAGATATTTTTTATTAGATTAGTCTTCTTTTACAACATTCTTGTATACACGGTTCAGTGCTACCGGATGCTGTTCCAGGCCTGTTACACTGCTGGATATCATCTGTGCATTTGCTGCTGTATACAGAGGGAAGATCACTGCATCGTCCATAACGATCTTTTCAGCTTCATACATCTTAGCCCAACGTCCTTCTGCATCCGTACACAGATCACCTGTTGTGCATTCATCGATCATTGCATCATAATCAGCGTTGCTCCACAGACCATAGTTGTTGGAGTTGTCTGTTACCCACATACCAAGGTATGTCATTGGATCAGCGTAGTCCGGTCCCCAACGGGTAAGTGCTACTTCAAAGTTACCATCCTGCATATCTTCTACACGCTGTTTCTTAGGCTCTACAACCAGGTTTACAGTCAAACCAGGAAGTGTGGTCTCCCACTGTTCTTTCAGGACTGTTGCCACCTTCTGCGGTGCATCGTCAGCATCTACAATCATATCCAGTTCGATGCTGTCTGTTCCCAGTTCTTCCAGACCTTTTGCCCAGAAATCTGCTGCCTTTTCCGGATCAGTTGCACATACATCTGAGAACATTTCCTGATCTTCAGAGAAGTCAGATCCATCAGGACCTGCTGCAAACTGCATTGGAACTGCAGTGTAAGTTGGGATGGAACCATCTTTTAACACATCATTTGTGATGGCTTCACGGTCAATTGCCATAGTCAGAGCCATACGGATATTCAGATTCTGCAGTTCTTCTACAGCTGAGATATTAGGGCTTACATACCAAAGGTAACCAGCGCCTGTGGAAGAGAATTCAGGGTCATCTTCTACCTGATCAACCTGTTCACCATTTACAATGGTCATATCCAGAGCACCTGTCTGATAACTCATCAGTGCAGTCTGGGAATCCTGGATTACCTGATAATTAAGGCCTTCCAGTGAGATGGAATCTGCATTATAGTAATCTGCATTCTTGGTAAGGTGGAATGCTGTTGCTGCAGGTTCGTAATCATCCATTACGAATGCACCATTGGAAAGGATGGTGTCAGGGCTGGTTGCAAAGGTATCACCACATTCTGTGAAGAATGCTTCATTTATCGGATAGAATGTCGGGAAATACATCAGGGATGTAAAGTAGCTGACTGGTACATTCAGTTCTACCTTCAGTGTCTTGTCATCCACTGCTGTTACACCAAGTTCGCTCTTGTCCATCTCACCTGCGATGATCTCTGCTGCGTTCTTGATCTGTCCAATATCGCTCATCATATAGGAATATTCAGAGGCTACATCCGGATCCACCGCTCTCTGCCATGCAAATACGAAGTCTGCAGCAGTTACCGGTTCTCCGTTGCTCCAGTTTGCATCTTCACGGATATGGAAGGTGTAAACGGTTCCGTCATCAGAAAGGTCATAAGATTCTGCTAATGCTTCTACGGCTTTTCCGTCTGCATCCATCTGCATCAGACCATCCGTGTAGTCTGCGATTACTTCAAAAGAAGTACCATCTGTTGCGATCTGTGGATCCAGGGATTCTACCGGGGTCTCAACCATGACATTCAGATCAGAAGCCATAGCAGATGCGCCCAGCACGCTTGCTGCTGCCATTGTCATTACAACGGCGGTTTTGAGTTTCTTCATAATATCTCTCTCCTTTCGTGTACGCGCTTCCTGTACAACCGTTCGCGTACAACACACTAAAGTTATTATATCTTGCGGGAGGAGATTTGTCTAATTCAAATACTTTATCACACTAATGTGATTTTTGCATAAAGTGATATACTTCACCTTACTTTCTCTTCTTTCTCACCGAGTACCCGAAGGTTCCCAGTGATTCCCCCAGGGCTTTGTATTCCCCATGGGAGTAGGCCATCAGCCCGGTATCATTGAGATGAAACTTTCCTTTTTCATCCATGTAATCCTCATCCACATGTACTTGCAGCACATCAGCCAGGAACATGTGATGGGATCCAAGCTCCAGTACCTCTTTCACCCGACACTCGATATTTACCGGGCACTCCATAATTCCCGGTGTACTGATCTGTACAGATGGTTCTTCTGTCAGATGCATTTCTTTAAATTTATCCACATCCCTGCCGGAACGTACTCCACAGAAGTCTGTGGCCCTGGCCAGCTTTTCCGTAGTCAGATTCACTACAAATTCGCCTGTCTCACGAATGATATCATACGAATATCGTTCCGGTCTCACGGAAATATAGAGCATGGCCGGATTGGTGCAAACGGTACCGGTCCATGCTACTGTAATAATATTGGCTTTCTCTCCCGGGCGCTGACAGCTCACCATCACCGCTGGCAGAGGATATACCATATTCCCTGCTTTCCAAATCTGTTTTGACATAATCTTTCTATTTCTTTCTATTTCTGTAATTTACTTAACAGGCTCGGTATGAGCTGTTTCTTTCTGGAAATCACATTCGGCAGTATAACAGAACCTTCCTCCACGTCGACACCAAATGCCTCTTTTGCTGTCCGCTCAGCCCCATCGCCTTCACACAGCAATTCCGTGGTCTCGCTCATGATATCTGTAAGCATAAAGAACAGCATATTCAGCCCCTGTTCTTTTCTGGCCTTTTTCAGATATTCTTTTAGCTTACTCTTGGCAATATCCAGATCGGTCTTCGCCATACAGCTGATCTGTGCCACTCCCACACTCATCTTCTCTACTTCATAGACTTTGAAGTCCTGGAAAAAGATCTGTTCTGCTGTCTTGCTCTTCATATTGCTTCCGGCTTCGAACATTTCCAAAGCAAACTTCTCACAGTCAATACCGGCCAGCTGTGCCAGATATTTTGCTGCATCACAATCCACTGACGTACAGGTCGGAGAACGGAATAACAGCGTATCTGAAATAATGGCTGCACACAAAAGCCCTGCAATATGCGGTGGGATCTCGATCCCCTTTTCCACAAACATCTGATAAATAATTGTTGCCGTACATCCCACCGGCTGATTTCGGAAGAATACCGGCATTACTGTCTCCAGAGATCCCAGTCTGTGATGATCGATAATCTCCAGAATCTGTGCATCTTCAATATGATCCACTGCCTGTGTTGCCTCATTATGATCCACCAGAATCAGTCTGCGCTTCTTGATACCCAACAGGTTTCGTCTGGAAATGGTACCCACATACTGTTCCTTTTTATCCAGGATCGGGAAATCACGGTGCCGTTTGCTGGCCATGATGTCCTTGATGTCATCTGTAAAATCATCCTCATGAAACAGGATCAGATCTTCCGCCTTCATAAAATAGCTGATCGGCATACTCTGATTGATCAGATGCGCTACCGTATAGGTATCATATGGCGTAGCAATAATCGTACAGTTCTTCTCCCGGCCAAGGATCTGAATGGTCTTGGTCACTTTGGCATCTCCACAGAGAATAATACAGCCTGCATTCATCTCGATGGCACAAAGCTGTGTCTCATAGCGATTGCCCAGGATAACCATATCATTTGGTTCTATGTAAGACTCCATCACTTCCGGACTGGAAGCTGCTACCACTACTTTTCCTTTGTCAAAATAGGCCTCTTCATCTCCCACATAAAGCGTACCGTCCAGTGTTTCCAGAATATTCTTATACTGCGTATGAGCCTTAGAAAGAATAGCACTGTCAATGACCGCCATATAGGATCTCGCAATATCACCAATGCTGATCAAACCTTCCAGCATATTATCATCCGTCACAATCGGAAGAGTCGTGCCCTTGGTCTCGTTCAGAATCGTCCATGCATTCTTCAGAGAAATGCTTTTCTTCACACCCTCTGTATGACGAATCTCCATGTCGCTGACCTTCGTCTTCACATTCGGCACATACCCTGGCGTCTCCATCTGAAATCTGTCCAGTACATACTGTGTCTCAGTACTGATACTGCCTGCCCGTTTCGGTACAAATTCTCCATCATCCGTCTGATTCTTCAAATATGCATACGCGATCGCCGAACAGATCGAATCTGTATCCGGATTCTTATGACCTATCACATAAATCTGGTTCTTTGTATTCTCTTCCATACACCCTCCTGCATTTTTCTTTTGCTGCCATCAAAAGAATCATTGCCCATAACTACAATATACCATACATACGATTTCATCTGTGAAATTTTTTCCTTTGTTTTTCATTTTGTACTCTTCATTTTGCATTCCCTGTTCCAGAAAAAAAGTCCTTAAAAATGAGGAGTGCCCCCGATGTCTGGTACACCGGAGGCAATTATGAAAAAATTTATCTATTTGTCTGTTCCATCTTTTGTGACTGTCTATATGATAACAAGTAATTATGAATATTCTGTGAACATTTTATAATTTTCTTGTTATTTTTTATATTTTTTTCTTTCTTCTCAAAACTTTTTTGTAACTTATAACCAGATAATTCTTTCTTAGTTCAGCTTAATATTCGCAAACAGAGAACCCAGATTCGTGGTCAGCTCTTCTGATTCCGGAAGTTCTACTGTCTCTTCCTGGATCTCTTCTGCTGCCACATCCTGCAGAGCCTTCATGCTCAGACTCAGCTTGCCATCTTTGACTGCAATGACCTTTACCTTTACCTCATCTCCTACATGGAGTACTGCGGCAGGAGTCTTAATTCTCTTCTCACAGATCTGAGAAATATGCACCAGACCAGTCAGTCCATTTCCAAGGTCGATAAACGCTCCGTATGGCTGGATAGATTCTACTTTTCCTTCTGTTACCAGTCCCACCTGTACATTGGAGATACGGGCTTTCTTCTCTTCTGCTTCTTTTTCACGCAAGATTTCTTTTGCAGAAAGTACCAGCTTACCATCTTCTTCATCTACGGTAATAACACGCACTTCCAGTTCCTTTCCCAGCCAGTCATTCAGATCATCTTCATCCACATAATCCAGCGCCAGCTTGGAAGCCGGAATAAATCCACGGATATCTTCTACATAAGCAATCACACCAGATTTCACAATACCAGCTACTTTTACACGAATATTGCTCTGGGTCTCTTTCAGGCTTCTTAACTTATCCCAGGCAACCAGATTCGCTGCGTCCTTCTTTGACAGCATAATCTGTCCCTGTCCCCCATCTCTTCTAACTACAGTTGCGGAGATCTCATCTCCCACCTGTACTGCTTCTTTTAAGTTCAGGGTAGGATCTGCACTGAAATCTTCCCGTCTGATTACACCTTCCGTATAATACTTCAGATCCAGAACTACCTCATCTTCTGTCACATCGATTACGGTACCTGTGATCACATCACCTTCATGTATCTGTTTTAAAGATGCATTCAGTTCCTCCTCAAAGTCAGCCATGCTCTCTGTATGAGCTGCTATATCTGCTTTTTCTGTAAGTTCCTGTCTTTCTTCTGCCATCGTACTTATCCTCCCGCGACCATTGTTTTTTGTCCAGGATTCTTATCCTGAGACAGAAAAATTATACCATTTTTAAGAGTACTCCGTCAATTCCAGGAGAGCCGATCTGTCAATGTAAAATCCTGATTCATATCGAAGCAAAGCACCTCATCCTGATCTATAATATAGAACTCATCCCCTGCATAGACTCCTCTGCAGCTGGCGTCACCATCCCAGTACTCCCAGTCACTCATAGTGTAAGTCAGAAGATTCTGAAATCCCTTCTCTTCGTCGTAAGAAAATACCAGATATTCCCCATCGCAGACAAATCCAATCAGGTTCTTCTCTCCATCCGCCAGAATTGCCTTATAATTATAATCAGATGGCAAATAGGATGCCCCTTTGATCACATACTTATCCAGCTCCTCTACCTGTGACGGATCCGAGATGTCAAACATAGACAGTTTCACTCCTGTCTGGCTTCCTGTCTCTTCCTCTGCCTCATAGCCTACTCCCAAAAGCAGATGTTCTCCATACGGATGCAGGTACGAAGAAAATCCTGTAAGCTTCAGCTCACTTAAGATCTGTGGATTGTCCGGATCGGACAGATCTGCACAAAACAGCGGATCCGTCTGACGAAATGTGACAAAATATGCCATTGTTCCCATGAATCTTGCAGATCGAATCGTCTCTCCATCCGCCAGATCGCGAATCGCTCCTGTCACCTGCATATCTGCATCCAGTATATACAGGCTGTTGCTTTCCCCATTGCTGTCCTCTGTCAATAATACCCTCAGATACCCCTGATATTCATCCAGCGAGAACGTATCATTCAGAAATCCTGGCAATTCACACATTGCACCAGCGGTAATCTCTCCATCCACACAGGCAAACCGCAGAATCTCTGTACTGCTCTTTCCGTCATTCCAGTTATTGTTGCAGATGAACAGATTGTCACTGCTCATATAAAAATCCGCTGCACCGGATACAATAGCCTTGGAACTGATCACGTTTTCCGGATCCTGAATATTGATTCCAGATGCCACAAGATAGTCTGACTGGCTGGTCTGATCTGGCAGATAGACATCTGATATTGCCAGCTTTTGTTCATTTACCAGAGGCATCACGCTGCTGTCTTCAAAAGAATCCCCTAAAGACGGGCTGTACTGTGTCAGCAGATACACATAATCTCCCTTTTTCCGGCTCTGCCGGTAATCCCCCTCCTGTGTGATCCTTCCGGCCATCTCCGGATGCTCACGTTCCGTGATGTCATAAACAGTCAGGGCTGTGTACTGATAGCGATTCACTGTATACATATCGTTCTCAGCTTCTTCCATACTACTCTCATATCCGGTGGTGACCAGCATCAGCCTGTCTCCGTCCAGATACAGATCCTCGATGCTCTCATTCAGCTTCTCTGGCTGAATCTTAGCAATCTCCTTCATCTTTGTCCCCCGGATATCCACAATCCGTACACTGGCGGAAGACTTCAATATATACAGATAGCTTCCATCTGTCTTCACTACATCTCCTTCGTCTACACCTGCCTCCCGCACATTTGTCTGTGAAAAATCAGCTTCTCCTGTCACTTTTTGATTTGCTGCTGTATCAGTGACTCCGGCATCCATCGTTGCGATCTCTGCTGATTCTTCCAGCAGCATTATGTCTCCACCTCGTGCATAACTGCCCGTCTGCTTTTCAAGTTCCTGCAATGTCTTATAAAGTTCTTCTTCACTGTCAGCCTGCTTAAATTCACCTGATGCAGTGACTTCCTCTGGCTGTACACTGCTCTCTGTATCCTGTTCTGCCATAAGAGACGCAGTATCAGCTTCAGAATACAACGCTGGTTCCTTCCACTGCTTATACAACTCTGTCTGTGTCCCGCCTGCTGCCACAATAGCCAGTACTGCCGCTGCTTCCATCCATCTGATCATGATCTTCCTCCTTCGTATCTTCTTTTGTTGTGCTTCTCTCTTCAGCTTCTCCTCTACGCTCTGCGGAGTCAGCTGCTCCGGTATCTCTATTCCTTCCGCAGAATGTCTGATCTTATCCAGTAATTCCTTCTGATCCATTCTGGTCTCCTCCTACTTTTCCAAATATTCCGCCATCTTCTCAAGTGCCCTCTTCTGTCTGGAACGCACGGTATTATCATTCAGATCTAAGATTCTGCCAATCTCTTTGCTGGTATACCCACCGAACAGATTCAGTGACAGAATCAGTCTCTCCTCATCCCCAAGTCTGGCAAATGCTGCGCGCACATCTGCAGACTCTTCGACATCTCTTCCTGCCGCTTTCAGATCTTCCGGTATCTCTTCTGTCTTATTCAGATAATCCTTTAACCGCATTCTGCATTTGTTGGATAATATACGAAATATCCAGGCTTTAAATGACTCTGCCTTCTTCAGGCTGCTCATCTGTGCCCAGGCATCTGCCACTGTATCACCGACCATATCTTCCGCATCATGACGATTCTTTAAGGTATAAAGAGCAAACCGATACAGATCCTGGTAATATTCCTGATACAGAGCAGCAAATGCAGATGCATCTCCTCTTCGTGCCTTCCGCACAAGTGCCGTCTCTTTTTCCATCTTCCTTCTCCTTTTCTTCTGTTCACTTATATAGTGTAAAAAAAATCTGGTTTTGTTGCATTGTTTTTATAAAAAATGATACCAGTACCCAAATTCTTTTTCTTCTGCCGCTTTGTATTCCGGAAATCCATACATAGCCGCCAGATTCCGATCCTGCGTTCCCCGGTTCAGGCCCGGCACTGCCAGTATGTATTCTCCATTTTCATGCCGCCCCAGCATCAAATGATGATATTTCATATATTTTTGCTGTACAAATGGACTGACCGCATACACCCTCTCTTTTTCACCCAAAAAAGTGATATCCTTCGGAGCAATCTGAATGCATTCTGTAATCTCATCATCTGCAAATGGCACCATATGTGGATACTGAAACTGAAATTGCTCCCAGCGGCTGCTCAGGCTGCATTTTTCCGGCAGATCACCTTGTCGGTTCTGTGCTTCAAGTTCCTGCTGCTCTTCCACCTCTTTCTTTCCGTCAGCTTCAGGCTCTGCTTCAGATTCTGTTTCATCCTTTTTCTTTTCCGTAAAATGTTCTGTTGTCAGCTTCCTGCTGTCCACCGGGCGTTCATCCCATACAGTAAGGAACAGGCCTCCTGGCTGCTTTTCTTCACTTTCTGCCTGTATCCATACGCCGCTGATCTGTGCAAAAGAATATCCCTGCTCCTGAAAAATGTTTTCTGTTGTCGTCACAGTGCACTCACAGCTGCCACCACGCATTATCGCTCTGCCCATCAGAATTCCATACAGCCATTCACCTTCATGAAAAAAACCATAAATCTGACACTGCATCAGCTCTTTTCTTCCGCTCCTGATCTTTAGCTGCATCCGGCAGATTTCATTTCGCATATTCACTTTCACAAATCCGGCATTCTTTGTCTTTTTTCCATCCTCATATTCATACATATATGCTATAAAATGGCGATATTCTGACATACTCCACCAACCTTTTTTGTTTGTGTAAGTATATGCCAGAATACCGCCATTATGCTTATCTCTATCTTACCTTTATCTTCAGTTTTGCTGTTTTTCCGCTGGCACTTCGAACTGTAATCGTTGCTGTTCCCTTCTTTTTTGCCTTTACTTTTCCGCTGGCACTGACTGTTGCCACTTTTTTATTCGAAGTCTTATAACTCAGCTTATCATTGGCCGTCAAAGGTGTACGTGTATATTTTATAGAAAAGCTTTTTCCTTTTTTCAGTTCCACACAGGTCTTTTTCAGCCTGATCTTTTTTGTAGCTACTTTCCCTTTCTGCACTTTTATCTTACAGGAGGCTTTCGCACCCTTCTGACTGGTCACGGTAATGACTGCCGTACCTTTTCTCAGTGCGGTCAGTTTGCCGGTACGACGATCTACTTTTACTACTTTGCTATTGGAAGACTTCCACACTTTGATGCTGTCCCCGGCCTGCAGCGAAGTTACCTTCAATGCCTTTGTACTCTTCTTTACCTGCATCGGAAGGCTGGTGACATTCAGGCTAATCTTATAAGACGCCGCAGCGGTCTGTTTTCCCTTCACTGTCACCTGACAGGCGGCCAGCACTTTCGTCCCATAAGACAGGGTAATCTGTGCCGTGCCTGCACCTTTTGCAGTAATATAGGCCTGATCAGCTCCTCCTACTTCAATGATATTTGCTACCGCTGCATTCGAGCTGTTCCATTTCAATTCATCCGTTGGCACAGATGCCGGATAAATGGTCGCCGTCAACTTTTCTCTTTTTCCAATATCCATGGTCAGACTGCCTGGTGTGAAATATGCACCAAGCGGAACGGAAGTATAACTGCCCTCTTTCCGATAAGCTGTAGCCGATAACTGTGGCACAGAAAACGGAGTATAACTGCTGCTGGTAAATCTTCCAACAGACAGATGATTCTGACCAACTGTCTCCGAATACAGTCCAGGTGTCTGATATCCTGCCAGGAAATGGGTCATCCGCGGTGTGGAAGTTCCCAGATCGTCCCATGTACAATCTACCAGATACCATTTTCCATCCTCCATCTGCACATAATTCCAGATGTGGTCCATCTGCACCTCTCCATCAATCATATCAGACCCGCCTGGTACCAGAATACATGCAATGCCCTTTTTCTGGCACAACAGCTTAAACAGTCTTGCATAACAGTCACAGACACCCTTATGACTGTACTTTTCCAGTAAACCACCGGTAATGGTATGATAAGCCATTCGATCATCCGTTGGATAAGTCACCAGACGGATCACTTCTTCATAAGCTTTCTTTACTACTTCATATCGACTATTTCCCGTTACCTTCTGTTCCAGTCTGCTCAGTTCCTCATCTGTCAGATTCATTTCCGAGCGGATATCACTGTAATAATCCGTAAACCACATCTGAATTTTACTGATTCTGTTGCTGGTTCCATTCGGCATCCATCTATAACCATAAATCCAGTAATTCTCATTATAATCAAATAAAAACGCATCGATCGCTTTTCCTACTTCACTGCAAAGCGTACGATAGGCTGCGGATTGTGTACCGTCTGTTTCTGGCAAAACAACTGTCTTTTCCAGTATAATCTCGATTGCATGATATCGCGAATTGGCTCCTTTGATTCGATTCTGCTGCTGCGCTGCAATCAGTTCTGTATAAACTGCCTGTTCATTTGCCGTTTCCAGCTGCCCACCATAATAAGCCGCCACTCCGTTACGGTAAAGCTTCAGTGCATTTTCCGAAGAATCATCCTGCCAACTGTCCTCTGCTGTCTTAGCTTTTGGCTGCAGACTGCCATTAGCAAAGATTCCATCCTGTCCTTCGATCGGCCAGTCTTCTGCCTGTGCGTTTCCCATACCGGATAACATAACCAGTAAGAATCCAAGCAAAGCACATATATGAAACATCCGCCATTTCCATTTTTTCTGTGTGTGATATGATTCGTTTTTTTTCACTGTTTTCCCCTTTTTCCTAAGCAGTCCATTCCATAAGTCTCTATCTGGCTTCAGTCTATCACAGGCATTTAAAATTTTCCACAAAAAAACATCCTGCCGGGAACCAAACTTTCCGGCAGAATGTTCTGTTTTTTATGCTGTTTTTTTACGCATTTTTCTTAGCAGCTGTCTTATGCGCTGCTGATGTCTTTCTGGCTGTCGCCTCTTTCTTCACAGCAGTCTTACGCGCTGTAGTCTTTTTTGCGGTCTCGGCCTTTTTTTCATACTGGAATACGGCCACACCATATGCCGGCAAACTGTATCCGATAGAATATGGTTTATTATCGCAGTCGCCCTTTTTAGAACGGTAGCTGGATGCTCTCTTTTCTCCGCTTCCACCAAAACGAACCTCATCGCTGTTCAATACCAGCTTATAGCTTCCAGACTGTGGTACCCCTACACGATACCCCGGTCGTTCTACCGGTGTAAAGTTCACTACAAAGAGCAGGTTGTTCTTGCCATCCTTAGAATGGCGGATAAAGCTAAAGATACTGCGGTCGCTGTCATCTGCATTCACCCACTCAAAACCTTCCCAGTTGTCATCGGTCTCATACAGTGCCGGGCTTCCCTGATACAGATGAAGCAGCTCTTTCACGTATTCTTTCATCTGAACATGCTTTTCTTCTGCCAGCAGATACCAGTCAAGTTCTCTCGCCTCACTCCATTCACGGAACTGGGCAAAATCCTGTCCCATAAACAACAGCTTCTTACCAGGATGTCCCATCATAAAACTGTATCCTGCCTTCAGATTTGCAAATTTATCATCATATTCTCCCGGCATCTTATTGATCATGGAGCCCTTCATATGTACTACTTCATCGTGAGACAGCACCAGCACATATTTTTCTGAAAATGCGTAAGTCATAGAGAATGTCATCTTGTTATGGTTATAGCTTCTGAAATATGGATCCAGCTTCATGTAATCAAGGAAATCATGCATCCATCCCATGTTCCACTTCATGGTAAATCCCAGTCCGCCGTCTTCCGGTTTTCCGGTCACCTGCGGCCATGCAGTAGATTCTTCTGCGATAATCATGGTTCCGTGATTTCGTCCAGCCACTACTGTATTCAGATGTTTGAAGAATTCGATCGCTTCCAGATTCTTATTCTCTCCATAGATATTCGGCACCCAGTTGCCTGCGCTGCGGCCATAATCCAGATACAGCATAGATGCCACTGCATCCACACGCAGTCCGTCAATATGGAACTGTTCTACCCAGTACAGGGCATTGGCAATCAGGAAATTCTTTACTTCGTTCTTAGCATAATCAAATACCTTGGTTCCCCAATCTGGATGCTCGCCCTTTCTTGGATCTGCATATTCATACAATGCCTGTCCGTCAAAATCTGCCAGACCTGCTGCATCCTTCGGGAAATGTGCCGGTACCCAGTCCAGAATTACTCCAATTCCATTTTTATGGAAGTAATTCACCATATACTGAAAATCTTCCGGTGTGCCATATCTGGCCGTCGGTGCATAGTAGCCAATCACCTGATAGCCCCAGGAACCATCAAATGGATGCTCTGCAATGCCCATCAATTCTACGTGCGTATACCCCATATCCTTTACATACTCTGTCAGTTCATGGGCGAATTCACGATAATTGTAAAATCCATCCGGATCCTCTTCTGTCGCCGGATGCTTTCTCCAGGAACCCGGATGCACTTCGTAAATTGCCATCGGAATCTCATCCACATTCTGCTTTTCTCTCGCCTTGATCCATCTGGCATCGGCCCACTTCAGACGAGAGATATCCGTCACCCTGGAAGCAGTTCCCGGACGGAACTCTGCCTGATTGCCATATGGATCTGCCTTATACAGCTTTCTTCCATCACTGGTAGTAATCAGGAACTTATAAAGTTCTCCCACACCGATTCCTTCTACAAAGATCTCATAGATACCGATCTCACCGACACGGGTCATCTCATAAGCTTCCCGTTCTTCCCATTCATTAAAATCACCTACTACGTGTACCTTGGCAGCATGCGGTGCCCATACGGCAAAATAAACACCTTTTTTGCCTTCATTGGTCGCCAGGTGCGCCCCCAGCTTTTTATATATATCATAATGTGTGCCCTGCCCAAAGAGATACTGATCCAGTTCTCCAATTCGCACTTCTTTTAATTCCATGATCCTGTCCCCCTTTTTCTAATATCTTTTCACCTATATTCTGGTACTTCTTCCTCGCCGTTATGTCCAGATTCCATGCATAAACTGATGTATCAGACTGCTCTTCTGTTCCTCAGATACCGTGATTGTATCCTCTCCACCATCCTGATAACCCAGAAACAGTATGTAATGATTCAGTAATCCCAGGAACCCAATTGCAAACTGCTTCTGTCTGCCATTCATATTCCCCAGTTGTCCGGATGCCTGTTCGAAAAGCTGCACCGTCAGATTATACAGCTGCGTAATATATGGCCGCACAGCAGTATATACCTCATTCTCTCTGGCTGAATAACTGAATGCCATAAACAGCATATATGCCTTGCGGTTCTCATTGGCAAAATCAATCAACGTCCCGGCAAATGCGGTTAAGGATTCTTCTATGCCATTCTGAAATCGTGCATTTTCCGACAGTCTTCTGAAAAATCCGGAAAATTCCCGATCCAGAAGTGCCTCTAACAGTCCGTACTTGCTTCCAAAATAATGATATAACGTTGGCTTGGTAATCCCGGCAGCCTGACAGATCTCCTGTATGCCGACTGCATCATAGCCTCTCTGATAAAAAAGTTCCAATGCGCATGTCAGTATGTTTTCTCGATTATCCATTTTCCTGTTCTCCACCACCAGGCCAATCTGCTCCTTCTACCTTGCTGTCTGCTTCTTCATTGTCTAAATTTAAGTATACCGAACGGTATATTCTATGTCAAGAAGAATAAAAAAATACCATGTAAAATCAGCAACCTGCCATTTTTACAAGGTATTTTTTGTATAACTTTTACTTTATCTTTCCAAAATATTTTCCTTTAATGATGATGCGGTCTTCTGCATCATAACGCTTGCCGGATACTGTGGAGAAAAGCTTGCCAAGACTGAACTTATTTGCTTTTTTGATCGCCTTGTCCATGATCTCTTTTACATCCAGAATCGCTACCGGCTGTTCCGAATTCTGCAGAACTCCGATACCGTCATACAGTGTCAGTACTGCTGAATCATCCATGACACAGTCATTCTGAAGCGCATAATATTTTCCAAACTCTACCAGTTCATCGTTCGTCAGGGTCGGAACATTCAATGTGATGTCAAACTTCTGCGCAAACTGTGGATTGCGTCCCAGCAGATCCATCAGATATCTTCTTTCGTCTTCCAGGAATACAATCAGGCCATCTGTCTTGAAATCCATTGCCATGGACAGCTGTGCTGCCGCATTATCACTGAGATCTCCTGCTTCCTCAATAATCAGGATACCACCGGCAATCTTATTCACGGTTGCCGCTATATCTTTTCCATTCAGATCTTCTGCATAAATCTTGGCAACTTTCTGGCTCTGCAGTCCCTTACATCTTCCAAGAATCTTTGCCATGCCAAGAGCCAGTGTGGTACGTCCATTTCCTGCATCTCCGATCAGAAGTACATTTCCATGAGAAGATGTCTTATCTGTCAGGATGCTGCGCATCATCAGAGTCACTACTTCATTGACCTGCTCATTCATGCCACGAATGCTGCTCCAGAATCCAAGAAGGCTCTTTTCCTTCTCATCTAATCCGGTTCTCACATAGCTCATCGGATCAATCTTAGGCTGCTGTACTGCTTCCTGCTGTGGTTCTGCTGTCTGTGGAACTTCCTGCTGTGGCTCTGCTGCCTGTGGAGCTTCCTGTTCCAAAACTTCTTCCTGAACAGTGCTTTCCTCTTCTACTGGCTCCTGAATTCTTTGTTCCTGTACCTTTTCCACCGGCATCTCACGAGTAGCCTGCTGTTCTGGTTCCGGTGCCGGTACCGGCTGCTGTACTTCCGTAGTCTCATGTACCATACCAGCATCCATGGCCGGAATGTCTTTTAATACTGGTTCCTTCACTGGTTCTGGAACAGGAATCTGTACTGAAGCTGCCTGTTTCTGTCTGGCTGCCAGTTCTGCTGCATAGGAACGCAGATCACGATCGCCAATCTCTCTGTGAATACTGTCAGACAGGTTGATGGTTTCTGCATTCAGAATATCATTCTCCAGTTCTTTTTCTGTCTTCTGTGGCTGTGTTTCTTCTACCGGTGCAGTCGGTGCAGCGGAGGCTGTCTGAACAGGAGACTGCTTCGGTTCTTCTACTCCGCTGGTCAGAATGTCATCGATAGACATCTGTCCTTCGATCTGCTGTTCTTCTTCTGGTTCTTCTTCCTGCGTTGCAGCTATCACTTCTGTCGGTTCTGCTTCAGCTTCCGTATCTTCCACCGGTTTGCTTCCTCTCATGCCAGAAAGAATCTGTCTCATACTATTTGCCAGTTCATGCTGCATCTCCACACTGTTAAAATCTTTTTTCTTTGCAGGTTCTGCTTTTTTTGCTTCCTGCTCTGCCTCTTTATGTTCTGCAACAGATGCTGCGATCTCTTTTTCTGTATTCATCATAATGCTGTCAGCTATCACTTCTGACTCTGACTTTGGCAGTTCCTTGGTAATCTCTTCGCCCAGAGTCGGCACTGCTGCTTCAATGGCAGCTTCCTTTGTCTCCATATCTACAATACTGCTCGGATTGTCATAAATTGTCTGCTGTTCCGGTGTCAGCGGCGCATACTTTTTCTTCAGTTCCAACGCCTGTACCACATACTCCCCATTGTGGAACCATAACGCCAGATCATCACATTCTGCAATACACTTGTCAATCATGCCTGCCTGTGCATATAACTTTGCCAGTTCATATGCCCACTGTTCTGTATATTCCTGTTTTTTCAGTTCTTCCAGAACCTGAATCTGTTCTTCTACAGAAGAACCTCTTCCCTTGTAAATCTCGTATTTCAAAACATATTTATTGTTATCGTGAGGGGCAAGATTCACATATTCCGTATAATACTCTACTGCATCATCAAAATCCTGTGTCTGCACACAGGCCTCTGTCAGGCGATACAGAATCTGTCTGCTTCCCGGAGAACGTCTATATGCACGATATAAAATATTCTTGCTGTCTTCTGCCCGGCCAACGATCTCATAAATCTCGCTCACCAGACAAAGGGTACGTACACTTCTGACTCTTTTCCATTCAATCGTATCTGCAATCGCAGCTGCCTCTTCATATTCCTCTTTATCCACCAGTTTTTTCATCTCTTCCAGCTTGGCCTGGTATTCGTACTTATCCACTTTTATGCACCCCTTATATTTATTTTCTATCCAGATACCCACAGTTCTCTATTTCTGGATGGTATCCGGCATTATTATTTAACATAGTTGTAACAATTCTATCACAGACCTATAGCCTTGTCAAAGGGAAACCCATCTGTTTTCACACTTTGCAAACATTCCATTATTTTACAAATATGTAACAATCGCAAAACTTGCCAGAATTCCTGCTATCGTTGCCAATAATGCACCTCTTAATGTATAACGACCATTTTTTATGGAAACTGCAGCAAAATAAACGCTCATGGTATAGAAAACGGTCTCTGTGCAGCTCATGAACACAGAAGCCAGCAAGCCAGCTGCCGAGTCCGGTCCATACGCACGAAACAAATCCAGCGTCAATCCCGTTGCCGCACTGGAAGAAAAAAGGCGAACCAGCAAAACCGGCAGAACCTCTGTTGGGAACCTGCTGTTCTTCAACATCTGTTTCAGCAATTGTGTGATTTTTTCCAATAGTCCGGAAGCTCGCAGGACACCTGTCGCTGTCAGCAGTCCAATCCATGTCGGCATCAACTGCACCGTTATCTTCAGGCCTTTTTCGGCTCCTCTGTGAAAGATTGCAAATACTGGTTTTCTTTTCAGCAATCCATATACTACAATCACGATGGTCAGTAATGGAATGATCAATACCGACAGGTAATTCAAAATCTTCATAAAATCACCCGGAACAATACTTTTTACAGTGTATGTCCCGGGTGTCTGATTCTATTATTCTTTTCTACGTTTTTTCAGAATTACAGCTGCCGCAAACAGCATACACGCTGCTGCCATCATAGACAGATACAACATAAAATTCGTCATATCCCCTGTCTGTACAGAATTGCCTCCTGCCGCCATCTCAGCAGCAGCTGCTGCTGATCCGCCATAACCTGCATATTCTGCATGATAAGAGTTCTTCAGTTCGCTGGATGATACTCTCTGTGCACCTGCCGGTTCTGTCACAAAATCGTTGGTAATCTCTGCGATCAGATCCTTGCTGGTGTCCATATGCAGTCCTTCTTCCGGATTATTTACTTTAAATGTAGCATTGTCTTTTAACGGATTTCCATTTTTGTCCGTCTCTGCCACATAGTATACGCCTGCAGGAATATTTTCAAAGGTTGCTTCTGCGTAAACCTGACTGGTTGTCATGGTCAGCCGGCGCACACCAGCTGCCGTATATCTCTTTGTCAGATTCTTATCCGTAAACAGTGCACAATAATAGGTTCCGTTTACCTTAATCGCATTTCCCTTATAAGCTGCACGCATTACCACACGGATCGTACCGCTGGCTCTTCTGGTCTGCATCGTAACTGCTGCCTGATTGCCACTCTTATAAGTATGGAATGCTCCAGATCCTGCCAGGTCATATCCGGTCGGTGCTCCTGTCTCTACCAGAGTATACTCCGTGTTAGCTGCCAGTACCCCTTCTACCAGATGACCGCCTTTTTCGCTGGAAGTCCAGGATACCGGATTGCCATCCCTGTCTTTTACCACATTGCCATCCTTGTCACGAATCTCCAGCTTCGCACCGGAAAGGACCTTCAAATTGGTATACTCATACGCTTTTTTGCCATTCTTGGTTACCTGTGTTCTGCTGTCATAGCCTTTTCTGGTAACCAGTACCTTGACCGTATCTGCTGAGATCTCCACTGTCTTTTCCTGTCTGGTCTTGGAAGACAATGTGATCTGTTTTCCAACACTGTATGAACCAGATGCGTTCGTTGCTCCCACAATATAGCCTGCCGGAGCTGTGGTCTGTTTTATCTGATAAGTTACACCTGGATCAAGCAATCCTGCCACTTCGACCAGCTGACCTTCCGTTGTGATCTTCTTTATCAGTGTAGTACTCTTATCTTTATTTACTTTTAAGATCTCTATCGCAGCACCGCTTACGTAGCTGCCAGAATACGGAGAAGTCTTAGATACATTGTCTATCACTCCTACCTTTACTACGGTCGGTTGATTGGAAAGTGTAATACTTCCATCTGTTCCTTTGACATCTACCGTATAAGCACTGCTGGTAACATTGTAATGTCCTGTCAGTCTGGCCTGGGAAATCGTATACTTTACACCACGTTCCACTACCCCGGTCAGCTTAGCCTGTCCATTGCTGTCTGTCGTAACCGTAGTACCCTTATCGGTTCCGTCTGCTTTTTTCACAGTAATCTTCGCATTCGCCAGTGCGTTACCACTTCTGCTGTCTACTGATTTTACCGTCAGGGTAATTGGATTGTATGTCAGATTCACAGATGGGGTCAGACCTGTCTGTTCATCTACTGTTACTTCCTGGGATTTTTCTTCTGCCTTGTACTGCTTCGGTATCGTATTGGTGTCACCGGTTATGGTATACTTACCTGCCGGAAGTCCCTTAAGCACTGCTGTACCAGTATCGTCTGCAGTTGCAGTATAAATGGACTGACTGCCGCCCTCCGGAGTGATGGCAAAACTCATGCCTGCGAATTTATTATTCTGCTTATCCTTTTCCGAGGCAGAAAGAGTCACAACTGAATATACATTCTCAATCGTCAGACCAAGATTGTTTTCCAATTCAAACTGGCAGCTTCCATCTGAATTTGTTGTCATGACCTCATTCATTGCATCTTTATACACAGTATAATAATCTGAGGATCCGGCAAATACATTATTACTAATATAGTTGCCACCAGCATTGACAATATAGGATGCCACTACTGGTTCTCCTGCAGCAGCAACATCTCCATTCGTTGGCAAATTCACGATCTTTATTATAGTATCTCCGTTCAGCTTTGCTGCCGGAATCGTCATAATCGTCTGTCCGCTGATCTGGATATTGTCAAATTCTACATCAGCAGTAATATCCTGCTCTTCAGTTCCCAGTAACACCTTCAGATCTGGGGCAGTATTCTTCAAATCAGAAAGATTGGCTGCCGTAATCACCAGATCCTTTGCGGTGGTTCTGCTTCCTGCAGCTTTCACCGTCAGAGTCAGCTCCGCCTTCTGCGCTTGTACATTACCATCCTGCGCTGCAATCTGTGGTGCGGTAGTCTCCGGTGCATTCGTCTCCTGCGTCTCAGTCGGCGCTGTCGTTTCCGGTGCTTCCGTTTCTGTTTCTTTTACCGTCTCAGATTCACTCTGCTTTTCTGTCTGTTTTTCTTCCGTCACTGCAAACAGATAATCAGAAAATCCATCCGTGGAAAATGTGATAGTCTCTTTGCCATCCTTCTCTTCTGCCTTTTTGATCTTTAGCTTTTCGGCTGTCTGCGTTGGCTCTTCTTTACTTTTTTCACTCTGTTTTTCTGTCTGATCTTTTTCCTGGCCTGTGGCCTCTTCTGCTGCTTTTTTCTGTTCTTCCAGCTCTTCGTCTGTCAGGTCACGGATATGGAATACTTCCAGTCCCTCTTCCTTCAGATCTTTCTGGAATTCTTTCTTATCTATCGCAACCGTCACCTTGATATCTGCTTTCTCTCTCGGTGTCAGTTCGATCTCTTTGTTATCTTTTTCAAAATGCAGATCATAGATCTGGTAACCTGTGATCTCGTATTGATCAGCAGCTTCTTGGGCCAGCTTCAGATCTTCTTTGGCTTCTTTGGTATCTTTTTTCACAATATCTGCTACCAGTTCTGCCCCTTTTGGCAGACCCATATCATCTGGCACTTCCACACTGATCGTATAGTTCTTCTCTTCTGCTGTATAAATACCTTCTTCTGTCTCTTTCTCCGTCTTTTTTTCTGTATCAGACTGCTTTTCCGTTGCCTGTGTATGGCTCTCTGTCTGAGCCTCTGTAGCTGGCGCTGGAGCTTCCGTTGGTGCTTCCGTAGCTGGTGCCGGTGTTTCTGTCGGCGCTTCTGTAGCCGGCGCTTCTGTAGCCGGTGCTTCCGTCGGTGCTTCTGTGGCTGGTGCCTCGGTCGGAGCTTCTGTGGCTGGCGCTGGGGCTTCCGTTGGTGCTTCCGTAGCCGGTGCCTCAGTCGGAGCCTCCTCTGCCTGCGTAGCAATTTCTTCTGCCTGTGCCGTTTCTTCCTCAGCCAGTCCTGTCATGCTGATATTTGAAAATAACATAGAAGCTGTCAGCAATGCTGCTGCCCCTTTTTTCCAGTTATGTCTCATCCTTATTTATCCTCCACCTGATTGTATATCGGTTTCTTCCATATATAATAACTACTGAGATAGTGTCAGAGATCACCTCTCTGTACTCTATCTCAGTATACCATGGAACCTTTCTTTTGCAATCGCAAAATTGTGAAGTTTTCTTTAAGGATTCGCCTCCATTTCTGTCACTATAAAATCCCAGTACTCGGTTTTGTCATGATACGCAAATTCCAGACGGTAGGTTCCTGCCTGTGCATGACTGGAAATTGTTGGCATCCAGCCCTGCCGATTTCCGCAATGCAATCCGGGATTTTCCTCTAATATCTCATGCATTTTGACCTTTTTATATAGGTTTGTATCTTTGTGATAACGATATACCTGTACTTTTACTTCCTCTTCCCCGCTGCCTCCCAGTGCAGTGACAGAAAAGGAAACGGTTTCGCCTTGCTTTATCAAATGCTTTTTTCTCTTTTCACTACACTCTTCCACTTTCAGTGCATACTCTGAAGCCTTATGGCTGACCATCTGCTTCTTCTGGATCTTGCCCATGGATTCTTCCTGCATACGGTATCTCTCTGAATTTCTTACAATCTGAACACTTTTGGTATGCACCGGTTCCTTTTCTTTTTCATAAGAATATCGGAGCATTATATCGCCTGCCAGACTTGTATTTTTCCAGTCAGTTTCTGCCACATGGCGAAAATCAAATACAAATATCATATTTTCCGTTACCGGTTCGCTGCTATTTGTTTTCATCATCTCATATACCGTTTCACGGTCCGCTTCTTCTGCAGTTCCATACACTTTATTCATTTTTCGAAACTTCCCCAGTTCAATCTGAGGCAAATCTTCCATACAATGATAATACCAGTAGGAAGGGGTCTTTCCATTCATGCTTGCCACCAATGTAATCGTTGTCCCTCGCGGCATCTGAAATCCATTGAGTACCAGCGTCTCCATGACACAGTTGCCTGGATCACTCAGTTCAAAATTTGCATTCTGTACATACGTTGTCAGTACCTGCACTGTGAAGGCTGAGGTCTCTGTGACAGTAATAGCTGAGTCGTATTCTACACCTGCATATTTTTTCCCGGCTTCCAGATAAGCAAACTGTGCGATCACACTCCTGGCAGCCGTCAGCGTATTGCTCTCTGAACGCTCTGTCTCCTCCGACTCACGGATTTCCCCGACGATCTGTTCTTCCGGTTCTGTTTCCCATTCTGTCATGGTCATCTCAATCTCTGTGTCACTGCTCTCTTCTGTTTCTTCCTCAAGCCCGGTTTCTACTGTCTCCGTTTCTGCAGACACCTCCACATAAAGTTCTTCTGTCTCCTGCATCTCTGTCTGAATTACTTCTTCTGATGCCACTTTGCTTACCAGACCAACTATTAGCATTGCTGCCAGTATCCCTGACCGCCATCTTCTTTTTTTCTGCATATTCTCTCCCGGATCATTACTTTCCAATCTTGATTTGATATCTTCCCTCCGATGAACTCACTGTTGTCTTTTCCCTTGCATAATTTTCCGACGGATCTTTTTTGAAAAAATAAATCGACTCACTTTGACCCATAACTACCGGCTCTGAGACTTGCATATCCCGTTCTTCTATTCCTGCCTGCTGCTGGAACTGACCATTCACCAGGTTCCATGTCAGACTGTTTGTATTGTCAATATACAGCTCATCAGACCAGACAAGATACGGCTGTACTCCTTTCGGAGCCTCCGTCATAAGAAGAAGTTCTGCATACAGACTGTTTTCCTGATCTCTGACTTCATACTCCATGGTATCTTCCGGTACATATAATAAGAACTTCTGAGTAAGTGTTTTCGTATACGGACTGATACTTTTTATCTTTATCCGAACCTCTGTGCCATCTTCATACGCCCAGGCTTCATGCCCCGGTATCTCCACGGTAATTTTGTCCTGACTGGATATTCCTCCTGTCAGAACACCGTTTACAACAGCTGTATTTTCTTTTTTTACCTGTACTCCGGAATCCGTGATCTCTGTTCCATCCTTCCTCCACACAGAAGCTTCCACTTCATAAGTAATGGTCTTTTCTGTAATACGAAGCTCATCATAATAATTTTGAACCTGTATATCTATATCGTACGCTTCCGAACCATTCAGATACCAGATTCCTTCCGTAGACTTTTCACCGAATGCATAGTCGCCCAGCTCCTGGCCATCCAGTGGAACCATCACCGTATCTCCCAGTAAATTAGTAGTAAAATAAAAGTTTTCTGTTGTGATCTGACTCATTCCTGTTTTATTTTTCTGTATGTATCTGGCAAAGGTCTCTCCGGAGAAAGAACAGACAGCCGCCAGGAAACACACCGCCCATAAGATTTTCCTGTTTCTTTCTTTTTTCTCTCCATCCATACTTTTTGCCTCTCAGTCCTTTTGTTCCTCTGTCACTGTTAGCCGGATACTGCTCACCCCACCAGCATATTGATAATTCTCGTCATCCGGATTCAGAGAAACAGTAAAGATATATTCTTCTGACTGCGCACCTGCCGCTTTATCAACCAGCCAGGTATTCTCTCCCGGTATCCTTGTGAGTATGGTTCCGCTCGAATCGGTTCCCTTTATAAGCAACGGAAGATTTCCGTCGGTTTCCAGTTCAAATAGATAGCGGACGTCAGTCTCACTGTCATTATTGATCACTATTTTTATGTTTTGTTCCTCTTCTCCTGTCAGAAATGGATCCAGTTCACAGGTTTCTTTCCAGATCATTTGATTCTCGACCTGAAAAGCCGCCACCCCTGCATCCTCAGACGCTTCTGTCCTGACTATGTATCCGGCATATAGCGTTGCTGGCATACAAAATATCACATATAGCAGAATCAGACTGACGATAAACGGGATTTTATTTGTGGGTTTTTGTTTTGCTTCTGTCATTTTTCTTTTCGCTTTCTTAAAATAGTTCCCGCTGTCATCGCTGCTGCTGCCAGTAACAGGCAATATTCTCCTGTGTTTGTCCGGTCGCCTGTTCCGACAGCCGCAGCGATACCTGTGCCTTTTTCCGACTGGACTGCCTGCATGTGAATCGTCACTTTATAATCCAGATTTCTCGTTTCTGCCAGATTTCCCATTTGTGTATCGATCTCTTTTTCTCCTGTATCCGGTTCAAATGGCCACCTCCAGTACAGTGTATAATCCAGACTGTCTCCGGCTGGCACCTGCTCTGTCACAGAACAGGTATCCAGATCTTCTATCCTTTTCCATACTGTTCTGCTGCCAAGAACCCAGCCTTTCGCTCTGGATAACCGCACCTGAAAGGGTGGATTCGGAAATCGTTCATTTCTTTCCGTCTCGATCCAGATTCGACAGTCTGCCTCATATTTTCCTTTGTTTCTTATGGAAAATGTGTAGCTTCCTTCTGTTCCCGGCGCCAATATCTTTTCTCCGTTTCCACTCTCTGCAGTCACCACGCCTTCTGCATTTTCGTAGCTGAAATGGAACAAATCGATATCCGTCTTTTTTCTCCATACGGTGCGGCTGTCTGAAACAGAAAATTCATTCAGGTTCTCCAGCTTTTTGTCTGCTGCCTCCACAGCTGACACCTGCACCAGTAGAAAGAGGGCAGTCATCAGGAAACATATGATACGATTAATCAATTTGGGTGATCGTAAGCTTCAGATCAAAGCTTTCTGTTTGAGGAGTCTCTTCGTCTCCAAGATAGGTATCAAGAAAATCAGAAATAGCAGCACCGGAATATGGAGCTGTCACACCCCCATTATATCTCCAGGCTCCTTTTACATCCTGTTCTGGTTCAAAGTCCCATTTCCAGCCGATGTGATAGGTTTTATCCAATTCCACATTTGGGTCATTGCGCACTGTTGTCAACTTTTCCAATGTTGTCTTCAAATCATCCAGCGTCATATTATATTGTGTATTATCTGTAATCGCCTGTTCCCCAAAATACCATTTAATCGGCTCGTAATCCTTTTGCATGGTTACCGTACATTCTTTCTCTGCAAATTTTCCTGCATCCAGCCTGTACTGCTTGTATTGTTCCCCAGATTTGGCTTCCAGCTTTACAGCCTTCTCATTACTTACCACTGCTTCCAGCTTTGTCGCCACCTCTGGCTTGCCGGTGATGCTGAAACTCATACTGCCCTTGGTTCCAGGTGCAATCTTCCGATCTGTGTTCGCAGAGACGACCGTATTGGCTGATGTATCATCACTTCCAGTATCATAAGATGTCTTAAATAATCCCATATCATCATTCACCTGAATCGTTACACCGAATTTGGCTACTCTTGCACTGTCAGACCCACTATTGGTTGTGATATACTTTGCAAAAGTTCCAAACAGTACACCAGATGTTGCCACTGTCACTACCAGCAGTCCTGCTGCTGTTCTCATCATTTTATTTTTTTCCATACCATTATCCTTTCTTCTATCTGCTTTCTTTTTCCGCTCTCAGTGCTTCCAGCTCTGCTTTCAGCACATTCGTATCCTTTCTTCTTCGCATCAGATCGTATAGCATCCACAGTAAAACCGGACAGACCACACTGATCAGGAATCCATTCCGTGTCTGCAGGAACATGACTACATTCCCCAGTCCTTTGAGCTTCGTCCGATAGACACCTACCAGATTTTTCGCCGGTACTGCCTGTGCATCTTTCGTATTGTTCGCATCGCCTCTGGTAGTCCACGTCAGGCTGCCATCCTCTTCCGTCTGAATCTCTTCTACCCTGTGCGTCACAGTGGTACTTCCATTTCCCGCCGGATCGTAAAAGCAGATCACATCTCCCACCCGGACATCTTCCGCTGCAGTGCGCCTGCAGAATATCAGATCCCCAGATGCCAGCTCCGGGTACATACTGTCTGTCAGAATCACCATCGGAAAAATTCCTGCGATCCCCGGCACCTGCTCCCTGTGCAGATATCCTTTTATAATCAGAACACTGTTCATCAGCAGCAGCGGAATCAGGAGTAAACAGAAAAACGCACCCGCTGCAGTCTGCAGACGATGCTTCCACGACACCGGTTTCTTTTTCTTTTGCATCCACATCTCTCCTTCCTTTTTATCCTATTTCATCCTGTGAACAGCTTCCCTCCTGCATTTGATTTTACTGTTTCTCCGGATGTTGGAGCCATTATAGCATCCTTTTTTCCTTCTTTTTCTCTCTCGCATTTTCCGCACGTTTTTGCGCACAATCCTCATGGAAATACTGATCATATTCTTCCAGCACCTGTTTTCTTCCTCTCACCCGGATCGGAATTCTGCTGTTGTCTGCCAGCACAAATTCTTCTTCCACATCCCTGATATAGTCCATATTTACCAGATAACTCTGATGGCAGTGCAGGAATCTTTTCTGGCCAATTCTGCTTTTCAGATCTCTCATTTTTTCCTGCGTCAGTATGCTGGATCCATCCCGCATATGGATGGTCACCACATGACGGTCGCTTTCCATATACATAATATCGTCAATCCCCGGGTAACGTTTCTGTCGCTGACTCTTTACTGAAATCCGCTTTTTCTTCTGCTTTTCCAGAATCTGATCTGTCAGAATCTTTATTTTTTCTATATCATAGGGTTTCAATATGTAACCGGCTGCCTGCACTTCATAACTTTCTACCGCATAGTCCGGCGATGCGGTCAGAAATACAATGGCTCCCATCCAACCTATTTTTCTCAGCTCTCTGGCGACGTCCAGACCATTCATTCCTCTCATATGAATATCCAGAAACAGAAGATCTGCTCTGAGATATTCCTCTTCTACATCAGCAATCAGATTTTCTCCTGATTCATATTCCAGAACAGCGACCCTTTCTCCCTTTTCCTGAAAATGCAGTAACAGCAGATCCTTAAGCATCTGTCTTTCCAGTTCCACATCATCACAAACTACAATTTTTCTCATTTCGATTACTCTCACATTTCTTTTGATAATCTAAATTTAGCATACCCAAATACCCTCATACAAGAAAATACGTTCGCCTTATTCCCTCACGATTCGACATTCTCGGGCATACCAATCGGTACATTGACAAACTATACTCGGACAGCGTATAGTTTTATCATTAAATGTTTTGATTTTAAAAGTTCTGAGGAGAAAGTGATTATGAATCTGTTAAAAAAAATCTATTGTCGGACCTTCCAGTCTGTTTTGAAAGCTGCCCTGCCATTTCTGCCCTACCGCAAACCCGAGATTATTCACTCAGTTCATGGGATTCCACAAATTCTGGAAAAAAAGAAATGTGATCATATACTGATTATTACTGATACCGGTATCATCCGTAACGGTCTGCTTACCCGCCTGGAAGATACTCTGGACCGCCATTTTATTCCTTATATCATATATGATGGCACCGTGGCCAATCCTACTACCACAAACGTCAATGAAGCTCTTGCCCTTTATCACGAATATGACTGCAATGCCATCATTGGCTTTGGCGGCGGTTCCAGTATTGACTGTGCCAAAGCCGTAGGTGCCCGTGTAGCCAAACCTCATCAGCCCCTTGCAAAAATGAAAGGGATTCTGAAGGTACACAAGAAACTGCCTCTCCTCATCGCCATCCCAACCACAGCCGGCACCGGAAGTGAGACCACCCTGGCTGCTGTGATCACGGATGCCGAGACACGGCACAAATATCCGATCAATGATTTCCCACTGATTCCTCAGGTCGCTGTTCTGGATCCAAAGGTCACTGCCAGTCTGCCACCTGCTCTCACTGCCACCACCGGCATGGATGCACTGACACATGCAGTGGAAGCCTATATCGGTAATTCCACTACCGCTGGTACCAGAGCTGATGCACTGTTTGCTGTAAAAATGATTTTTGAAAATATTGACCGTGCCTTCCATGACGGTTCTGATCTGGAAGCAAGAAAGAATATGCTGCTGGCTGCTTTTTCTGCCGGATGTGCTTTTTCCAAGTCTTATGTGGGATATGTCCATGCAGTGGCTCATTCACTGGGTGGTGAATACAATGTGCCTCACGGACTGGCTAATGCTGTTCTGCTCCCGTTTGTACTGGAATCTTACGGACATACAATCGATACGAAGCTTCATCAGCTGGCCATTGCCGCAGGAGTCGCAGACGAGGCTACCCCGGAGTCACAGGCTGCCACGCAGTTTATTCAAGCCATCAAGGATATGAAGAAACGTTTTTCCATCGGAGATACCATTCCTCAAATCCAGAAAGAAGATATCGCAAAACTGGCTTCTTATGCCGAAAAAGAAGCCAATCCCCTTTATCCCGTTCCAGTTCTTATGGATGCCAGACAGCTGGAATCGTTTTATTATCTTTTAATGGAGAAAAATGAAACGAAAGAATCAAATCAGGAGGTGTGAACAATGACTGAACAGGAAATCCGCTGTATCGTAGACGGACAGCGAAGCTTTTTTCTTACCGGCAATACTCTGGATGTGGAATTTCGCATTCAGTCCCTGCAAAAATTAAAAACTTTTATTTTAAAATATGAATCAGAGATCCACGCTGCCATTCAAAAAGATCTGGGAAAAAGTAACTTCGAGAGCTATATGTGCGAAACCGGTCTGACTTTAAGCGAGATCAGTTATATGCTGAAGCATGTGCGCTCCTTTGCAAAAGAAAAACGGGTTCACACACCACTGGCACAGTTTCATTCTAAAAGCTATCGCAAGCCATCTCCACATGGAGTCGTGCTGATTATGAGTCCATGGAACTATCCGTTTCTGCTGACCATAGAGCCTCTGGTGGATGCAATTGCCGCAGGAAATACTGCTGTGATCAAACCAAGTGCTTACTCCCCGAATACCAGCGCCGTCATTTACCGCATGATCAGTGAGTGTTTTTCCCCAGAATATGTCTCTGTCATCACCGGTGGCCGTGCTGAAAATACCTGCCTTCTTGGAGAAAAATTTGACTATATTTTCTTTACCGGAAGTCAGTCTGTGGGAAAAGAAGTTATGAGAAAGGCGGCAGAACATTTGACACCAGTTACCCTGGAGCTGGGTGGAAAGAGCCCTTGTATTGTGGAAAAAAGTGCCAACCTGAAGCTGGCTGCCAGAAGAATCGTATTTGGGAAATATTTGAACTGTGGTCAGACCTGCGTAGCACCAGATTATATCTATTGTGATACATCCGTGAAAGATGCACTGCTCAAAGAGCTCCAGCATCAGATTCGCAAACAGTTTGGAAAACAGCCATTAAATAATGCCAACTATGGAAATATCATCAATGAGAAACATTTTCGACGTATCTGTTCTCTGATAGATCCATCTAAAGTTGTAGTCGGTGGCGAAACCAACCAGAAACGTCTGCAGATTGCTCCTACGGTTATGGATCACGTTACCTTCCAGGATGCCGTTATGGAACAGGAGATCTTTGGCCCGGTTCTGCCAGTGCTCACTTACCAGACACTTGATGAGGCCATCAGTCAAATCCAATCCATGCCCCATCCGCTTGCTCTGTATCTGTTCACCTCTGATCAGACTATTGCACAGAAAGTCACTTCCCGCTGTGGATTCGGTGGTGGCTGCATCAACGATACCATTATCCATCTGGCCACCAGCGAAATGGGATTTGGTGGATTTGGTGAAAGTGGCATGGGCTCTTATCATGGAAAAGACGGATTTGATACTTTCAGCCATTATAAGAGTATCGTAGATAAAAAAACATGGCTGGACCTTCCTATGAGATACCAGCCATATCGTTCCCTTCATAACAAACTGATCCATATGTTTCTGAAGTAGCTAGCCAATGGCCTGGCTGCGTTCCTGTATCTTGTGCATAGTTTCTTTTGCTTCTTCACCCGTCAGCGGCGTTGGCTGATAATTGTTGTAAGTAGTCTCAGAGGATACCCGACATGGAATCAGGTGATATTCGCTGACGGTGATGTTTTTTGCTCCATTTAGGACAAATTTTTGCTGAAAAATAAAGGTGTCCATCTCTGTTGGATGCGTGTTTCCTCCAAAGCAAAAATTTCCCAGGCTGTAGGCAATGATTTTTCCCTTATATTTTTCTATCCCCTGCACTACATGGGGATGATGTCCCACCACCACGTCGGCACCTTCATCAATGGCCAGATGTGCCAGTGTTACCTGATTTTCATCCGGCACAGTAACCAGTTCATTGCTCCAGTGAAATACTGCAACAATGATATCTGCCTGCTGTTCTTTTAATTTTGCAATATCCTTCTTTACCTGTGGAATCCGCTCCAGATGATCATCCAGTTCATAAATGCCAAACATCCCTACTCGGATACCTTTGATTTCCATTATTGCCACATTGTCATATCCAAATGTTTGGATTCCATTTGTTTCCAATATATTTACTGTATCCTGAAAACTTTTTTCCCCGTAATCATGACTATGATTATTCGCTACATTGGCCACTTCCACCGATGAGGAAGTCAGAATCTTTACATAGTCCGGATCCCCCTTAAAAGCAAACTGCTTTTCCACGCGGGTAGTCTCTTCTGTCAGCGTTCCTTCCATATTCACAATGGTCAGATCATCTTCTTCAAAAATGCTTCTAACATTTTTCAGGAAATATTCCGGCCCATACAGGTCATAATAAGCCGGCAATCCGGTATCCCATGCAAAATATTCATCCGTACCAAGAATACAATCTCCGGTAAAGGAAAGAAGAAGATCCTCTCCCACTGACTTTCCTGTTTCTGGAGATGCAGCTGGATTTTGCTTTTGGGTCTGACTTTCGGTATGTACGGATAAAATACCTCCAACAATTCCAATGACCAGAATTAAAACAGATCCAGCCAGCAAAATCTGGCTATATTTTTGTATACGCAGTCTCTTTCTCCTAATCTGCTTTCTGCACTGGTTTAATTTTTCCCATTCTTCCCCATTCTCACATTTCAGCATTTTCTTTTGCAGCTTGCGCTCTATATGATATAGATGTTCCTGTCCTGTGAGTTTTTTCCAGATATTACGTAGCATAACTCCCCCTCAACAACCATATTTCTTCTATTACAGACCACAGGGGACACTAAAAAAGCCACAAAACACCGTCCCCAATGAAAAAAGACGCAGAGTTCAAATTCGAACTCTGCGTCTGTGCGTCTTCGTATCTTCTATGCTACCATATCGAATACAAATGTCAAGCTTATTATTCTGTTTTTTCCGGATTGGAAATGCTGACTACATGATCATACCATGTTCCCTTTGTTCCCAGAAGCGCCAGATCAAATTCTTCATCTACTGCTTCCACAGGGATATCGAAACCATATACTTCTTCGGTCTCTCCATCACTGTAAGTCACTTCATCTGTAGTAGGCTCAAGCAGTTCTGCGCCGTCTTTCTGTGCATCTTCTGCTTTTCCTACGAACAGATTCACGATGTTCTTGGATGCCAGACTGACATGGAAAATCATTTTACCATCTTTTACAGTAAGAGTACCTTTTCCATCGCATGCTTCATTGGCATGAAACATACTGCTATCGGTATCAAATTCTGCTGTATAGGTGCCATCTTCTAAGGCATTCTCTAATTTAGAGTTTTTTTTTCCGTTTCTGTCTCTGTTTCTTCTGTAGCTGCCTCGGTAGTTTCCTCTTCAGAATCTGCTTCACTGATTGCTTCGGTAGTTTCTTCCTCGGATGTTGCTTCTGTAGTCTCTTCTTCTCCACCGACCTCGTCAATGGCTGCTGCAGTATGATCTACGTAGATCTGCTGGATATCTGCAATCTCTCCAAGTCCTGCGATCTGGCAGTCTACACTGTCAAATTCTCCGCTTGCTTCGAACTGGCTCTTCCAGGAATCTTCGTCATCTCCTGCCATATCATTGTTGGCATGGTCACCTGCTACTACCATCAGTGGACGGAGTACTACTTTCTTGTAGCCTGCTTCTTTCACTGCTTCAATCACTGCTTCGCATGCGGTCTCTTCCGGTTCTCCTTCTACGGTTCCGATGAAGACATTCTCATATCCAAGATCATTCATCTGTGTCTGCATCTGGCTGTAGCTTACCTTTGCGGTATGGGATGTTCCGTGACCCATGAATACAAATGCGGTTCCGTCTTCTTTTGCTGCGTCCAGATCATCATAACCTGCTTCTGCTACTGCTGCTGCGGTAATGGATTCTGCTACTTTTTCTTTATCATCATTCACTGCTTCTGCATCATCTCCGACTTCTCCCAGAAGTGGTTCAGCGATCACTACAGAATCAAACTTATCTTTGTATTCTTCTACTGCCTCTGTCAGCTCATCATATTCTGCTCCGTGCATCAGGTGTGTTGGCTGTACTACCAGGTTCTTTACGCCGTTGTCTACTGCACGATCCAGAGCCTGCTGCATGTTGTCGATGCATTCATCATCTCTCGCTTCTACATGGTTGATGATGATCTGTGCAGTAAAGGCTCTTCTTACAGACCAGTCTGGGTATGCATCTGCAAGGGCTTTTTCGATTCCTCCGATATCAGCCACACGGCTGTCATTGAAGGATGTACCGAAGCTGACTACCAGCAGTTCATTTTCACCGATTTCATCTTCATTTAATGGATCATCCTTGCTGGCATCTCCGGTATCTCTTCCGAAGTAATCCGGATCTGCATTTTCACCCTCTACCAGTTCCTTCTGTTCATCTGTCAGGGCATCCCATGCTTCCTTGGCTGCTTTGCACTGTTCGTCTGTATCATCTGTTCTTTCCTGAACATAGATAGCATCGATCAGGTCTGCAACTTCATCCGCCTTTGCCTGGTCATCATCAGCCGCCTCAGATGCAGCTTCTGTGGTTTCCTCTTCGGATGCTGCTTCTGCAACTGTCTCTTCTGTTGCACCTTCTGAAACAGCTTCTGTAGTTTCCTCTTCGGACGCTGCTTCTGAAACAGCTTCTGTAGTTTCCTCTTCGGATGCTGCTTCAGTCGTTTCTTCCTCGGATGTTGCTTCTGTAGTCTCTTCTTCTCCACCGACCTCGTCAATGGCTGCTGCTGTATGATCTACGTAGATCTGCTGGATATCTGCGATCTCTCCAAGTCCTGCGATCTGGCAGTCTACACTGTCAAATTCTCCGCTTGCTTCGAACTGGCTCTTCCAGGAATCTTCGTCATCTCCTGCCATATCATTGTTGGCATGGTCACCTGCTACTACCATCAGTGGACGGAGTACTACTTTCTTGTAGCCTGCTTCTTTCACTGCTTCAATCACTGCTTCGCATGCGGTCTCTTCCGGTTCTCCTTCTACGGTTCCGATGAAGACATTCTCATATCCAAGATCATTCATCTGTGTCTGCATCTGGCTGTAGCTTACCTTTGCGGTATGGGATGTTCCGTGACCCATGAATACAAATGCGGTTCCGTCTTCTTTTGCTGCGTCCAGATCATCATAACCTGCTTCTGCTACTGCTGCTGCGGTAATGGATTCTGCTACTTTTTCTTTATCATCATTCACTGCTTCTGCATCATCTCCGACTTCTCCCAGAAGTGGTTCAGCGATCACTACAGAATCAAACTTATCTTTGTATTCTTCTACTGCCTCTGTCAGCTCATCATATTCTGCTCCGTGCATCAGGTGTGTTGGCTGTACTACCAGGTTCTTTACGCCGTTGTCTACTGCACGATCCAGAGCCTGCTGCATGTTGTCGATGCATTCATCATCTCTCGCTTCTACATGGTTGATGATGATCTGTGCAGTAAAGGCTCTTCTTACAGACCAGTCTGGGTATGCATCTGCAAGGGCTTTTTCGATTCCTCCGATATCAGCCACACGGCTGTCATTGAAGGATGTACCGAAGCTGACTACCAGCAGTTCATTTTCACCGATTTCATCTTCATTTAATGGATCATCCTTGCTGGCATCTCCGGTATCTCTTCCGAAGTAATCCGGATCTGCATTTTCACCCTCTACCAGTTCCTTCTGTTCATCTGTCAGGGCATCCCATGCTTCCTTGGCTGCTTTGCACTGTTCGTCTGTATCATCTGTTCTTTCCTGAACATAGATAGCATCGATCAGGTCTGCAACTTCATCCGCCTTTGCCTGGTCATCATCAGCTGCCTCAGATGCAGCTTCTGTAGTTTCCTCTTCGGATGCTGCTTCTGTGGTTTCTGCTTCCGATGCTGCCTCTGTAGTCTCTTCTTCGGATGCTGCTTCTGTAGTCTCAGCTTCGGATGCTGCTTCTGTGGTTTCTGCTTCCGATGCTGCTTCTGTTGCCTCTTCAGCAGCTGTTTCTTTCTCTGTTGCTGCTTCTGTGGTTTCTTCCTCTGACTCCACTTCACTTGCTGCGACCGCTACTGCTTTTTCAGTTGCTCCCTCTGTCTGAGCCTCTGCTTTTTCTTCTGTTGCAGCCTCGGTCTCTTCTGCCTCAGTAGCTTCCTCCGTTGCAGCTTCCGTTGTCTCTTCTTCCGATGCTGCTTCTGTAGTCTCAGCTTCTGTTGCCCCCTCTGTGGTCTCCGCTTCCGTCTTCGCCTCGGTAGTTGCTTCGGTTTCAGCTTTTGTCTCAGCTTCTGTTGTCTTTGTCGTGCTGCCGCCGCATCCGGTCAGTAAAGATGCTACCATTGCTGCGGAAAGTACCACTGCCATTTTTCTCTTCATAAGAATCTTCCTCCTTGCGTATAGAACGCATAAAATAGTGTCAGATGCATTTCAGCATCGCATAAAAAAAGAGAGTGTCTACCACGAGGTGTGACACTCTCTGAAAATACAGCTTTTCTGTTCTTCATCCAGCTCATATGTACTGCCAATTCCTCGTGACATGGAACCTGTTATTCCGGTACGACAAAAGGCAGTTCTCCCGACTCATTGATCAGACGCTCCGGCCCCCTTCCCAGTTACCCCAGTGGTCATCAGCCTTCACTCTCAAAATACGGTGACGAGTTCGCACAGGATTCGCACCTGTTTCTCTTTTCAGCAGACAATTTGTCTGACACCTTTTGCTTTACTTATGTAATTGTATTGCTCTCTTTTGTTTGAACCCTAGTATAGCACACTCATTTTCGCTGTGCAAGAGATAGTTGCTCTTACATTTATAAAAAACCAGAAGTGACACTAAAAATGCCGGAAAACACCGTCCCCAATGATCGCTACCAATGCAGTGATCACCATATCCGGCAGAGTATTTCCTACCGGCAGATCTACTCTCATAAGTATGCGGTATAAAATAAATCCGATTACCCAAATAATGAGATTTCTCCAGTCGAAATTTTCTTCTCTTTTATCTCTGTGAAGGATGAAGAAGTCTGCGATCTGGATAGCAATCATCGGTGCAAATACAGATCCGATCAGATAAAGGAAATCCGTGATATCATCCATTGGGAACAGGATAGCGCCCAGAGTACCGATGACGGTTACTGCAATGGCGGCATATTTTCCTTTTATCGTTGATATAATAGATTCACTGGAGATTCCAGCCGAGTAAGCATCCAGGAATGTGGTAGTAACTGTGGAAAATACAATAATCAGGAGCCCTATGATGCTTAATCCTGCTTTCAACAGAATCTGTGCAATATCAGATTCTCCGGTAAAGATCGCCGCCCCCATTCCGATCACATACATCCAGCAGCTGACCAGACCATATACGACAGCGCTGACCGCCGTTGCTTTTACCGGCTCTTTTGCCTCTCTGGTGTAATCACTGATCAGTGGAAGCCAGGAAAGCGGCATGGCTACAGCCAGTTCCACTGCGGCACCAAAGGACATGCTGTCATCTGCTGCAGTTGTCATCACATTGCCATCAAAGAAAATCACTTTACAGAGAACCAGTGTCAACAGAAACAGCAGTCCCATGGCAATGGTATTGATCTTGCCCAGATTGGTGATGCCGATCACGATCCACAGAATAATCAGGGCACCGATTACCAGGCACCAGATCCATCTGCCTGTGGAAAAAATACCATCTGCTGCCAGTGCTCCATCGTAAATCATGATGGCAGTCCAGCCTACCAGCTGAAGGACATTTAAGAAAGCAAACACCAGTCCTCCCAGGCTGCCAAAGCTGCTTTTTACCGTCTCCATGGCACTCAGGCGGCTTTTTCCACCGATCACTCCAGCCAGGAACAGCATCAGGCATCCAATCACATGTCCAATCAGGATGGCGGCCAGCCCTTTGCCAAATCCTAATGAGGAAAAATACGTTCCTGTCAAAATCTCTGCTATGGACACTCCGGCGCCAAACCAGATCAGTCCATTTTCCATAAGTGAGGTACGTCGTTCCATCTCCTAATTCTCCTTTTCCTCTGTATACACATTGTGAATGGCAAATCCGTGATCCATCGGACCACTTCCCGCGCCCAGGTCCAGCATGGCTGCCAGTGCTCCGGAAATATAGTCTTTTGCACATTTCACAGAAGTATTCAGATCATAACCCTTTGCCAGATTGGAGGCGATGGCAGAAGACAGGGTACAGCCAGTTCCGTGCGTATTCGGATTATCAATCCGCTTACCCTCAAACCACTGATAACTATCATTTGTATACAACAGATCATTGGCATCATTTAACTGATGGCCGCCTTTGCAGAGCACCGCACAGTGATAAGTCTCTGATATCTGTCTTGCTGCAGAGATCATATCCTCTGCACTATTAATCTTTATTCCGGTTAGTTCTTCTGCCTCCGGAATGTTTGGTGTCAGGATAGTCGCCAATGGGAACAGCTCCTGTTTCAATGTTTCAATGGCATCTTCGCTGATCAGTCTGGCTCCGCTGGTAGCTACCATCACCGGATCCACTACGATATTTTTTGCCTGATACTGTTTTAGTTTTTCTGCAATGATACAGATCAGTTCACGGTCAGATACCATACCGATCTTCACTGCATCCGGGAAAATATCTGTAAATACACTGTCCAGCTCCTGTCCTAAAAATTCTGGTGTTGCGTTTAAAATTGCTGTCACGCCGGTGGTATTCTGGGCAGTCAAAGCAGTGATGGCACTCATGGCATATACGCCATTTGCCATCATTGTCTTGATATCTGCCTGGATGCCGGCGCCTCCGCTGGAATCACTTCCAGCGATCGTTAATGCGGTTTTTCTCATTTTTCTTCTCCTTTTCGCATACGTTTTCTATCGCGACAGAAGGTGGTGCCCCCAATCTGCCGCTGCCAGCCTGAGAAGACTGGCCAGACACTCTCTGCAGAGTGTTATTCACTTTCCAGTTTTTTATAATGTCTCATAAACTCTTTTAAATTTTTCAAATACACTTCTCCGGTTTCTTCCACTCCTGCCTGATTCGTTTCGCCCTCGCTGTCATAGACTCCGATCGCCCGAAACCCAGCCTTCTTTGCTGTCTGCAGTGCATACAGAGAATCTTCAAATACCAGTGTTTCCTCTGGTCTGCTTCCCAGGAATTCTGAGGCCTTCTGATAAATCAGTGGAGAGTGTTTACTTTCCCCGACTTCACTGGTGGTGTCGATTCGCTTCAGAAACTCCAGAAGTCCATTTCTCTCTAAGGCTCTTGTCACATGCTCCCGTGGACTGGACGTGGCCGCTGTCATAGGGATTCCTTTTTCCTGCAAAAAAGCCAGCAGTTCTTTTGCACCTTCTTTTGCCTGCACTTCATAAAAGTAAAAGTCCTGAAGCATCTCCTGGATACCATCCAGAATCTCTTCAGACGACTTGTCCAGATGATACTGCTGCTTCAGATATTCTGCGCCCTGCTCCATGCTCATGGAAAATAAGACTTCTCTTAAGCCGGGTTCTGGCTGAACGCCCTGCTTTAGCAGATATCTGGCTCCCAGATCATTCCAGATAGCCATAGAATCCAGCAATACTCCATCCAGATCAAAAATTGCTCCCCGGATCATGCTTCCACCATCCTCTGGGTCTCTTTTTTCAGATCTTCTGACGCTTTACAGATATCCTTCTGTGCATAGATTGCGCTGATCACAGCAATGCCACAGATGCCACTGCCTGCAAGTTCTTTTACATTTTCCTGCGTGATACCACCGATGGCGATAACCGGAATGGATACGGCTTCGCAGATAGCCTTCAGAGTCTCATAAGATACATCATCTGCATCATCCTTGGAGCCGGTCGGGAATACTGCTCCCACGCCAAGATAATCTGCTCCGTGCTTTTCCGCCAGAACTGCCTGTTCCACGGTCTGTGCCGATACTCCGATGATCTTATCTGATCCCAGCTTGGCCCGGACATCCCCGGCTTCCATATCACTCTGTCCCACATGGACACCATCTGCATCCATAGCAATGGCAATATCCACGTTGTCATTCACAATAAACGGTACCTGATATTCCCGGCAAAGCTGCTGTAACTCTTTTGCTTCTTCCAGAAAATGTACTTCATCCAGTTCTTTTTCTCTCAGCTGCAGAAAGGTTACTCCCCCATCCAGACTTTCTTTTACCACAGAATACAGTGTCCGCCCGTTTAACCAGTGACGGTCTGTCACAGCATATAACAGCAGGTCTTTTTTATCGACATTCATACTTTGCCCCCTCATCCAGAATGGCTTCATCCATCTGATAAATAGCATCAATAATCCGATTGCGGTAAGTAGAATTACCTTCCCATTCCTGCATACGACTCCAGCCAATCTCGCCTGCCAGTCCCATCACACAGACTGCAGCCGCTGCTGCTTCCAGTTTCTGATCTGGATTGGCGGTAATATAAGCGGTCATCATACCGGACAGCTGACATCCGGTTCCTGTAATCTTCCCCATCTCCGGTCTTCCGTTGCGGATCACATAACAGTGTTCTCCATCACTGACCAGGTCAATTGCTCCGGTAATCGCTATAATAGAGCCACTCTTCTTTGCAAAATCTTTTACAAATGCAACCGATGCATCCAGATTCTCTTCTGTGACAGCATCTGCCACATCTGCGTCTACCCCTTTCGTTGTTCCACTTCCAAATGCAAGGGTCTTAATCTCAGAAATATTGCCACGGATTACGGTCGGATGCAGTTCTTCCATCAGCTTCAGTGCAGTCTCTGTACGAAGCTTTGATGCACCGGCACCTACCGGATCCAACAGAATTGGATGTCCCAGCTCTTTTGCTCTTCTTCCTGCTGTGAACATTCCCTCAATACTGCGTTCATTCAGGGTTCCGATATTAATATTCAATCCGCCACAGATCGTGGTGATATCTTCCACATCTTTCGGTTCGTCTGACATGATCGGACTGCCTCCACAGGCCAAAAGTACATTCGCCACATCATTTACGGTTACATAATTAGTAATATTATGCACCAGTGGTACCTGCTCTCTCACACTTTTCAAACATTCTCCTAACATATTCTTCCTCCTTTTCTCTGACACCATAAAAAGCGGATATGCCAAAAAGACATATCCGCTAAAAATTCATGCATGAAAACACATGTATCCGCTCTATCCCTACGTTGGCATTATCCAAATCAGGTTACGGGTCCAGACCAAACATTCTGTTCTCAGCCTGCTTACGGCAAGCTCCCCTTTTCTTATTCTTGTATAGTATAGTCCTGTTTTCTGAAAATTGCAAATAATTTCTACTTTTTTCTACAAATTCAAAAAGGGCACGAAAATGCCCAAAAACACCATTCCAATGATTCATTCCATGTTATAATGAGAAAAATAGCTGAAAAGGAGTTCCGCCCATGAAATCTCATGTTTCCCTTTTTCTTTTGTTCCTTTTGCTGGCCGTATTTCCGGCGTTCCATGCTGATGCCAGTCAGTCCACAGATGCTGATGCGCCAGCTTCTGTAAAATCCATCGCCTGCCCGTCTGTAAATGGTGCACTCCATGTGGAAGGCCGGCAACTGACAGATGAACACGGAAATGTTGTCCAGTTAAAAGGCATCAGCACCCACGGTCTTGCCTGGTTCCCGGACTATGTAAACAAAGAAACTTTTCATCAGCTTCGTCAGGAATGGAATGTGAATGTCATCCGCCTGGCCATGTATACAGCTGAATCCGGTGGATACTGTACAGATGGCGATCAGGGACACCTGAAATCCTTGATCGATCAAGGTGTTTCTTATGCTGCCAGTGAGGATATGTACGTCATCATCGACTGGCATATTCTGTCCGATCAGAACCCGAATCAATACAAGGAGCAGGCTCTTGCTTTCTTTGCAGAAATGTCTGAAAAATATGCAGATCACAATAACGTCTTATATGAGATCTGCAATGAGCCAAACGGCAGTACCACCTGGAATGACGTAAAATCCTATGCGGAACAGGTGATTCCAGTGATTCGTTCCAATGCACCAGATGCTGTAATTCTGGTGGGTACCCCCAACTGGTCCCAATATGTGGATCAGGCGGCTGCTGATCCGATTACCGATTATGACAACCTGATGTATACGCTTCATTTTTATGCTGCTACTCATAAAGAAGATCTGCGAAATACCTTACAGACCGCACTGGACCAGGATCTTCCGGTCTTCGTATCGGAATACAGTATCTGTGATGCCAGTGGAAATGGCGCTTTGGACATCGGACAGGCAGATGCCTGGATGCAGCTTCTGGATCAATATCAGGTCAGCTGTGTAAACTGGAGCCTGTGTAACAAAAAGGAATCCGCAGCCCTCTTAAATGCCTCCTGTGACAAAACCTGTGATTTTACTGTCGAAGATCTCAGCCCCGCCGGACGGTGGCTCTATGAAATGCTTACCGGCACAGACGTTCCGGAACCAGAAACCGAACCACTCGGTTCTGATCCTTCCGATGAGAAATCTCAGTTATCCACAAACGCCTATACTTGTACCACAGAAATTGTGAATCAATGGGAAAGCAATGGTGATCACTACTATCAATATCAACTGACTTTAACTAATACTTCTGACACAGAACTCTCTGGCTGGGAAGTAGATCTCCCATTTTCTGGCAATATTACTTTATCCGATGGATGGAATGGAGATTACACCATCGTGGATAGCCAGACTCTCCACATCGTTTCAAAAGATTACAATGCCGTTATCGCACCAGGAGCCTCTGTGACAGATATTGGTTTTATCCTGATCTACAACTTCTGAGCTTCGCATTGTTGTAAAGGACAGTGGCATCATCGGAAGCGGACTTGGGCTGAATCTTCTGTACTCCGCCGCAAAACTTCAAAATAGTGTAACACAAAAGAAACCGGGCAGAACCAATCTGATTCCACCCGGTTTCTTTATTCACTCATCGATTTATTATTTGATATTTCCAAGATCATTTACAGTGATAGCTGTCTCTGGCATAGCATCGATGCTGTTGTCAACAGTAACTTTGCCTGCTACCATATCTGCTACCAGTGCTTTGTAATCATCTTCTGTGAATCCATCATTCCACTGTGTGCTCTCTAATGGAAGCTGTACATAGTTCTCTTCTACGTTGTCAGATACCAGACCAAGGTTATCGATCTTTCCAACATAATCTGACCATGTATCATCCAGAACGATTGCGGAAAGCAGAGTATTTACAGTAGGAGCAAGACCCTTCATAGCAGATGTTACGGTCATGCCTTCTCCATATGCATCAATGATAGGAGCCTGATCAGAGTCAACACCGATAACTTTTCCATCTACCTTAGCTGCTGCTTCTGCTGCAGATGTGTAGATACCGCCGCCGCATGCAAATACAACTTCTACACCGTTGGTAGAATACCAGGTATCCATAGCTGCTGTAATATCAGCATCACCATAGAACTGTCCGCCGTAAGCGTATTCTACGGTTACTTCGTCTGTGATTCCCAGTTCTTCTGCCGCTGCGTTAGCTCCCTGAACATAACCGAAACCATAACGGATAACTGCTGGTACGGACATTCCACCGAGGAATCCAAGATGCTTGTAACCCATCTTCACTGCTGCATAACCAGCCATATAACCAGGAATCTCTTCCTGATAAATTGCACAATAGGTATTCTCTGTGTTGTAGGCCTGTGTCACATCATCCACACCTGCTGCTCCTGTCAGATCTGCTTCTGACATATCCAGAGCAATGAATTTCACATCAGGATATACCGGAGATTCTTCTACTACAGATGCTGCAAACAGATATCCTGGCAGTACGAGAATGTTATATCCATCTGCAATCGCCTGGTCACAGCTGGCAATACGTGCTTCATCGGAATCTCCGTCTGGTTTGTAGTAGTTGAAGTCAAGACCGTTTTCCTCGCAGAATGCCTTGCATGCTTCATAAGTGGTCTGGTTGAAAGACTGGTCTGTGATGTCACCTGAGTCTGTAACCATTGCTACTTTGTAGTCTCCCTCTGCCATAACAGGTGCTGCCATGGAAAGTGTTGCTGCGCCTAATGCAGCTGCTGCAAGAATTGTTTTCTTCATGAAAATATCCTCCTTTTTTCCCTTTTTACGTTTCTTAAAAAGCTATCTTTATCTTAACATCTTTTCCAGAGCCAGGCAAGGAAAAGTAACTGGAAATAAAGTTTTCCAGCTTCTATGCCTCTCCCAGCAGCTGATCAATCTTGGTTTTCACCAGGTCAAAGGCCACTTCGTTCTGTCCGCTGTTAATCACAATATCTGCCAGCGCTTTGGTTGGCTCCACATACAGATAATGCATTGGTTTGACTGTTGTCAGATACTGTTTAATAATACCTTCCAGGTCTCTGCCACGCTCTTTTACATCCCGGACCACTCTTCTCAGGATCCTCTCATCCGCATCTGCTTCCACAAAAATCTTGATATCAAACATATCCCGCAGTTCTTCATTCTGAAGTGCAAGAATCCCCTCCAGCAGAATGATGCGGTTTGGTTTGATCTCTATCGTCTCTTCTTTCCGATTATGCAGGGAATAATCATAGGTCGGACACTGAATGGTCTTTCCTTCTTTTAACTGCTTCAGATGTTCTACCAGAAGATCTGTCTCAAGCGCTGCCGGATCATCATAGTTAATATGCTTTCTCTCCTCCAGTGACAGTTCATCATGTCTGCGATAATAATTGTCATGATAAAGCACAGTAATTCTGTCCCCATAGAGTGCTTTTAATTTGTTGGTAAAGGTTGATTTACCAGAGCCAGACCCACCGGCAATTCCAATAATTACACATTCCATAATCGTTTCCTCTATTCTTTTTCTTTTTTACCTCATGGTTCTGAGCCCGATACTCAGAATATTTCTCACACAATGCTGCAGATCGGCCAGCGTCATCTCTGTACCTTCTTTTGCTCCCTGGATCAGATCTGTGACATTCCGTGCACAGCCTGGCATCAGCATATCATTTCCGGCATGAATGGCCTGTTTCGCAGATGCCCAGGTATATTTATCCGGTGCCTGTCCCATCACAGAAGTATCCTGGGTGGCATACCAGTCTGTCATAACAAATCCATCAAATCCCCATTCGTCTCGGGCCGCTGTCTGAAGCAGATCATAACGGTTCGCAGAATGAATGCCATTGATCAAATTGTAAGACGTCATAATCGAATATGGATGAGCTTCTTTTACTGCGATCTCAAATCCTCTTAAGTAAATCTCCCGCAATGCCCGTTCACTGATATGTGCATTGGTATAATTCCGGTTATCCTCCTGATTGTTCGCTGCAAAATGCTTGATGGTAGTTCCCTGTCCGTCAAAAGACTGCACTCCCAGTGTGTCTGCCGCTGCACAGCGTCCGGTCAGATATGGATCTTCTGAATAATATTCAAAATTTCTTCCACACAGTGGATTACGGTGAATATTCATACCCGGAGCCAGCCAGAGATGTACCCCGAACTGTTTCATCTCCGCACCTGCGATTTCTCCCATTCTTTTTACCAGATCCATATCCCAGGACTGGGCAAGAGTACTGGCAATCGGGATCGCTGTACAATACTGATAATAGTCCCTGGTATCTGCCGGCAGATTCTCCGGGAATGGCCGGAAAGCCATACCAAATACTTCTCCGCCGGAGATCTTTTCTCCTTCTGCCGTTGTCTTAAAATGTGGCTGAAGGCGAAGTCCGGCCGGTCCGTCTGCCAGAATCAGTGCCGGGATCTTTCTGGTTTCTTCCAGATCTGACCAGGTCTCTCCTGCAGCACCTATCACGCGGTCAGATGCACATCCGACAACATTGGCATCGTCTTCCAGACGTTCCGTTCCCACACATAAGTTAGCCAGTTCTTCCACCGTAAGCTGCGCTACCAGATCTTCCAGTGTCACATCGCCCCGTTTTACCTCGTCCATAGTCAGGGATCTTTCTGGAAAATGATCTTTCATTTCTATTCTTGCACCGGCAGAATACTCCGGCTCCTCGCAGCAAATCTTTGACATATCCACAGTAAGCACCGGTACATTCGCCAAAGCTGCCTCTGTCTCCTTTTTCACCCGGTCGTTACGCTTTGCAAGTGCATTCTTTCCTGTTTCTGTCTCAGCAAGTTTTGTCAGCGTGTCATCTTCATCAAACAGATTTTTAAGCTGTGATGTTTTTTTACTTTGTTTCATACGAAGCACTGCCACCGGCTGCGTATTCCTGGAACTGTTTCCCACACGAATCAGATAATCTCCTTCTTCCAGCTCCCAGGCTGCATCTTTGCTGTTGTAAGAAGCCAGCGCAGCCAGCGGGAAGCGAACCAGCACACATTCCCCTGCTTTCGGCGGCAACAGGGATGTCTTTCGAAAAGCCACCAGTTCCTGATACGGTTTTTCCATATCCTTTCCAGGCGCTGATACATAGACCTGAATGACTTCCTTTCCTGCAAATTCGTCTCCCACATTTTTCACATCTGCCCAGAACATCACATCTGATTTTTCTATCTCTACATGAGCTGTCTGTATTGCAAATTCTGTATAAGACTTTCCATATCCAAAACAATACGCCGGTTCCACTTCAAACGTGTCAAAATAACGGTATCCCACAAAGATATCTTCGTTATAATATTCATCATTCACATTGCCATTGTTGTGACTGTAGTTTGCAGAAGACGGATAGTCCTGATAGTCTTTTGCCCAGGTGTCTGTCAATCTGCCGGAAGGAATGGTTCTGCCTGTCAGTACATCTGCCACAACATGGCCTCCTTCACTTCCGGTCTGTCCCACAATCAGCAGCGCATTTAAACTCTTCAGACTACGTAGAAATGTGGTATCAATGATACCGCCAGTATTGAGCAGCACAATACTTTTCTCATACTGTTCTGTCAGGAACCGGATATTAGCCTCTTCCCGGTCAGTCAAAAGATAATCTCCCTTTCGGCAATACCGGTCTTTTCCTTCACCGGAATTTCTGGAAAGCACATAAATTGCCAGTTCGGCATCCTCTTTTTCTGTAATCTCCGGTGCATCCGGGTCTTCATAAGGATAATCAAAGGCTACATTAATCTCCGGCTTGTGCAGTTCCTCTGCCAGCTTTTTGATCTTCTTCTGATGTCTTTCTTTCTCTTCTGCAATCGCTGCATCATAGGCATTCAGCCAGTTTTCTGTCACTACGGTAAATCCGGCACTTTCCAGCCCTTCTTCTATGCAGACTACCTTTCTGGCATTCACATCACCGGAACCGGTACCTCCCTTAATGGTATGTCTGGCACCATTTCCATACAGTGCCACCCTGCAGGTTCCTTTCAGAGGAAGGATTCCGTCATTTTCCAGAATCACCATACATTCTCCGGCCAGTTTCCGGACACTCTGTCCATTCTCCCGCTCCAGCTGCGTCATTTCAGAAGTTGCATTTGCTCTGTAGTTCTTCATTCCATTACCCCCGCTTTCTTTTTTATTATTCACCCTGCGAACTGGCTTTCATACAGATTCTTATAGAATCCGCCCTTATCCAGCAGTTCCTGATGGGTACCCTGCTCTATAATATTGCCATCTTTCATAACCAGAATCACATCTGCCTCACGTATCGTAGATAATCTGTGGGCTACGATAAAGCTGGTTCTTCCTTCCATCAATGATGCAAACGCTTTCTGTATTTTGATTTCTGTTCGGGTATCGATGGAAGATGTCGCTTCATCCAGGATCAGCATTGGCGGACGACACAACATAACTCTGGTGATACATAACAGCTGTTTCTGTCCCTGAGACAGGTTGCCTCCATCTTCAGTAATCCAGGTATCATAACCCTTTGGCAGACGACGGATAAAACTGTTGGCATGAGAGGCCTTTGCAGCTGCAATGATCTCTTCTTCTGTGGCATCCGGCTTACCCATAATGATATTATCACGGATGGTTCCGGTGCGCAGCCAGGTCTCCTGCAGTACCATACCAAATCCGGCACGAAGACTGCTTCTGGTCAGGTCTCTTACATCAGTTCCTTCTACGGCGATTGAGCCTCCGGTCACATCATAAAAACGCATCAACAGATTGATCAGTGTGGTCTTTCCACATCCGGTCGGTCCTACAATAGCTACTCTCTGTCCCGGTTTTACCTGCAGATTCAGATCCTGGATCAGCTTCTGTTCCGGCACATAAGAAAACTTCACATCTTTTAACTCAATATTACCTTTCACATCTGTCAACGTCACCGCATCGTCTGCTTCCGGAATCTGCGGTTCTTCTTCGATCAGATCAAAGATTCTTCCTGCACAGGCAATGGCATTCTGCAATTCTGTGACTACACCGGATATCTCATTAAACGGCTTGGTATACTGATTGGCATAGCTGAGGAAACAGGTCAGCTGTCCTACGCTAAGACGGCCCTGAATAGCAGAAAATGCACCGGTAATTCCCACCCCCGCATATACCAGACTGTTGACAAATCGTGTTGACGGGTTTGTAATCGAGGAAAAGAAAATGGCTCTTAAAGAACACTTCTGCAGGCGGTCATTGATCTCGTCAAACCTCTGTAATACATGCTCGCTCTGTCCAAATGCCTGTACGACTTTCTGATTGCCGATCATCTCATCAATCAGCCCGGTCTGCTCTGCTCTGGTCTCGGACTGAAGCTTGAACATGGCATAGGTTCTCTTTGCGATAAATCCTGCTACAAAGAAGGACACCGGGGTGATCAGCACAACTACCAGAGTGATCTTCACATTCACGGAAAGCATAAATCCAAGTGTTCCGATAATCGTAGCCACACCGGTAAATAACTGGGTAAATCCCATCAGCAGACCATCTGCGAACTGATCTACATCCGCAATGACACGACTGACAATCTCACCATAAGAGTGTCCATCGATATATTTCAATGGCAGAATCTCAATTTTCTGAAATGCTTCATTTCTCACATCCTGCACAATCTGATAGGTCATCTTGTTATTACAGATATTCATCAGCCACTGGGCAAACGCTGTGATGGCAATACATACACCGATCCTGATCAATATCTGGAACACTCCCGGAAAATTCACCTTCCCCGGTGCTACGATATCATCCACGGCCGCTCCGGTCAGCTTCGGCACATACAGAGTCAGGGCCACAGTCACTGCTGCCAGCAAAATGGTAAACAACAGATAAATGCGATACTTTCCAAGGTAACGGAACACTTTCTTCAACGTCTCACTCTGTTTTGTCTTGTCTTTATTGGTCTGTGCCATGATCCGTCACCCCTCTCTTCTCTTTCTCAAACTGAGATTCGTAGATCTCACGATAGATCTCACAGCTTCCCATCAGTTCGGCATGAGTTCCAATGCCAGCCAGTTCCCCATCATCCAGCACCAGGATCTGATCTGCATACTGGATGGACGAAGCGCGCTGAGATACGATAAATACCACCGGATGGCTGTCCATCTGGCGAATCGCCTTACGCAGCTTCGCATCCGTAGCAAAGTCCAGCGCAGAAGCACTGTCATCTAAGATCAGGATCTCCGGATCCCTTACCAATGCTCTTGCAATGGTAAGACGCTGACGCTGGCCACCGGATAAATTCTTTCCATTCTGTTCAATCTGATAATTCAGGCGATCTTCTTTTCCATCTACAAATTCCTTCGCCTGAGAGATCTCGATGGCTTTCTCCAGTTCTGCTTCTGTGGCATTTTCCTTACCCCAGCGCAGGTTCTGGGCGATGGTGCCCTGGAACAGCACAGCTTTCTGAGGCACCATTCCAATATGACTACGCAGTTCTTCCAGACGGTAGTCTCTGGCATCCTTTCCCTGAATACGGACACTTCCTTCTGTAGCATCATAGAATCGCGGAATCAGATTTACCACAGAAGATTTGCCTGAACCGGTGCCACCAATGACACCAATTGTCTGTCCCGGCATGGCGCGGAAGCTGATATCCGTCAGAGAATCTTCTCCTGCTCCTGCATAACGCAGATTCACATGGTCGAATTCGACTATCGGTGTATCTGCTTCTCCCGAATCCATCCAGCCCTCGCTTCCTTCTGTCATTCCAGTCTCTTCTTCAAAAACACTCTGAATACGGTTGCCGCAGGCAAATGCTTTGGTCACCGTAATAATCAGATTGGCCAGCTTCACCAGTTCCACCAGAATCTGTGACATATAGTTTACCAGTGCTACTACCTGTCCCTGGGTAATAATGCCTGCATCTACCCGAAGTGCTCCGGTATAAATCAGGACAATCAATGCCCCGTTGACAATGATATACGTTACCGGATTCATCAGTCCGGAGATCTTTCCTACAAACTTCTGCGCATCTGTCAGCATCTGATTCTGCTGTTCAAAGCGCTGTCTTTCATCTGCTTCTTTATTGAATGCACGAATAACACGCACACCGGTCAGATTCTCTCTGGTAATTCCCAGCACTGCATCCAGATTGGACTGTACCTTTCGGTATAGTGGCATGGTAATCAGCATAATTCCAAATACCACCAGTGACAGCAGTGGAATAGCTACCACAAAGACCAGCGCCGCCTTCACATCCACCGTAAACGCCATCACCATAGCACCGAATACGATAAACGGTGAGCGCAGGAACAGACGCAGCACCAGATTCACACCAGACTGTACCTGATTAATATCACTGGTCATTCTGGTGATCAGTGTGGAGGTTCCAATGGTATCCATCTTGGTGTAAGACAGCTGCTGGATGTGTTCAAACAATTCATGTCGCAGCTCCGTAGAAAATCCGGTGGCTGCCTTTGCAGCAAAATACTGGGCGGTAATCGAACATACCAGACCAATCAATCCCAGTGCGATCAGTACGCCACCCATCTTCAGCACATAAACTCCATCAGCCTGTCCAATACCATGGTCAATAATAGCAGCCATAACAAGCGGCACAAACAATTCAAAAGACGCTTCCAGCAGTTTGAACAGCGGTGCCAGAACCGTCTCTTTTTTATAATTTCTCAAATACTTTAAAAGAGCTCTCAAAATATTTTCCCCTTTGGTTTTTCTTTTCATTATACTCGGTCATATGGTGTTTTACAAATATAAATCACGAAAGATCCACCGTAACCGTCACCAGATAATATCCTCCTGTGAGGCTCAGAGAACTGGTCTGGATGGAAAAATTATAGCTTCCAAGATAGAAGGCATCTGCTACAGTGTTTAAATAACCGTCCCGATAGTTCTCATCATGAAGAATTGCGTCATTGCACTCACTATTGTAAACAGCAAAGCGAAATGTATGCTCGCCGGTACCATATTGGATCATCAGATCCTGCATGGCCGCATAGTACTCGTAAAGATCCGTAATGTGCCGGACAGATTCATAATCTTCCAGCTGCGTGAGGGCACCAAGTTCTGCCGGGAGACCAAAGAGCTGTTCATAAGACCAGGCATCTCCATCACAGACCGGAAGGAACTGACTGTCATCACTGCGCTGATGCGTCTGGGAAAAGGATGCATCAGAATCTGTACGGTTATATTGTGCATAGCTGATCAGCCCTGCGCTGGTAAGGCTGGTATCATCCCAGGTCAGATCCACATTGACATAGCTGCCGTCCAGGCAGACAATATTCCATGCATGTGCCGACCAGGCTGCATCCTCTGCAGCACTGTCCTGTGCAGTTCCTTCGCAGTAATAACATGGCACCCCCAGGCTGGTCATCAGATACTGAAATGCTTTGGCATAGCCTGCACATACGGTTTCCTGCTGACATAGGGCGCTGTAGAGTGTCTGGTTATAGCTGCTCTCCCCGGAATACGTAATCAGAGAAGCCAGCCGGTCATGAACATATTTTTCCTGTTCCCAGGCAGGCAGATCATACAGATCTGCAATAAGCACATCTTTCTGATTCTCTACCACACTGCGGTTCGTCTCCAGATCATCCGCAAGGGCATTAAAATCTGCGGAAATCTCCGTCACTTTTTCTGATCCGGAAAGTCCCTGCCGATAGCTATACTGAAAGCTTTCATCCAGCCAGAACAGCTGTGGCTGATCCTTGCAGATAGCATGCATGATGCGGTTGGCAGAATCCAGGGAAATTCCCCTGCATGGCGCAAACGAAGAAATCCCTGCTGAAAATTCTTCCAAAGCCTGTACATAAACATCCCGCTCATCCTCCGTCAGCTGCGCATAATAAATATAAAGTTGTGGATCAAGATCGTAGTCCTCTTCCTCTGCAGCAGCTGTCTGAATGGTAAAAATAACAAACAGAATCATATATGTGATTAAAAAAATTCGTTGTTTCAAGTAACTTCTATTCCTCATAAATTCAACAAAACACCCATTTTCTCAAACGTTCAAAGGCCTCTTCCACCAGTGTCTTTGGAAGTGCCAGATTCATACGGATGCTGTATGCTCCATGAAATGGTCTTCCATCCTGCCAGATCACGCCTTTTCTGACACCTTTTTTCTGCAGTTCATCAATGGTCACGTCATGTGCTTCGCACCATTTCTGACAATCCAGAAACAGCATGTAAGTTCCCTGTGGTCTGGATACTTCCACTCCGTCAAAATGCTTCCGGATGCAATCGCAGGCATAATCCACATTTTCCGTCAGTACCTGGCGCAATTCGTCTGTCCAGTCCATGCCTGCCTGACTGTATCCACCAATCAGGGCATACATAGACAACACATTCATTGCATTATAATGAGAAAGGGACGATTCTTTGCGAATTCTTTCTCTTAAATATGAATTGTAAATAATATGATAACTTCCTACCAGACCTGCCAGGTTAAAGGTCTTAGAAGGTGCATACAATGCAACCGTACGCATTCTGGCATCTTCCGAAATCATCTGGGTCGGGATATGTCGATAACCGGTCAGTGTCAGATCAGACCATATCTCATCCGAAACTATGTACACATCATACTTCTGATACAGCTCCATGGCTTTTTCCAGCTCCCAGCGCTCCCATACACGACCGCATGGATTGTGCGGCGAACAGAGAATTGCCGCATGGATATGTTCTTCTTTTATTTTTTTCTCCATATCCTCATAATCCATCCGCCAGATACCGTCTTCGTCCTGCTTCAGATCGCTGTGTATCAGATGATATCCATTGTTCTCCAGGGAATGGGTAAAACCTATATAAGTTGGAGCATGTACCAGGATCTTATCTCCTTTGGAACACAGCACATTCATGGCACTGACCAGTCCACCAAGCACTCCATTCTCATATCCGATTACTTCTTCTGTCAGGCCTGTCACACCATTTCTGGTCTGATGCCAGTTGATGATCGCATCATAGTATTCTTTTCTTGGTTCAAAATAACCATACGCCGCATGTTTTGTTCTCTCGATCATCGCCTCTGGAATGGTCGGCACCGTCTGAAAATTCATATCCGCCACCCACATTGGAATCGTGGAAAATCCTTCTTCCACCTGTACATTCTCATATGGTATTTTATCCACCGCAATGGCATCCATACCCCGACGGTCCATAATCGTTGTAAAATCGTATTTCATTTATTTTTCTCCTTTTTTGCGTCCCATAACTATCTCTACTATATGCTATTTCCAGACATGATGCAAACGCTAATCTTTCCAATCATATATTATCTAAATCCGTTTTTCTGGTTGTTTTTCCTGTCGTAAAACGGTACAATAAAAGCAACACACTTATATAGGGAGGTTTTTCCATTATGATTATTTATCGTGCTTCAGACTATGCTTCTATGAGCCGGAAGGCTGCAAATATTATTTCCGCACAGGTGATCATGAAGCCAGACTGTGTACTTGGGCTTGCAACCGGTTCCACACCAATCGGTACTTACAAGCAGCTGATTGAATGGTACAACAAAGGTGACCTGGATTTTTCCAGAGTGACTTCTGTGAATCTGGACGAATACAAGGGACTTTCCGGTGACAATGACCAGAGCTATCGTTACTTTATGAACCACAATTTCTTTGATCATATCAACATTAACAAAGCCAGAACTTTTGTACCAGACGGTACCGATCCGGACAGCGAACATGCATGCACCAGATACAATGAGATCATCCGTGAAGTGGGAGGCATTGATCTGCAGCTCCTAGGACTGGGACACAACGGACACATCGGATTCAACGAACCGGGTTCTGCTTTTGAAAAAGAAACACACTGCGTAGATCTGACCGAGCGCACCATTGAAGCCAACAAGCGTTTCTTTGAAAAAGAAGAAGACGTACCTCGCCAGGCTTACACTATGGGAATCAAGACCATCATGCAGGCAAAAAAGATTCTTCTGGTTGTCTCTGGAGAAGACAAAGCTGAGATCGTAAAGACCGCTTTCCAGGGTCCTGTGACACCTGCTGTTCCGGCTTCTATCCTTCAGCTTCACAATGACGTGACTATCGTAGCTGATGAGGCAGCTTTGAGTAAGATGGAATAAAGCCAATGGGGACGGAGTTTTCTGGCTCTTTATAGCCCGAAAACTCCGTCCCCACTGGTCATCATGAAGGGAGTTATCACATGATTTTACAAAGTAAACGGGTCTGGATCGCCGGTCAGTTTGTTCCGGCACAGATCGAGATGAAAGATCAGAAAATTGTAAAGATTCTGCCATGGGGCACAGAGCAGTGCGATGAAGACTGGGGAAATCACCGTATTCTTCCTGGGTTTATTGATATTCATACTCACGGTGCCTATGGATTTGACACCAATGATGCAGATCCGAAGGGTCTGGCCTACTGGACTTCCCATATTCCGGAAGAAGGGGTTACTGCATTTCTCCCAACTACGGTTACTCAGATGCCAGATGTCCTAACAAAAGCTGCAGCCAATGTGGCTTCTGTCATTGAAAACGGCTATGAAGGGGCCGAGATTCTCGGCATTCATTTTGAAGGGCCGTTCCTGGATATGGACTACAAAGGTGCTCAGCCTCCGGAAGCTATCGCAGAGCCGACAATTGTTCAGTTCCGTGCTTACCAGGAAGCAGCGAAGGGCTGGATTAAATACATCACTTTAAGTCCGGAACATGATAAAGATTTTGCACTGACAAAATACTGCGCCCGTCATGGCGTCGTTGTCAGCATGGGACATTCTTCTTCGGATTATGAGACTGCACTTATGGCTGTGGCCAACGGTGCTTCTTCTATGACACATGTATACAACGGTATGACACCGCTTCATCACCGCAAGCCAGGACTGGTAGGTGCTGCCCTTCGCATCCATGATCTATACGGGGAAATCATCTGCGATGGACATCACTCCCATCCAGCTGCACTTGGAATCTTCTTCCAGGCCAAGGGACCGGAACGCAGCATTATGATCTCCGATTCTCTCCGGGTAAAACACGCACCGGCTGGCGGACATTATCAGCTGGGCGGACATGATATCGAAGTCGGCGTGGACGGCCTGGCTCGTCTGGCAGGCAGTGATACGATTGCCGGCAGCACTATGGCTATGAACCAGGGGCTGCGTGTTCTGATCGAAGAGGCCGGGGTTCCGGTACTCACTGCCATCCATGCCTGCACACTGAATCCTGCACGGATTCTAAATGTAGACAACCGTAAAGGAAAAATCTGTGCCGGATACGATGCCGATCTCGCTATCCTGGAAGACGACTATTCCGTAGCAGCCACCTACTGCTGCGGAATCAAGGCATATAGCAGGGCGTAAAATCATCAGGGACGGAAAAGTGGCTCAAAAGAGCGATTTCCCGTCCCTGATAAGTTATCTCACTTCATCCCCAGATATTTCTGGATCTTCTCTATATACAGATTTCCCATATTACTCAGTGCCATGTTTTTCCGCACAATATACCCTATCTCCATAGTGGTATTATGGTTGTATTCATCATCCGAAAATGGTACAGCAATATAATCTGTGCCATTCAGCTCTTCACAGATAATACCAGAACAAAGCGTATATCCGTTCAACCCCACCATCAAGTTCAGCATGGTCGCTCGATCATTGGCTTTAATCACTCTGGAATATTCGTTGGTGGACAGAATCTCTTCTGCAAAATAGAAAGAGCCGTTGTCTCCCTGTTCAAAGGAAAGACATGGATATGGATCCAGTTGTTCAAAACAAATGGACTTTTCTTTTGCCAATGGATGATTCTTCCACAGATAAACATAAGCCTGACAATCAATCAGATGATGGAACTCCAGCCCAGCCGAGCTGAGCAGCTTCTGGATGGCTTTCCGGTTAAAATCACACAGATACAGCACACCGATCTCACTTCGCATGGTACTGACGTCACTGATCACATCCCTGGTTTTCGTCTCACGAATAGCGAACTCATACTGAGACATATCATAGCTCTTTACCATATCCACAAATGCCTTCACTGCAAAAGAATAATGCTGGGTGGAAACTCCGAACTTCTTTTTATAAGAGCCGCCTTTCCCATATTTTTCCATAACCGTCTGATACTGTCCATAGATTTCTTTGGCATGAAGCAGGAATTCTGCACCGTCATTGGTCAGCGTCACACCTTTTCCACTGCGGTTAAAAATTGTAATCCCCAATTCTTTTTCCAGTTCTTTCACTGCACTGGTCAGCGAAGGCTGTGATACATATAAAAGCTCCGATGCTTTGTTCAAAGAGCCTGTCTCTGAAATCGTAATAATATAATTTAACTGCATTAATGTCATGGCCGTCTTCTCTCATCCTCCTGAAATCTGGAATCACTCAGCTTTGCACGCAGGTTTTGCATTCGATTATCCACCGACGCCAGAATCTGAGCACATTCTGCCAGTTCCTGACTGATGGCTTCTTCTTCATTTTCCGGAATCTGTTTTTTATAACGTAGTTTATGTTCCTGACTGGCCCACAAATCCATAGCCAGAGTACGAATCTGTACTTCCACTTTCATCGGACGTTTTTCATTTTGCAGAAAAATCGGCACCTGTACGATCAGATGCAAACTACGATATCCACTGTCTTTTGGATGCTTAATATAGTCTTTCTTTTCCAGAAGTGTGATATCATCCTGCTGTAACAGACAATCTGCCAACATATATACGTCTTCCACAAAAGAACAGATTACACGTACTCCGGCAATATCATCAATTTCTCGTTCCATTGCCTCCAGAGACACCGGGATTCCTTTTCGATTCATCTTTTTCAGAATACTATCCTGTGACTTCAATCTGCTTTTGATGGTCTCGATTGGATTGCGGTCATATTTCAGAGAAAACTGCTCACTCAGCACTCTGAATTTCGTCTCAATCTCCATGATCGCACAGCGATAATACGCATTCATCTGCTCAATCGGCTCCAGATGTCTGGAAATCCGATCAAGGATTTTTTCATTGGTAAGGAAATTATCCATTAATCTGCTGTCTTTTACTCTTTCTGTTATTTTATCTTCCATCGTCTCTAATATCCGGCCATCCAGTTGTTCTCTTATCTTCTGAATATTCCCCATTTTTATTATCTGATACGTTCCAATGCACGTATGCTCCTCCTGTTCTATTTATGTCATTAGACAAAAAATAACTCTGGCATTTCTGCCAGAGTTATTCTCGCAAAGAGCTCCGTGCAGAAACTCTTATTTATCTTTTCTTTCTGGACTTTCTTCCAGTCTTTTTCGCTGGAGCCGCTTTCACTGGCTCTACAACCTTCTCTGGTTCTGCAGCCTTCTTCGGTTCTTCTGCCTTTACCGGCTCCTCAACCTTTTTCGGTTCCTCTACCTTCTTCGGCTCTTCTGCCTTTACTGGCTCCGCTGCCTTTTTCGGCTCTTCTTCCACTTTCACCGGTTCCTCTGCCTTTACCGGTTCTTCTGCCTTCTTAGTCGCAGTTTTTCTGGTCGTGCGTTTCTTAACCGGTGCTTTTTCTTCGACAGCTGCAGCTGTCTCAGCAGTCTTTTCCGTTTCTTCCACTTTCACTGTTTCTTCTGCTTTTTTCTTCGCAGCTGTAGTTCTTCTGGTGGTAGTCTTCTTTTCTGCAGCAGTCTTCTTGGCAGTCGTTTTGGTTGCTGTAGTCTTCTTGGCCGTTGCTTTTTTCGCTGGTGCTTTCTTCTCTGCAGGTGCAGCTTCTTTCACCTCTGCTGCTTTTACCTCTGTCAGTTCTGCTACCTCTGCCGGCTGCGCTGCTTCCACCTGTTCTTCTCCTCTTGGCCAGTACCATCCCAGCATATGATCATACAGGATCTCATACTTCTCTGCAGATGCATTCCAGGAGAAATCCGCTCCCATTGCACGTTTTACCAGATCGTTCCACTGATCCTTCTGATCATAGAAAATCCGCTCTGCATAACGCACTGTTGCCATCATCTCATGTGCATTATAATTACGGAAGCTGAATCCTGTTCCACTGTTCTCGAATTCATTAAACGGAATCACGGTATCTTTTAATCCACCGGTTTCACGAACGATCGGTACAGTTCCGTATCTCAGACTCATGATCTGACTCAGTCCACATGGCTCAAACAGTGATGGCATCAGGAATGCATCGCAGGAACCATAAATCTTATGAGACAGCTCATCCGAATAATAAATGTTTGCAGATACTTTTCCAGGGTATTTCCATGCATAGTAACGGAACATATTCTCATAACGTTCCTCTCCAGTACCCAGTGCTACGATCTGCACTTCGTCCTGACAGATCTCATCCAGTACACATTCAATCAGGTCAAATCCCTTCTGATCTGTCAGTCGGGACACGATACCGATCATCATCACGTTCGGATCTTCTCTTAAGCCAAGCTGTCTCTGCAGTTCCACTTTATTCTTTACTTTTTCTGTTGTAACTGTTTCTTTGTTGAACTTATACGGAAGGTGAATATCTGTCTCCGGATTAAAGATATTGTAGTCAATACCATTCACAATGCCAGTCAGCACATTGGAACGTGCCTGCAGCAGCTTATCCAGCTTCTCTCCGTAAAACTCTGTCTTAATCTCTTCCGCATAGGTCTCACTGACAGTAGTCACACGATCTGCATAGACAATACCGCCCTTCAGAAGATTCACATCACCGTATGCTTCCAGCTTGTCCGGTGTAAAATAACTGTCAGAAATACCAATGATATCCTGAATAATATTCTTATCATAGATTCCCTGGAATCTGAGATTGTGAATCGTCATGATAGTCTTGATATTCTGATAAAATGGGTTGGACTGGAATGCATCGTTCAGATATACCGGCACCAGTGCTGCCTGCCAGTCATGGCAGTGAATAATGTCCGGTCTGAAATCAATCGACGGGAGCGCACTCAGGACAGCTCTCGAGAAAAATGCAAATTTTTCAATGTCCCATCGAATATCTTCATATGGCCATCCACCGCTGAAATAATATTCATTATCAATAAAATAGAACGGTATTCCATCAATCTCCGTCTCCAGTATCCCCACATACATATTTCTCCATGCCAGCTGCATTTCAAAATGCGTTCTGTACTGAAGCTTATCTTTCCATTCGCCCTTCATAGATGCATACTTCGGTAAAATTACACGTACATCATATTTCTCTCTATCAAAGTATTTTGGCAGTGTGCCTGCAACATCGGCAAGACCCCCGGTCTTAATAAACGGCACTGCTTCTGAAGTCACAAATAATATTTTTTCTCTAGCCATTCCCCTGCTGCTCCTTTCTTTTCTAAATTTTATTTTATTGCCCCAAACATCTTAGTTTCTGATTCATCCTGCCCTACAGCATCCGTTATTCGGCTGCCGGAGGATATTCATTACAGAGCAGTCTGTAAGGCGGCTCATCCTCCTCGATCTGCGGAAATCTTCCCGCTGGTGGATTAAAGCGATTATCTGTTGTATCATCATTGCACTGGCTGACTTCTCCGATCAGTACGGCGCCAGTCCCTGGCTCCACTTCAAAGTCATGATACATCCTCTGCGTAATCGTCAGGCTTTCCCCAGGTGTCAGTCTGATCTGCGTTCCTGCCGGAACTACACGGGTCACTCCGTCTGTATGTACCGTCACATCCCCTGTCTTGTCAATGGCCTCATCTGGAAGAGAGTTATACACACGGATCAGGATATTTCCACCACCTCTGTTGATGATATCTTCCATCTTATACCAGTGAAAATGATTCATCGCATACTGACCTTCATCCAGATACAGAAGCTTCTCTGCATATGGCTTCTTATATACATCCTGCATCTTCTGATTGCCGTTCCGAATCGTCACCAGTGAAAATCCGGTCTTCTGAAAATCTCCTTGTCCAAAATCTGTGATGTCCCATCCCAGCATATTGTCACGTATCTCATCGTACTCGTGTCCCTTTGTCTTCCATTCTTCCGGAGTAAAATGACAAAACGGAGGAAGATAATAATTCAATCTGTTCACCATATCTTCCATCTTTTTCAATGCGGTATTGATTTCTGATCTTTTCATAATCCTGCATCCTTTCTGATAGAAAATTTCTAGATCTGTTCTATCATACCATTTTTTTCAATATTCTTCCACCTCTGTTTACAAAAAAGTTCCCGAAGATGAAGATCTGATGAATAATTGCTTATGTTTCCTTTAGGATCAGGCGTTTCTACTGGCTTTTCCTGATGGTATATGTTAGACTATAATCATTATCAGAAATAAGGAGTGCATTGCTGTTGAATACGAAAGAGACATCATCTTACCGCAATAAAATTATTTGTTTTCTGGCCGCGCTCCTGCTGGCAGTTCTTACCATTACCGCTGTACTGAAGGGTGGTGGCGTATCACCCGGTGAACTGGCTGCAGATATTCGGGATCTTTCCATTCCGGGTATCTTACTTTCCATTTTCAGCATGTTCGGCTTTATCTTTTTTGAAGGAGCGGCATTGACCGTAATTGTCCGCAGTTTGGGATATCCTGCAAAACACAGGCGAGGTTTTGTATATTCAGCAGCAGACATTTATTTTTCTGCTATTACACCCTCTGCATCCGGCGGACAACCGGCCAGTGCTTTTTTTATGATCCGGGATGGGATACCTGCCACTGCAGTGATGGCAGCCCTTCTTCTGAACCTGATCATGTATACCATGGCGATTATCACCATTGGACTGGCCGCTGTCCTGCTGTTCCCGAAGATTTTTCTGCTATTCAGTATCCCATGTAGAATCTTTATCCTCATCGGCATTCTGACTCTGACCGGACTGGCTGTTTTATTCTATCTTCTTATGCGAAAACAGCTATTACTGAAAAAAATAGCTCTCGGGACGGCCGCTCTGTTGAATCGGTTTCACTTCCACCGTGCAGCAGAAAAGATCTGCCAGAAGCTGAATCACTCTCTTCAGGAATATAATCAATGCGTGAATCTTCTTTTTGACAAGAAGCAGATGTTGCTGCAGGTCTATCTGCTGAATCTTTGTCAAAGACTATCGCAGCTGGGAGTCACGCTGCTCGTATTCCTGGCAATGGGCGGCAGCTATTCTGTACTGCCAGAGCTATTTGCCACACAGGTCTATGTCGTTCTTGGTTCCAACAGCATGCCAGTGCCCGGTGCCATGGGGATTGCCGACTACCTGATGCTGACTGGCTATCAGGCACTTATGAGCAAGGCAGCTGCTTATCAGCTGGAGATTCTGAGCCGCGGCATTTCCTTCTATGCCTGTATGATTCTAAGTATGATCGTCACCGGCATTGGATATCTATTTCTAAAAAAACACAAATGGGGGAAAAACTAACTACTATGATTGGATTTTATGACTACACAGTAATTTTGACTTATTTATCACTTCTGTCCGGTATTTCCGGAGTACTTGTCTGCCTGAAGGGAATTGGCCATCCGTATCTTGGCATGTTCTTTCTGCTCTTTTCCGGTTTGTGCGATACCTTTGACGGAAAAGTCGCACGAAGCAAAAAGAATCGGACAGAACAGGAAAAACTTTTCGGCATTCAGATTGACTCTCTATCCGATCTGATCGCTTTTGGCGCACTTCCTGCCTGTATCGGTATTGCTATGCTGCGCTGCAGTCTGGAATATACCACACTGCCAAATATTCACTTTATCCGCCTTCAGGAAAAACCGGTATTCGTGCAGGTAGTGCTGACCGTGATCGCAGCTCTCTATGTACTGGCCGCCATGATCCGTCTGGCTTACTTTAATGTACTGGAGGCGGCTGACCAGAATCGGGATGCCAACGGGGAAAAGATCTATCTTGGTCTCCCGGTTACCAGTGCGGCACTGGTCTTTCCTGCCGTACTGCTGCTCCATGTATTTGTCAGTGCCGACCTGACACTGCTGTATTTCGGTGTTCTCATCGTGATGGGCTTTTTATTTTTATCCAAAATACATATCAAAAAACCACAAAACCGGGAAATTGCCCTGATGATCGCTTTTGGTGTATTGGAATTTGCAATCCTGGCTATGATATTAGTATTTATGAAACTTTAGGAGGCAATCACCTATGACTTCTCTGGAATTTCTTTATCATACCGTTCCGGGCAGAGTTCTTCTAAAATGTCTGACTCATCCCTGTGTATCACAGGCATGTGGTCATTTTCTGGACAGTTCCCTGTCTGGTTTTCTGATTACACCATTTGCAAAGAGGAATCAGATCATTCTGTCTGACTATCAGCTGGATGAGATCCATAGCTTTAATGATTTTTTTTCCAGAAAGATCAGGCCTGGTCTGAGACCCGTAGATATGGATCCTCATTCTCTGACCGCACCTTGTGACGGTCTGCTCTCTGTATGGAAGATCCAAAAAGACACCGTTCTTCCCGTCAAACAGAGCAGTTATACTCTACCGGAACTGTTGCGGGATCACCGGCTGGCGGCTCGCTATGAAGACGGTTATTGCTTCGTGTTCCGTCTCTGTGTGGATCACTATCACCGCTATAGCTATGTGGATTCCGGTAAAAAAAGCGGGAACCGTCACATTCCCGGAGTCCTTCATACTGTACGTCCCATTGCGCTTCGTGCACTTCCCGTTTTCACGGAAAACAGTCGGGAATACACTCTGATTCGAACACCACGCCTGGGTACTCTGCTGCAAATGGAAGTAGGTGCCATGTTGGTAGGCAGAATCGTAAATCACCATGATGCCTGCACAGTTACCCGCGGTGATGAAAAAGGGTTTTTCCAATATGGCGGTTCTACTGTCATTGTGCTCGTGGAAAAAGACCGTATTACTGTGCGGGAAGATCTTCTCGCACATTCCACAAACGGCACAGAGACGCCAGTAAAACTTGGAGAGGTACTTGCTTATGAAAAAATGGATACAGAAGCTTCTGCCTGATTACGCCATCCGGCCTCTGATTCTGGCACTGGCTGCTAATTTTATTATTTACTTTGGGGTATCACAGCTGCGTGACCATTTAACATTTCATTCTCTGGCCCTGCCTGTGGATGACCGGATTCCATTCCTTGCGCCATTTATTATTTTCTATATCCTGGCCTATGTACAATGGATCGTCAATTATCTGCTGATTGCCCGGGAAGGGAAAACGTTCTGTTACCGCTTTATTTATGGTGATGTGATCTCCAAGCTGTTCTGTCTGGTCTTTTTCCTGTTTTTTCCAACTACGCTGGTTCGCCCGGAAGTCACCGGACACAGCGTCTGCGATCAGCTGGTCCGTCTGGTCTATCAGATGGATGCACCGGTAAATCTTTTTCCTTCCATTCATTGTCTGGAAAGCTGGTGCTGCATTCACGCAGCCTTACGCATGAAAAAAACACCACGTTGGTACCTTCCGGCCACCATCGTGATGTCTCTGTGTGTATTTGCTTCCACCCTGCTGGTGAAGCAACATGTATTCGTTGATATCTTTGGCGGTATTCTGGTATTCGAAGCAGGATATTATCTTGCCAGAAAGATAAAGTTCCGCGGACTGTGACAGCAGTTTTGCGGAACTTTTTATCATTCAGCTCTCCACTTCGTTCGGAATAACACAATGGAAAACGTAATCGTAGTACAGATCCAGGTAAGTGGATAAGCCCAACAGATCACCCGGAAATCAGGGATGACACGAAGTGCAATCGTCACATAAAGAATACGTCCTACACACCAGAACCCAAACATGCCCAGCATCGGTATCACAGACATTCCCAGGCCACGGAGAATGCCGGTGGCTTCGTGGGAAAAAGTCAGAAACAGATAGAAAATCGTGACTGTCCGCATAAATACTACGCCATATTCTACCGATTGCGGCTCCGAAGTAAAAATTCGAATCAACTGCGGTGCCAGCAGATACATGCCAATCCCCATGACTGCCGCCATCCCCATACTGACCACAGTTCCGAGAAATGCCCCTTTTTTTGCACGCCCCACTTCACCGGCTCCCAGATTCTGACTCACAAAAGTAGAAAGCGCATTGGAGATGCTGATGATTGGAATAAAAACAAAGCCTTCGATCTTGGAATGTGCTCCCATTCCCGACATGGCAAATTCCCCAAAGGCGTTGATGTTGGCCTGCACTACGATATTTCCAATACTCAGAGCCGAATTCTGAATACCGGCCGGCAATCCCTGATACAGCACCCGCTTCATCATTGGTCCATCATATCTTAGCTTACTCAGATGAATCCTCATATAACCTCCGGTTCGCTGCATACGTATCAGGCACAGGATTGCCGAGAGTCCCTGAGATACCACCGTAGCCAGTGCCGCTCCGGCAACACCCATATGCATACCGGCTACCAGCACCAGATCCAAAATTACATTCACCACAGAAGAAATGCACAGATAATACAGTGGATGTACACTGTCCCCCACAGCTCTCATAATGGCCATAAAGATATTATATAAAATAATCATAGAGATCCCGGCAAAATAAATGCGAAAATACGTGATGGAATAAGGAAGAACATTTTCCGGAGTCTGCATCCATACCAGAATTGTTGGTGTAAAGAGCACCGTAAGAATCGTAACCAAAATACTGGCAGCCACCCCAAAAAGTACATTTGTATGTATGGCTTTCGACACATTCTGATGATCCTCCGCTCCAAAATACCTGGAAATCACCACACCGCCTCCGATAGATACTCCATTAAAAAATCCAACCACCAGAAATGTCAGGCTGCCCCCTGCGCTGACTGCCGCAAAGGAGGCATTATCCGCATAATTTCCAATCACCCAGGCATCTGCTACATTATAGAGCTGCTGTAAAAGCTGTCCCAGCATTAATGGCAGCGTAAACGCCCACAGTCCCTTCGCTACGGAGCCTTCTGTTAAATTCACTGCTTTTTCCTTTGTTTTGTCCATTCCTTCCCTCCATCATACCTAAAAGGTATCATATAACATTCAATTTAAATATTTCACAAAAAATCTATTTTATGCTATATTCATAGACAGATGAGGTATTGCATTCCTCTCATACATAATAGAAAATACACTCTCCAGGGCCATCGGAAGATGGCTCTACTTATTTGCATAAAACAGCATGACCATCCACAGTTTCCTGTGCATGACCATGCTGTTCTTTTTCAACTCTCTCCAGGTATCCTGCATTACTCTAATAAAACATCTGACGATGCTTATACTGTGTCAGTTTTATGATTCCAATCAATGGAATCCAGCCTGACAGATACCCCAGCGCCTTCACCTCATCTGGACTGCGATTCTCGAACTTACTATACACTGTCGTGAAGCTGCTTCCCAGACAGAGAATCGTCAGCAATGTCTCCAAGATCCCTCCGATACTGCTGATTCTGGAAACTACCAGCGTCAGTATTGGCCAAAAGCGGAACAAATCTGTAGAAATGTCCTGTCCAATCAGATACAGTCTCGTCATGCCAGTGGCATCGCCCGTCACTTCTGCCAGCGCATAATAACGTAAAATCGGAATCCAGGCCATCCATGCATTGCTGTAATTACACATACGAAACAGCCAGTAAAGTTCCATTGACTGCCAGATATACCAGGCAAGTGCAAATACCCCACAAACCAATCCCACCATCAAAGAGGTGATCCCGGCCATCATTGTGACCAGTAATGTAATCATTCGCTCACTTCCTTATCTCGTTCTTCTCACTCATATCCGAGTCCATTCCTATTCTAACATAATTTGACGTAAAATCACAGTCCTGAAATTCAGCTATAGCTGCCCGTCAATGCGATCCAGCATATCCCAGCATCCCAGTAAATACATGACTCCCAGTGCCCGGTCATATAATCCATATCCCGGACGGCACTGTTTTTCTTCTCCCCACAGATGGCGCCCATGATCCGGGCGGATGTATCCTTTGTATCCACAGTCATGATATGCTCTCATGATTTCCAGAATCTGTGTATCTCCGTCGCAGTCTCTGTGGGATACTTCTGAAAAATCTCCATTGTCATAATGTTTCACATTTCGGATATGCGCAAATGCAATCCGGCCGCAATAGGTGCGAATGATATCTGGAACATCGTTGTTCGGATTGGCTCCCAATGAACCAGAGCAGAGGCAAAGGCAATTATATTCATCGTCCACCATAGACAAGAAACGTCCAATGGATTCTTTATCTACCAGGAGACGCGGAATGCCAAAAATGTCCCATGGCGGATCATCCTGGTGAATTGCCAGCTTGATACCCGTCTCATGACACACTGGCATCAGCTGCTCCAGGAAATACTTCAGATTCTCCCAAAGCTTTTCTTTCGTTACCGGACGATACAGAGCAAACAATTCATCCAGCTTCGCCATACGCTCCGGCTCCCATCCTGGAAACGTCATTCCGTGAAGATTTTCCAGAATATACTGTGCCATCTCCTTATAATCATCCTGAATTTTGTCTTTTTCATAATATAGGGCATTAGATCCATCCGGCAAAGGATGAAACAGATCTGTTCTGGTCCAGTCGAAGATCGGCATAAAATTATAGGTCACTACCTTTACGCCAAATTTTGCCAGATTTCTCAGCGTGGTCTTATAATTTTCAATGTACTTATCTCTGGTCGGGAGTCCCACCTTGATGTCGTCGTGTACATTCACACTCTCCACTACATCCATATGAAAGCCGTGTCCTTCGATCTGCTTCCTTACCTCTTCGATCTCCTCCACTTCCCAGACCTCACCTGGCTGCTTGTCGTGAAGTGCCCACACCAGTCCCGTCACTCCCGGGATCTGTCGAATCATATCCTGAGTGATGTTGTCATTTCCTTCTCCATACCAGCGAAATGTCATCTGCATAAAAAGTTTCCTCCTGTTTATATTCCAATATGTTTTTCTATCTATTGTAACTGCGCAACACTTTTCCCCGGCACCAGTTCCGGCCGGATTACCCCGGAAGAATAACTGTCTGTCTTTTCAATCAAACCGATCACCAGTTGTACACATAACATGGCCACCAACTCTGGTTTATTATCAATGGTGGTCAGTTCCGGCTGGCAGATCCTGGCATATTCGGAATGATTATACCCGGTCACTGAAATCTGTTCCGGTACCTTGATGCCCCGGCTCGTCAACTCCTTTACTGCTCCAACCGCAATCTCATCATTGCCACATACGATAGCTGTCACTTGTCGGTTTTCTTCTATCAGCTTCCGAACGCCGATCCGTCCGCCTTCCACAGAGTGTGTCACCTTGATCACTTGTTTCTGCCCACATTCCAGACCATGCTTCTTCATGCTCTGAATGAATCCTGTTTTCTTCTCTCTGGCACTTCCGGTATCCAGATCCATAAAATAGCAGATTTCTCTGTGTCCATTTTCCACCAGATAATCCACGGATAGCCCGATGCCATATTGATCATCTACCAATACCGAATACGAACGCTCCAGATCCAGTTTTCCATTGGCCAGCACCACCGGAAACGTCTTCAGCATATCCCGGATTCTGTCATCTTTTCCAATTTCATTAAATACCGAACCAACCAGTATGATTCCATCCACATCTTTTTCCATCAGGGACTGCAAATAACGTTCCGTCTCCTTCAATTCTCCTCCGGTATTACAAATGATCGCTTCATACCCCCGATGGCTCAGCTCTCGTTCAATCGTATATGCCGTTCTTGCATAATGCGGTTCCCGAATATCTATTGTTAACACTGCAACCGTTCTGGAAGACTTGGTCACCAGATTCCTGGCTGTGGCATTGGGCTTGTAATTGTGTGCTTTTAACACCTTTTCCACTCGTTCTCTTGTTACTGCATTCACCTGCTCCCGGTGATTGATCACACGAGATACCGTGGTGATCGAGACACCGGCCTCTCTGGCAATATCGTAAATATTCATATTCTCTTTTTCTCCCGATCTTATACCTTGTTTTCTATCATTTCCGTTCTGGTAGCCGCGGATTTATCATTCTTCCAATTTTCCGGGGTATAAATCTTCTTTTCCTACCGCTCCAAGCCCTGATTTTGATATTCTTCTCTTTTTCCGGGGTCAGAGCCTCTTTCGTTTCGCTGCTCCAGGCCCTGATTTGACTTCTCTTTCTTTTTTCCGGGGTCAGATCCGCTCTCGTTTCGCTGCTCCGGGCCCTGATCCTGACACTATTCCCCTTTTTCAGGGAATGTCCTTTTTGTCTGGCATTATTTCTTGCAGTGTATCACATCACATTTCATTTTTCAAGAAAATTTATAGAAAACGCTTTCATAATATTTTCTGAGATTCTACTTATATTTTTGTTGAATTTCATAGTATTTTTCTTTCTTATCAAAAAAGATTGACTTCTTAAAAATTCAGGATATAATAGTTTTATCTGAAAGCGTTTTCATATTTCATTGAGAGGAGCATGTATTATGAGAATCAAATATGAAGATATGGTCAAAGAGTTTACAAGAGTCCTGGAAAAGAAAGGATTTCTTCCTGAGGATGCCGCTGATGCAGCGACAATTTTTGCACAAAACAGTCTTGCCGGTGTCTATTCCCACGGGCTGAACCGTTTTCCAAGATTTGTCAGCTACCTGGAAAAGGGAAGTATTGACCCTGCAGCCAGAGCGACCTGTGAAATAAGTATGGGGATCATGGAGCGCTGGGACGGCCACCGTGGCTTCGGCCCTCTGAATGCCAAACGTGCCATGGATCGTGCCTGTGAACTGGCTAAGGCAAACGGTGCCGCCATCGTAGCGCTTGGCAATAACAATCACTGGATGCGCGGTGGTACCTATGGATGGCAGGCTGCTGATCAGGGATGCATCGGCATCTGCTGGTCTAACACTATGCCAAACATGCCAGCCTGGGGCGGCAAGGATCGGAAAATTGGCAATAATCCTCTGGTCATGTCTGTCCCAAGATCCAATGGAGAACATGTGGTGCTGGACTGTGCAGTGTCTCAGTTCTCTTATGGAAAAATCGAACAGTGCAAACTTCAGGGCACTCAGCTTCCGGTACCTGGCGGTTATGATACCAAAGGCAATCTTTCTACCGATCCTGCTGAGATCGAGAAGACCTGGCGTGTACTGCCAATGGGATACTGGAAAGGCAGTGGTCTGTCTATTGTTCTTGACCTGATCGCAACGGTGCTCTCCAATGGGAATTCTGTGTCTAAGATCGGTACTTTCGATGATGAGGTGGGACTGACCCAGATCATGATTGCCATTGATCCTTCCAGGTTCAACACTGCCGAAGAGACCGATGCTATCGTAGATGCCATCCTTGCTGATGTGAAATCTTCCGAGCCAATCAAAGAAGGCGGGGAAGTATACTATCCAGGCGAGCTTGCATTACATACGATGATAGAAAACAAAGAGCTTGGAATCCCTGTTGTGGAAGACATCTGGGAAGAAGTCTTACATATGTAATACACTGGCATCGAGATCTTAGCTTGCTTAACTTCTCGATGCCAGTGCTTTTTTTGCCTCAATTTCTCGCATCATCCAGCTTATTATTCTGCTGTGATACTACGGTATGGCAGCCTGATGTATTTTCCATCCTTAAGCTGGTATTCTTCTGGCAGTTCATTTTGGGTTGCAAGCGCATAGGCCAGTTCCAGCATAGCATGTGCCTGTCCTTCTCCGTCATTGAGAACGGTTCCCAGAAGTTCTCCTTTTTTTACTACTTCCAGTCCCACACTGGTTCCATCGATCCCCAGAATTACCGGCCAGTCAGTATCACCTGGTTTTAATCCTGCTTCTGTCAGAACATCCACCGCCCCCAGGGCCATATCATCATTATTTGCCAGAATTACTTCAATTTCTTCTCCGTATGTATCCAGAAATGTCTGCATCTTGGTTGCCGCCTGATCCCGGTTCCAGTTTGCAATCTCATCTGCCAGTTTTTCAACCATGTAACCGCTTTCTGTGATTTCTTCGATTACCGCCATGCTTCGCGCAAGAGAATCATTGTGTCCCGCTTCTCCTTCTAACATGACATACTGCAGTATACCGTCTTTGTTTTTATCAATTTTGTCAAAATTTTTTCTGCATTCTTCCACAAGGATTTTGCCCTGCAGACGCCCTGATTCATAGGCATCTGCTCCCACATAATAAAGTTCGTCCCAGCGGTCCAGATCCTCTTCTACCAGTTCTCTGTTGAAAAAGATTACAGGTGTCTGGCTTTTCCTGGCTTTTTCTATAATACCGGATGCATCCGTACGATCCACAAGATTAATACAGGCAATATCTACCTGATCATCGATAAAATCATCCATCTGACCATTTTGCACCATCTGACTTCGCTGCGCATATCGGATATCCAGGCTTATGGTAATTCCCCATTCTTTTTCTTTCTCTTTTGCATAATTCTGAAAACAAGAAATCAGTTCCGATACAAATGTATCGTACTGATCATAGGAACTGACCCCGATCCGCAGAACTTTCTGATTTGCTTTTCCATTTTTTTCCTGTGAACTGCATCCTGCAAGCGCCATGGCTGCGCCAAGTGTAAGGACCAGTCCCCCCAGCATTTTTCTGTTCATACCTTCTCCCCGTCAACTGTTTGGAAACAGGAGCCTTGCATGTTCCTCATCATACAAGGTTTCCTTTGTAACAATGTTATATGAAATATGAATATTTTCATTAATCCAGTCTGCTTCACGCTTTTCCGTCAGTGCCATAATTCCCTGGTATCCCATACTGAATTCGTTCTGATAGACCAGCGCAGCCAGATTCTCATTATCCAGATCATTCACTGTTGCCGCTGTGTTACCGATTCCGTATATCGGCAGTCTTGTCTTTTTTCTCTGTGAATAGTTCTGATATTCTTCCCACAGAGAGGAAATCTGCTCTGTGGAATACTTATCCAGTGTTACCGCTTTTCCGTTGCTTTGCAGAACCTCCACTGCCACGTCCATGATCTCTTCTGTCTTTTTTCCGGTTTCATCTATTATTTCAATTTCTTCTCCGGATGCTTTTAATGCATCTGTTACGCCACGGTAACGGCTCTGCATACTGTCCCTGTCCATTCTTTCTCCCAGAATAATAATCGGTCCGTCCTCTGGAAGCATTTCGCTTAACACTTTCTTTCCCAGTGTCTTTCCCATCTGGTAATCATCTGCCCGAATCACAGGATATTCCTCATCGGCTCCGCTTTCTATAAAAACTATTGGAACTGATATGTTGCTTTTTTTCAGTTCTTCCTTCATCTTCTCCTTTTCGCTGCATGCCAAAAGTATACCAGAAGTCCCCAGTTCCGCTTCTCTCTGTATTGCCAGAATCTCATCTTCCGTCGTGTTATTTGCATCCAGATGTACATAGTTGATCATAATTCTGGCATCGTCTTTTGCCTGCTCTGCACCTGCCTCTAACATTGCCCACTCATTTTCTTCATCCTGATAGAGAACTACGGAATATAATTTTTTCTCGTTTTTCTGAACCGTTTCCGTAATATATCCATATACGGTAACAGGAACCAGTACTGCGGCTGCCAGGAGAATCGGATACTTGCGTCTGTTTTTTTCTTTCATCTCTGCTCTCCCGCCTCCTCTTCCGTGGTCTTTGGAATATGAATTCTCACTACAGTACCCTCATCCGGTTCACTTTCTATTTCCAGTCCATATTGTGTTCCAAAATAAAGCTGTATACGCTGGTTCACATTTTTCAGTCCGATTCCGGATCCTTTCTGCCGTGCTTTCTCACCGCCTGTCAGGAGATGTTCGACCTGGTCTTCTGGCATCCCCGGCCCGTTATCCTCTACTTCCAGATACAGATCCTGATCTCTGGTATAAGCACGGATGTAGATCTCCCCTTCGCCATCCATATATTCCATACCGTAGTATATTGCATTTTCTATCAATGGCTGTATTACCAGTTTGATTGTTTTGTACTGTTCTATATCAGGTTCCACCTCAAAGTATGAGGTAAATTTATTCTTATACCGGTATTTCTGAATTGCCAGATAACTTCTTGCATGCTGCAGTTCGTCCCCCACAGAGATTACATTTTTCCCTCTGGAGAGACTGATTCTGAGAAGCCGTCCCAACGCCTGCACCATCGATACCGCATCCTCATACCGTTCACTCTCAATCATCCACATAATCGAGTCCAGTGTATTATACAGAAAATGTGGATTGATCTGGGACTGAAGGGCATCCAGTTCGTTCTTACGCTTTTCCTCCTGCTCCTTTACCATCTTATCGGTAAGTTCCTGTAATTCTTCCACCATAAAACGGATCGTCAGGCCGAGATGCTGTATCTCCGGAGGGCCGCCGATATATACCACAGGCTGCTGCTTCATCTCAATTCCCTGAATGGATTTTTCCAGTTTTTTCAACGGATCTGTAATGCGCACCGCTACATACTGATTGACAAAAATCATTAAAAAAATTGCCAGTACCAGGTTCAGCAGTGCCATCATCCTTGTCTGATTCAGGTCACTGAACAGGCTTTCTTTTGATACCACACTGACAATTTTCCATCCGGTATAACCCACAGTTTTTACCACAACCACTCGTTGTTCTCCCTGGAATTCTTCGTTGTGCACCCCCTCATCATAAGTGCTGGCTGTCTGATTATTCTCCTGTATAATGTTGGAAAAAATCAGATTCTGTCTGGGATGATAGATAATCTCCCCATCTCGTCCTATCAGATAAACATAACCTTTTCCGTCATTATTTACTTCTGTAAAGAGCTGCTGGATTCCACTGAAATTCATATCCACCAGAAGAATTCCACCAGACATTTTTCCGTCATTGGTCAGTTCCACTCCCCGGCTCAAAGAAACTACCCAGTAATATCTGCCACTTTTATTTTCAAAAATATTCTGTACATGCAGATCTGAAAAATGCAGATTTTCCATCTTGTCCGATGCATCCTCAAACCAGCTTTGTGTGGTAATATTCACATTCTTTTTCAGGCTTCCCACAGGTGCTGCCCCCAGAAGCTCCCCATCTCTGGTAAAGCAGGCTATACTTACCAGATTATCTTTGTTCGCTTCATACAAAAGGCTTAACTCCTCGGAAATGTCACCTTTATCAAAATCAACTTTCTTTATTACATTGTAATACACCGCATCGGAGCTGCGCATCATAGACCGAAGATACGTATTCAGATTAATCTCCACCTGCCCGATCAGTTTCTGACTGTCAGCTAATACCTGTCGCTCCAGTGTTCTCTCATAGCGATTCAGCAAAACAGCGGTGATGAGTACCATGCCTGTCAGTGCCACAAACGTAAAAGACATGGAGATCATAAACCGGAAACTGCGGTTGCCGACTCTTCTCTGAAATATTTTCCATTTTTCGTTCAGATATCTCATGTTCCTGCTTCCTCTGCATGTTCTGTCCGATACTTACTTGGTGCCACACCAAAATGGCGTTTGAAAACATAGCTGAAATAATTCGAATCTGTGTATCCCACTTTCTGCGCTATGATATAGCTCTTCTCATTTGTCTCAATCAGCAGTTTTGCTGCCTGTTCCATCCGATATCCTGTCAGGTAGCCTACAAAAGACTGTCCTGTCTCTTTTTTAAAAATCGTCGAGAAATAAGAATTCGATACACCTAGAAGATCACAGACCTGATCCAGTGAAATATTTTCATCGGCATAGCTGTTCTGCACATATTCCTGTGCTCTCTGCACAAAGCTTCTGGTAGAACTGTTTCGTGCAATAATCAGACGGCTGCGGTATTCCAGACTGTGTTCCAGTATCCAGACCCTGAGAGCTGCCGGATCCATATCCATCAAATGACTGTATAACTGACCAATATCTTTCTCCGTTTCCCTGTCTGCAATCTCATTGTTTGCCGCAAAACGGTAAAAATCACTGATCAGATCCATGATATCTATGTGATGCTGAAGCATGGATTTCCCATGAATGGTCAGTTGTTCCACATAACGATCTACCGCTTCTGTCACTTCTTTTTCTGTTCCGAGACGGATTTTCTTAAAAAGCTGTGACAATTCTGCTCCCGGTGCCCCGGCAGAGCTGTAATCTTCTTTCGGCGCAATTTCACGGATATTGATTGCCCGTATTGCACCGTAAATTCCTCTGTAAGAAACAGCCTCTCTGGCGCCATTGTAAGAATCTGACAGTTCCATCAGCGAATCGCATACTTTTCCGATTCCTGCTGTTGTCACTGCACCAATCATACGGTGCACATATCTGCAGAATCGGTCACAGTCATCTGTCAGTACTGCCACATCCCCTTCTTTTTCCAGTTCTGCAATCAACACAGTATTTCCCATATAAGAAAAACTCTTTGTTTTCCATTTTTCTCCCAGGTATTCCTGTGCCTGTTTTTCTACAGAAGCAGTCACCAGCATGGCAGTCATTCCTTCCGGAATCTGCGTTGCCGACGTGTGGATCACCAGGCAGCAGACATGTGGCTGCGTAAAAGTAATCTGGTAATCTCTGAGATATCTGTCAATCTGCTCCCTGGTCAGCCACCCTTCTATGAGTGCTGTATAAAAGTTGGCTCTCAGGAGCGGAAGCGAATCCGTATAGTATTTTTGCAGAGTCTCCACGTTTCTCTTTTCCCTGATCTCAGCGTCTAACTTTTCTCTCAGCTTCTGAAAAACTTTCGTCAGTTCCGCACAATTCAGCGGCTTGAGAATATATTCATCCACTTCCAGATGTATGGCTTCCTTGGCATATTCAAATTCATCAAAACCGGTAAAGAGAAGAATCTTTGTTGTCGGAAATTCTGCCCGAATTCTCTTTGACAGTTCCATTCCATCCATATAAGGCATCCGAATATCTGTCATTACCACATCCGGCTGATACTCTTCCACCAGTTCCAGTGCCTTTACTCCATTATTTGCCAGTCCCACAACAGAAAATCCCATATCCTCCCACGGAACTTTCTTCATAATAATCTGTGTTACATCATCTTCATCATCTACCAGAAGTACTGTATACATTCCTGCTTTCCCCCACTGCTTTTCCTGTCTGATCATTTGCTCTCTGTTTTATTCAGTATATCAGATTCCCTGTGTTTCGTACACTAAAACAGAGGCACTCATGCGCCCGTTTGGATGCATTCCGTGCCCCTGCCTGTCATAAAATATGATGTTATTATTTCTTCTGAACGTATTTCAGGCAGTCCAGTGTAACGGCTACCAGAATGATAATACCGGAGAATACGAACTGAAGGTTGGTATCAATACCCAGAATGGTCAGAGAATAAGTCAGTGCTGTGAAGATGCAAACACCTACTACTACGCCTGAGATCTTACCAATACCACCGGTAAAGGATACCCCGCCTACTACGCAGGCTGCAATAGCATCCATATCCCAGCCCTGTCCATATGCTGCTGATCCGGAACCAACCATACGGATACATTCCAGCCAGGAACCGAATCCATACAGAACACCTGCCATCATGAAGGCTCCCAGAGTAACCTTAAATACAGAAATACCGGAAACTGCTGCTGCTTCTGCGTTTCCACCAACTGCATACAGGTATTTACCAAATGTTGTCTTGTTCCAGATAAACCATACAATAATAATTGCTGCCACTGCCCAGAGAATAATGGTTGGGAAGTTATTGATCTTCGGAATAATCATGGAAGGAATGTTAGATTCGATAGATCCGAAAGAAACACCCTTGGTAGAATAAGTTACCAGCCCGAAGATTACCAGCATGTTTGCCATTGTACAGATGAATGGATGCATCTTAAACTTCGCTGCGAAAAATCCTGCGATGGTAGTAAAGCAGGTACACAGCAGTACACACATAAATACTGCAAATACGACTCTGACGCCTACCGGAAGTCCTGTAAAGTCAAATACATGACCAAATACGGAACCGGTGTTGATTCCTTTGTGCATGATGATGGTTGCTGTGGTCGTTCCCATACCAACCATACGTCCAATGGAAAGGTCGGTACCTGCCAGCAGGATCAGTCCTGCTACGCCAAGAGCCAGGAACATTCGCGGTGATGCCTGCTGCAGAATATTCAGTACGTTATTGGTTGTCAGAAGCGGTGTATGCTTAATAATCGGTGTGATGATACACAGCATAATAAAGATCAGTACAATGACAATATACAGACCATTCTGAAGAAGGAAAGATCTGCGGTTGAAGTTGTACTTGTAGTTTTCCCATTTCTGTGCCTGTGTCTCTGCAAAAGAGAACTTTGACATACGCAGCAGATCCAGCAGATGATACTTGTAGTTAAATGCTGCATGTCTGCGGTCTTTTACATCCTGCAGATCCTTTGCCAGTGTCATCTTGGCATCAAAAAGACGGTTTTTGTGTACATACTTTTCGTCTTTCTGTTCCTGATGATCTGTCAGTTTTGCCATGGTTGCCTGATGTTCTTTTTCTAGCTGAGTAACTGCCTGTTTGTATTTTTCCTGTGCTGCAGCTTTTTCCTGTGCACAGCTTTCTTTTACCGGCTGGAAATATTCACTGTCATAATGTGCTTTGATATAGCTTTCTGCATCTGCAATTAATTTAGAGATACTGTCTTTGTTTGCCGCTTCTACCTTCTTTGCTTTTTCGATTCCGGCACGGCACTCTGATATACGGTTCTCTCTTTCTCCTGTGGTGAGAGTCTTATCTCTCTTTGCCACATCAATACTGTTCTGGAAAGCAATTACACGATCGGTTCCTTCCCGGCGCAGGTCATCGATCTGTTTCTGTATCTTTCCGACATATTCATCAATTGGCTGACGGAGCTGCATTTCCTGCTCCTGTGTCAGAATTTTACTGTTTGCCATAATCTGTCTCTCTCCTTATTATAGGTATTTTGCACTGAGTCTCAGCAATTCTTCCTGATTGGTTTCTTTGGTATTTACAATACCGGAAAGATGTCCGTTGGACATAACACCGATACGGTTTGTGATTCCCAGAATCTCAGGCATCTCAGAAGAAACTACAATAATTGTTTTTCCCTGTTTTGCCATCTGGACAATCAGTTCATAGATCTCATATTTGGCACCGACATCAATTCCTCTGGTCGGTTCATCCATCATAAATACCTGTGGTTCTCTCTCCAGCCATTTACCAAAGATTACTTTCTGCTGATTTCCACCGGAGAGACTTGAGATCATGTCGTCCGGTCCCATACATTTGGTATGCATGATTTTAATCTCATTGGCTGTTGCCTTTGTCAGCTTTGTATCCGAAAGCGCAATTCCCGCTTTATACTGATTCAGATTGGCAATCGTTGTATTAAAAGTCAGATTGCCCTTTAAGAACAGACCGTTGGCCTTACGTTCCTCTGTAATCATTGCAAAACCATGTTCCATGGCTTCTTTTGCACTGTTGAAATTCATCAGATGATTCTTAAAATATACTCGTCCTGCTGCTCTGGTTCTTACACCGAAAATTGTCTCCAGAAGTTCGGTACGTCCTGCCCCAACCAGACCATACAATCCGAAGATTTCGCCCTCTTTTACTTCAAAAGTAATATCCTGCAGATGCGGTTCAAACTTGGTGGACAGATGCTGTACAGACAGAATCACATCCTTCGGTGTATTATCCAGCGGTGGGAATCTGTTTTCCAGTGAACGGCCTACCATTGCCGCAATCAGTTCATTCATATCTGTCTCTTTGGAACTCTTTGTCATAACAAGCTTTCCATCTCGTAATACAGAGATCTCATCACAGATCTCAAAGATCTCATCCATCTTATGGGAAATATAGATCAGTGCAATTCCCTGGGACTTCAGCATCCGCATCATTTCAAAAAGTTTGTCTACTTCCTGTACTGTCAGGGAGGAGGTCGGTTCATCCAGAACGATCACTCTCGCGTTATAAGAAATCGCTTTTGCAATTTCACACATCTGTCTCTGGGAAACTGACATATTTCTCATCGGCTGTGTCAGATTGACTGTCATTCCCAGTTTACGGAACAGCTCAGATGCTTCTTTTTTCATTCTTCCCTCATCCACGACGCCGACGGAATTCACCGGATAACGTCCGAGGAACAAATTGTCCATAACATTACGCTCCAGGCACTGGTTCAATTCCTGATGTACCATGGCAATTCCATTTTCCAGAGCGTCCTTTGGTCCGGAAAAGCTTACTTCTTTTCCATCCAGAAAAATGGTTCCTTCATCTTTCTGGTAAGTACCAAACAGGCATTTCATCATGGTAGACTTGCCTGCGCCATTCTCGCCCATAAGTCCCATGACTGTTCCAGGCTTCACGTCCAGATTGATATGGTCCAGAACCCTGTTTCGTCCGAAAGACTTACTCATCCCTCGTATGGACAAGATCAATTCATTTTTCTCTGCCATTCTTCTTACCCCTGTCTTTTCTTCTTCTTAATCGTCGAGATGGGGGCAAAGCTCCTTTGCCCCCATCCAACGTGATCTGTTTATTTTTTCTTACTGACTAAGCAGAGATGTGTAGGATGCTGCATTATCTGTCTTAACCATGTTAATTGCGAATGCATCATACTGGCTTGGGTTACCCAGACGGTTTGTAATGTTGGATTCTGTCTGACCGTCACCACCGATGTATTCTACATCCAGATTCAGAATATCATCATAGTTCTGAAGCAGTGGCTGGTAAGTGGAGCTCAGGAAGTTATCTGCTGCGTTGTAGATGTTCAGCCATACGCTCTTTCTTGGGCTTGTGCTTTCATCCAGCTGATTAGAAACTGGTGCATATACTACTGTAGAATCTGTGAAATCCTGATAGTTGTCAGATGTTACTGCTACGTTTAATGCGTAGTAAGAACGTTCATCTGCATTGTATGTATAAACATCATCTGTCAGTACGTTGCCTGCTTCATCAGCAGTTCCGATACCAGTATCAATATCTACTCCATCCAGTGCGTTACGCAGAACACGAAGTGTTAAGTAAGCCTGAACGTCAGCATGCTGGCTGATTGTTCCGCCGTATCCGTCTGCGATTGCTGCAACTGCATCACTGTTTGCATCGTATCCGAATGTAGGAACTTCATTTTCCTGTGACCATGCATTGAACATAGACATTCCCATACCATCATTGTTAGATGCAATAACATCAATCTGATCACCAAAAGATGAGGACCATGTACCGATTGCGTTACCTGCTGTAGCTGCATCCCATGTAGCACCTGCTGAGTTCTTCATTTCCTGAGAAGCCAGCTCACGAACGATGTATTCTTTTCCGTTGATCTCCAGCTTGCCATCCTGTACTACGGTAGCAGAACCGTCTGTGTTTGTTCCAACCGGATCACTGTTGATATCGCCGTCTGCCTCTACTGCTGTACCAAGAGCTTTACGAACGCCTCTTGTACGTGCGATAGAATCGTTATGTCCGATATCACCGATTGCCAGAACGTATCCGATGATGCCATCACCGTTACGGTCGATAGAATCGATATTAGCTTCGATATAATCTTTGATCATGGTTCCCTGAAGTTCAGCACCCTGATTTGCATCAAATCCTACATAGTAGGTATTGTCATTGAATGTAAGAGCATCCATATCCAGCTCACCTGTTGAGCTGTTAGATGGCTGACGGTTGAACCATACAAGTGGCTTATCACTGTTTGCTACATCCTCAGCAGAAACACCAACTGAAAGAGCTGATAAACTAAGAGCTGCTGCAAGCATTAAAACAATTTTCTTTTTCATAGGAAAAGACTCCTTTCTTTTTTCGGACCTCTTGTCCGCACTGTTTATGATGCTCTTACTATATCGAATTTTTATTGTGAAAAAAATAGAATATTTTTCGTTTCGCATTGGATTTTTTTAGATATTCTGTTATTTTTTCTTTTATTTCTTATGTTTTATTCGTCATTTAGCCCATTTTATCCAGCCAAACTACTCTGTCAATTCCACACTTCTCAGGTACAGTCTTGCCATCAGGTGATGCGGATCCAGCTCCAGCGTCTCTCTCAGATACTCTTTCGCCTTGTCTGCATTACCAAGTCCCATCAGGAAGCAGCAATGTGCACGGTTCTTTCTGGTAAAGTCTTCCTTGAAGATCAGCAGATCCGGGTAGAATACTGCAAAGTAATCCATCTTTACCTCATCATAGATATGTGCTTCTCCATAACTGATCAGCTTGTAGAATCTGGAGTTCGATGTTACCTGCGCTCCCAGTTCCCGAAGTGCCATACCCTGGAACATGATCATATCTGCCGGCTGGTCATTGTAGAACATCATGCCGGCTGGTTCGTCTGTACCAGTGCTGGCTGTTGCAAACAGTTCTTTCACTCTGTCTTCATTACCCAGTGCTTTTTCCAGTAATTATTTTGCACCGGTGAAATCTTCTTTTGCGATCGCTTTCTTTGCCTGTTCTACCAGAGAAGTAGTGTACTGGGTCGTTGCCTTTCCTTCTCCGCATTCTTGGTGAACTTAGAGATTGCCGCCTTATTCGGTGCATAAATGGTGGCTCTCGGCCAGCATCCGTTGATCTGATTTGATGAAAGATTGATAATTGTCCCCTTCACCTTCTGTTCAATCATCTTCTTTGCTGCGATCTGGCTGCTGAAGTAGACGCCCTTCCAGTCAATCGCGGTCATCTGGTCAAACATCTCTTCGGTAGCATCCAGGAAATACACTTCACTGCTGATTCCTGCATTGTTCACCAGTACATCTACCACCGGAAAGACTTCAAATACCTGTCGGTACATTTCTTCAATATCAGAAACCTTTCCCATATCAGCATATACTGTCATGGTCTGCACACCAAACTTTTCCATTTCCCTGCACAGTTCTTCGGCTGCTGCTTTGTTACTGTGATAATTCACAATGACATTATAGCCTGCCTCTGCCATACAGTAAGCAATCTGTCTTCCAATTCCTTTTGCTGCGCCTGTTATCAGTGCTGTCTTCCTAGTCTCCATATCTGTACACCTCGCCTCCTGTCACCTGTACCTCTTCTACATATAGTTCTCCACCATTGCCATTATCATCTCTTGCTGTTGTAATATAAAGCTGTGCTTTGCTCTTTCCTCCAAAACAGCAGCAGCTGACGTTTGCATCTGGCACTGGAATTCTCTTTAACACTTCTCCGGTGGCCGGATCTGCACAGATCACCTGATATCCGCCCCACATGGCAATCCACAGGCGTCCTTCACTGTCCATACACATGCCATCCGGTGAACCTTTTTCATTCTTCAGATCAATGGCTGTCCTCTTCTCTGTAATCTGCCCGTCCTCTGTCATCCGGTAACGATCCACCTTATCCGTTGCCGTATCCACATGATAAAACAACGTTTTTTTCGCATCCCAGGCCAGACCGTTTGGTATGGTAAATCCAGAATAAATCGTCTTGATCTGATCTTTTTCGATACAAAATAATGCGCCCGCATGAGGTGCCAATTCATCCTGTACCATGGCCATACTGCCAAGCCACAAGCGTCCTTTCGGATCGCATTTGCCATCGTTGTAACGGATGCCATCTGGCAGACAGCTTTCCATAACTTTACCTGCTGTCCGTTTATCAAAATCCACATGATACAGGCCATCCGGCAATGCAGCGATTAACGTTCCATCCTTTTTCAACACAAGGTCGCTGACATAGTCCGGCAGCTCCATCTGGCTCAGGCTTTCACAATCCGGGCTGAGGCAGTATATTTTTCGGCATTCAATATCTACAAAATATAACTTCTCAGAGCACTCATCCCAGATACAGCCTTCCAGCAATCTCCCATGAAGATTCGTCAATTTTTCCATTTTTTTCATCTCCCAACCGGATATTTATGCTAATTATACAAAGTTTCTCCATAAATGGCTACTCCTTTTCGGAATGAATCAGATATAGATTTATCCAAAACAGAACTAATCATTCATCAAAAAAGTTATGGTTAAAAAAACTGGCCATCATTTTCCGATGACCAGTTTCTTTTCTTCTTCATCATGTGTGATAAACAGCACTTGTTTTCCAATGCATTTTCTTTTGGTATACTCGATTACCAGTTCTCTGGTGCTTTTATCCAGACCGCGAAATGGCTCATCCAGAAAGAGTACATCCCAGTCTGCATAGAATGCTCTTACCAGTGCCACTCTCTGCCGCATTCCAAAGGACAGTTCCTTTATCTTCTGATCTATGCATCCAGACAAACCGACTTTTTCCAATTCTTCTTTAATTTTTTCGTATTCCTGCTTTTCCGGCTCAAAGAGTTTTCTTTTTCTCACAATCCGAATATTGGCATAGACACTCAGATCCTCACCAAAAATCTGTTCCTGAAAAACAGCGCTTTTCTTTCGCCCATCCATGCCGGTTATCCTTCCACTGTCCTGCACTTCCAGCCCCATAAGCAGCCGGAGCAGGGTGGTCTTTCCAGCGCCGGAAGGCGCCATAATACAGGTTGTCTGTCCACACGGAAATGTCCGCGACAGATTCTGGATGACGTAATGTTCCCCATAACTTTTACTTAGATGAGTCAGTATAATATCCTGCTGCTCTTTTGCTGGGATGTTTTTTACCGTATCCGTTTTTCCTGAATATGATATCTGTATTCTTTTCAGTCGTTCTCCTGCCATATCCAGCATTCCAAGGAACAGTTTTTCAAACAGATAGCTCATGATCAGAATCATCGTCGTCCAGGCCAGAAGATCTGCTGTTTCCAGATAGATCTTCGCCTGATACAGCTTTTCCCCGATGGTTCCTCCAGAGATTCCGATTACTTCCGCTGCAGTCCCCGCCTTCCATGCCAGTCCGATTCCGAGAGCACAGCCGGCTCTTATATAAGGGAGCAGCTGAGGAATAGCCAGCCATCGTACCCTTACCCATTTGGGCAGTTCAAATACTTCTGCCAGCTCTGTCACCTTCGGATCCATCTGCCGCAGTCCTTCCAGTACATTGGTATAAAGGATGGGAAATATCATCAGAAACACAATGCCAACAGACAGGTTTCTGGAAGACATCCACATTAACAGCAGGATAATCACAGACGCTACCGGTGTGGATTTCATCACACAGACCATGGGATAACACAGTTCTTCTATCTTTCTGTGCCGGTATGCCAGTATAGAAAGAATCGTTCCGGTCAGAGCCCCCAGTAAAAATCCTCCCATGATCCTTTCTGCGGAACATAAAACTGTGTTCCAGAAATACACCTTTGGAAGTAACTGAATCAGTCTTTTTCCTGTAGCAACAGGAGATACCATCAGTATCTCCTGTCCAATCTGCATACTCACTATCTGCCATGCCAGCAGCCAGAATGCAACTGCCCACCAGCGCATCTTACTCTGCTTTTTTCTTTTATTCTGCATCATAATAGAATTCGTCTGCCGGAAGTGCTCCGCCGACTGCCTGCGGATTCTCCTGCTCCAGAACCTCCAGATAACCGGAGAGCTTTTCTTTCATTTCCGCTCCGTCTATGTATACAATATTACACTCTGGAAGTGCTTTTTTCGCAATCTCTTCCGGGACAATATCATAGTCACCAATCAGCTTTGCTGCCTCTTCGGTATGATCATTTACAAACGTTACCGATTCCTGGTAGCGCTCCATAAAATCTTCCACGATCTCCGGATGTTCCTGCGCAAATTCCGTTCTTACCACCGTCACGCCAGTCACCAGACTGCTGTTTCCACCGTTATCTTTCTGAATCTTATCCCATTCCTCTGTCAGATCCAGAGCCACGCGCAGAGAATCATTTTTACTCTGTGCTGTCGTCACAAATGGCTGCGGAAGGAGAGCTGCTGCATCCTCATGCTCTGCAAGTGCTGCCACGCATTCTGCATGTTCACTCTTCCATTCAATCTGTACATCTTCTCCCGGCGTCAGTCCATTTTCTTTTAATATATAATTCAATGCGTATTCCGGTGTAGCGCCTTTACCGCTGGCATAAATGGTTTTTCCCTTCAGATCAGAAACACTCTGAACCTGATCACCATTTTCCACAAGATATAAAACCCCCAATGTGTTAATCGTCAGTACCTGCACGCCACCGTCCGTTTTCTGATAAAGCACACTGGCAAGATTGGCCGGAACCGCTGCAATGTCCGCAGTTCCCTGCGCAATCGCCGGAGATACTTCATCCGGAGATGCCACAATCTGAAAATCATAATTTTCCTCTGTGATCTCGCCCTGGTCTGCCTGATCCATAAGGGACACCATTCCCATTGCTGTCGGTCCCTTCAATGCCAGAACATTCACAGAATCTTCTGCCCGAACACCTGCTCCTGTACACAGCACCATTATGCCTGTTGTCAGCACTGCCAGCGCACGGTATCTTTTTCTATTCTTCTTTCTGTCCATCTTTCCATCACCCTTTCTAATACACCAGTTTTTCCAGTTCTTTTACATACTCTGTCTGACTGGCCACTGTATGTCCGGCCATTGCCGCATACTTATTTACTGCTGTCTGTGATTTCTTTATGGACTGCATGGTTCCCGCTCCGGCTACACAGCCTCCCGGACATGCCATTCCTTCCAGAAGATATCCGTTGTATTTTCCGGCTTTTGCCACAGTCAGAAGCTTTCTGCATTCCTTCAGTCCTTCTGCATTGGCAATCTTCACTTCTCTGTCCGGATATTTTTCATATATCACATTTTCTACTGCCTTTGCAACGCCACCGGATACAGCAAAATTTCTGCCATCCGCAGATGCATCACTGACTCCGGCCGGATCTTCCTCCAGTAATTCTACTTTTATATTTTTCGCCGCAAAGATCCCCGTCATCTCCTCAAATGTCAGGACAAAATCGACTTCACTTTTTACCGTCCTGCGCATAGCCTCCAATTTTTTCGCTGCACATGGACCAATGAACACAACTTTCGCATTTTTATTCTGCTTTTTGATCAGCCTTGCTGTTAAGGTCATTGGTGTCAGCGCCATAGAAATACAATTTGCATAATCCGGAAACAGCTTTTTGGCCATAACTGACCATGCAGGACAACAGGATGTCGCCATAAATGGCAGCTTTTCCGGCACTTCTTTTATAAAATCTTCTGCTTCCTGTTCTGCACAAAGGTCTGCACCGATGGCCACTTCAAACACATCGGTAAATCCCAGTTCTTTCATTGCTGCCCGCAGCTTCCCTGGGGTTACCTTTGCACCAAACTGTCCTACAAACGCCGGTGCCAGCGCTGCATATACCTGCTCTCCAGATTGAATCGCCCGAATAACCTGAAAGATCTGGGACTTATCTGAAATAGCTCCAAACGGGCAATTTACCAGACATTGTCCACAGGATACACATTTTTCGTAATCAATCTCTGCTTTTCCATTCTTATCAGAATGAATCGCATCCATTCCGCAGGCCGCCGCACATGGCCGCTCCTGTATGATAATGGCATGATAAGAACAAACATCTGCACATCTGCCGCATTTCACACATTTTTTCTGGTCAATAATGGATCTGCCATTTGTCCGGTCCAGTGTGATGGCACCTTTTGGACAGACCTCCACACAAGGATGTGCCAGGCAGCCCTGGCAGCCATCGGATACCCATACTCTTTTTTCATGGCATCCGTTGCAGGCAAATTTGATCACATTAATCAAAGGCGGTGTATAATAGGTCTCCGGCTTATCTGCCAGCTCCACATTATCCGATATCGGTGCATGCTCTGTTGCATCTCTGCATGGCAGTCCCATGGCCAGACGCACCCTTTCTCCTACGATCGCTCTTTCCAGAAATACATCACTTCGAAAGCTCCCGGTTTCTCCCGGTATAATGTGATAAGGTATCTCCTCCACTGTGTTTGCTGCCGGAATCTCCGTGTCATAAGCCATTTTTGCCACTTCTGCAAAAATCGCATGACGGATTTCCTGTATTCTCGTTTCTACTCCTCGCACTCTTTTTCCTCCCGTGCTTCTATAGACTCTCCTGATACCCTATTAACTTGTATTATCCGCATATGTATTTCCGCATAAAAGGACATCTTTTCTGATGCCCCGGCATGGTATTATTTTAACAAATATAGTCTGAAATAGCTATTGAAATATTATAAAGTTCTATAAGAGCTATACTCTGATTAATTTTTTAGCCCAAATTCATCTAATCATACTTTTAAGGTATGATTATTCCATTAAACTAAATATTTCACAATCATTGTATCCCGTGCTATATTATAGACAGATAAAAAGTCAGGCCGGACTTAACAAAATGTGAAATCACTCAATTAACTATTATTTCTCATAATGTTGAAAAGGAGGAACTGATCATGAAGAAGTTTAAAGAAATGTTATCCGAATATTACTATAGTTTCGCTAAAGGATATCACATGTAATCTGATACTCACGACACAGAATATACACTCTCCGGGGGGCTGCCAAACGGCAGTCCCCCTTTTTCAGAAATAAAGACAACATAAATGGCACTTCTCCAGAAAACACCCCATCCGGGATATCTATCGTATAAGTTCTGGCTGTTTCATCTATCCCGGTATTCTCTTTCTATATAAAGAAACAGTATTTTAATGGAAAATGCGTAATGGTGGTACACTTTTTCGGTCAAAAAAAGAGAGGGATGAAAATTATTTTGCTTTTCCACCCATCTCCCTGATATTTTATGTTTTGATTTTTTATGACCGAGAAATCTTGTCTGTCAGTTTCAATTCCTTCATCAGACGCTCCATATATTCTTCATCCTCAATGGCTCTCTTCATATCTTCCTGACGCCCAGACTTTATCAATCTGTTCATTAACTCTATCATCTCCTTGCGTCCAGATTCTCTTCCTTCTTCTCGTCCCTTTTCTCTGCTTGTTCTCATGGAACTCTGCCAATCCATCTGATAGCGTTCTCTGGCCTCACATTGCAGGCGGATTTTTTCGTCTTCTGATAATTTGCGTAAAGTAACTACTGCTTTTTTTATGGATTCTGACTGTTCTGTCATCGCAAGAACCTCCTTCCATGTTTTCGCCTTAAATACGCAGGCCCAGTAGTACAATGCACTGTTTCGTTCTTCCTCTGGTACCTGTTTCAGACAAGATAAGTCTAATACGTGAAGCGCTATTTTTCCAGTAAATTCATATCCTGTTCTACGGTTTTTCAGTGCATATTCGTTATAAAATGCCGCATCTTCCGGTATGTACAATAATGCACTTAACAACCCTTTCAATGCTTCTTTTGAAGTTTGAAATACGGAACGAAACATATAATCATTAGTCAACCCATACTCAACTTCTTGTTCTACGTCAATTGTACACAAAATTGCTTCATCTTTCTCTCGTTCTAATTCTTTGCTTTCTTTCTCTGTCATAAGAAAACTCTCCTTTTATTTATTACATCTGTGGAATAAATGCCGAATGGCAGGATCTGTAAATTCCTGAAATGTAATTTTACCTTATCACAGAAGAAATGCTTTTACAAACAAAATCGTTCGACAACTTTTGTGAATAAATTTTCTTTTTTCACTATCTGACTGACTCCAGTTCCCTGACCACCCTTTCATTTACACTTGCCACAAATTCACTGATCGCTTTATCATCTGGTTTGTCAGGCAGGCTTGTATTTTTTTGTTTGACGGAAGTTATATAAAGTTATATAATTTTAAAAAAGTTATATAAACTTATATAAGAATCAAAAAGTTATATAAGAGGTGAATCACATGAACAATCCTTTTACTCTGTCCTTCGGGAAAAAGCCATTACAATATATTTCTCGTATTTCTCAGACAAATCAGATTCTGGAGACCTTCCGCTCTGCTGTTCCGTCCAATCAAATTTTTATGATTACCGGGGTTCGTGGGTCCGGAAAAACAGTCATGCTGACCAGCATTGCTAATGAATTAAAACAAGATGATTCCTGGATTGTGATAGAACTGAATCCCACCAGAGATCTGCTGCAAAGTCTGGCCGCCAAGATCTATGGTCTGCCAGATATGCATTCTCGTTTTCTGAATGCCAGACTAGATTTCTCTGCATTCGGTCTTGGTGTGTCTGTAGAAAATGCTGCTCCGGTTACAGATATTGAAAATGTTCTGGAGTTGATGCTGGAACAGATCAAAAAATCCGGGAAACGACTTTTAGTGACAGTGGACGAAGTAACTCCTTCTGAATATATTCGGATTTTTGCCAGTTCCTTTCAGATTTTTCTTCGTCAGGATCAGCCCATTTTCCTGCTGATGACTGGATTATATGAGAATATTTATGATCTGCAGAATGACAGGTCTCTTACTTTTTTATACCGTGCGCCAAAGTTACTGCTGGAACCATTGAATTATTCCTCAGTAAGAAATCATTATCAGAAAATTTTCGATATTGATACAAAGACAGCCGGAAAAATGACTGGATTAACGAAAGGCTATCCTTTTGCGTTTCAGGTTCTGGGATATCTGTACTGGGAAAATCGGAATTGTAAAAACATAGAAGATATCCTCCCAGAATACGACCAGTATCTGGAAGAATATGTTTACAGTAAAATCTGGTCTGAACTGTCCAGCCTTGATCAAAAAGTACTGATGAACATCTCTCCTGATGAAGAACTGAAAGTAAAAGAACTGCGCGACCGTCTTCAGATGTCCTCTGAACTTTTTTCCGTATATCGTGACCGTCTGAAGCGGAAAGGTGTCATTGATACAAGGGAATATGGAAAAATTTCCTTTGCACTGCCAAGATTTGCACATTTTGTAGAAATGCAGAAGCTTTGATTCTAAATATACATTCTCCGGGGGACTGCTGAAATGGCAGTCCCCCTTTTTATGATTGAGAAATCTCATCGATTAATTTCAGTTCTTCTTCTGTAAATGGCGCACAGGAAATTGCTTTGATGTTGTCCAGAATCTGTTGAGATCTGGAAGCACCTATCAGAACACTGGTTACTTCCTTATGATAAAGCAGCCATCCAAGTGCCATATCTGCCAGTTTTTCACCACGCTGCGCAGCCAGTTCGTTCAGCTTGCGTATCTGTCCCAGTCTGTGCTCATCCAGCGTACTTTCCTTCAGGAATCTGTCATCGGTGCGGATACGGCTGTCCTCAGGAATGCCGTGAAGATAACGATCCGTAAGCTGTCCCTGTGCCAACGGACTGAAGGTGATCAGACCTTTTTGCAGTTCACCGGTCATTTGCTTCAATCCATTTTTCTCTACCGTTCTGTCAAATATCGAATACCGATTCTGGTTAATCACAAACGGACAACGAAGTTCCTGCAGAATCGCAGCTGCTTTTTTCAATGTTGCACCATCATAGTTGGAAAGCCCGACATAAATTGCCTTACCACTCTGTACTGCGCTGGCCAGCGCTCCCATAGTCTCGTCTAGTGGTGTATCTGGATCCATTCGATGATGATAGAAAATATCCACATACTCCAGTCCCATACGCTTCAGACTCTGATCCAGGCTGGCAAGGAGATATTTGCGGCTTCCCCAGTTGCCATAAGGGCCATCCCACATCTCATATCCGGCTTTTGTCGTAATAATCAGCTCATCACGGTAAACGCCCAGATCTTCTTTTAAGATCCTGCCAAAATTTTTCTCTGCACTGCCCGGTTCCGGTCCATAATTATTTGCCAGATCAAACTGTGTGATTCCTTGGTCAAATGCGTTAAAGCAAAGTTCTCTCATATTTTCAAACTTTGCCGTATCTCCAAAATTATGCCACAGTCCGAGTGACACCTTTGGCAACATCAGTCCGCTGTTTCCACAGCGGTTATATTCCATGGTAGTGTATCTTTCTTTTGATGCCGTATACATAGTTAATTTCCCCCTGTTTTGATATAGATTTCCCCAGAGACTTCATAAAAGCCATAAAACTCCATCCTCAATGGCATTGGCCTCCGACACCCGTTCCAAACAAAATAAGTCTAGCACGTGAAAAGCTATTTTTCCAGTGAATTTAAAAGAGCCGCTAAACTCCGTCCCCACTGGTTGACTTATTCTGGATAATGTGCGACAATACTTTTATGGTTGAAAGTGCTAAAGCGTAATTGTGACAGCATTTTTTAATAAATATAGGGAGGCATGTTACATGTTAAAGCAGATTACTGTTTATGCAGAAAATAAGAAAGGAACTATGAAGGATATCACTGGTATTCTTGCCAGCCACGATATCAATATCTGGGGTTCTGTTACCAATGAAAGTTCTGAATTCGGAATGGTTCGAATGATTGTATCCGATCCGGACAAGGCACTGAAAGAGCTCACTGCTCAGGATTATCTTTGCCGGATGACCAGTGTCATCGGCGTAGAAGTGGAAGATGAAGTGGGTAATTTAAATGCGCTTCTGACCGCTTTTCTGGACTCCAATATCAATGTGGATTATGTATACCTTTCCTTTAACCGAGATACCGGCAAACCGGTTCTGGTGCTCCATACGGAAGATCTGGAAGAGGCAGAATCCTGTATCTTATCCAAAGGATTCTCAGCACTTTAAAGATACATGAGAAAAAGCAGCTGATTCACACAGCTGCTCTTTTTATACATATTATCTGTCCCAGCACGCCGCAAGATGACCTTTTTGCTCTGTCATCTGTGGTCTCTCCTGCTCACATTTTGAGGTTGCATAAGGGCAGTATTCATAAAACTTACACCCGGATGCAGAAGGTTCTCTCAGACTGCTGCAGCTGATAAATTGAAAGTTTCTGTCAACCCGTGGCTTCAATACGCATTGTAACAGCAGTCTGGTATATGGGTGTACCGGATGATCCAGAACCTCTTCTGCAGTTCCCGTCTCAACCACAGATCCCTTATACATCACAGCAATACGATTACAAATATTTTTTGCAAGAAGAAGATCATGGGTAATGAACATATAGGCCATATTTTTTTCCTTTTGCAAATGCTTCAGGAGTGTAATGATCTGCGCCTGTACCGACACATCCAACGCCGATGTTGCTTCATCACAGATCAACAGCTTGGGCGATGAAACAATTGCCCGCGCAATTGCTGCCCGCTGACATTCTCCACCACTGAGCTGGCAAATTTTCCTGTTATAATAGGAAGACTTTAGCCCCACATACTCGATGGCTTCTTTTGCCCTGCGCTCCAGTTCTGCTTTTCCCGGATTCTCGAAGTACTTTAATCCCTGCTTTACGCTGTTAAGCAGGGTATAGCGCGGATCAAAGGAATCCACCGGATTCTGAAAAATCATCTGCAGATTTTTTCTGCTTTCTTTCACTGCCTGACGGGTATCTAGCTCTCTCCCATCAAAAATAATCCTTCCTCCGTCTGCCTCTTTTAAATGCATAACTAATGAAGCAGTTGTACTTTTTCCGCATCCGGATTCCCCTACTATACCCAGGCATTCTCCCTCTTCTATATGCAGGCTGACATTATCCACTGCTGTAAACCTGGACTTTCCATTGCTAAATTCTTTGTATAGATCTTTGATTTCAAGTAAACTCACGTTATTTTGAACCTCCGGATTTTAATGGATGAAAGCACCTCACCCAATGCCTATCTTCGTTTTCTTCTCTGGAAGGCATTTCATTGTTACACATATCGGTTGCATACGGGCATCTGGGCGCAAAAGGGCAGCCTGCTATTTCTGTATTTAAGTCTGGCGGCATCCCCTCGATCCCTTTCGGATCTTCTCCGAATTCTGACGGAGCAGCTTCTATTAATGCTCTGGTATAGGGATGAAATGGTGAAGAAAGAATCTCTTCTGTTTTTCCCCATTCTACCATCCGCCCCGCATACATAACTCCAACGGTATCGCAGAGCTGTGCCACTACGCCGATACTATGTGTCACCAGCATAATGGCCGTCTGAAATTCTTCCCGCAGGTCATGCATTTCTTTCAGCACGCTCATCTGTACCGTCACATCCAGTGCAGATGTGGGTTCATCCGCAAGAATAACCTGAGGATGATTGGCCATTGCCAGTGCAATGCCCACTCTCTGATTCATTCCACCCGAAAGTTCAAAGGAATAACTGTTCAAAATGCGTTCCGGATCCGGCATACGAAGCTGCCTCAGTAATTCTGCCGCATATCTGTAACATTCTTTTCTGGAATGCTTCTGCCCATGGCTGTTCATAATTTCCCAAAAATGATATCCGATTGTTTTTACCGGATTACATGCTTCCCCTGAATTCTGAAAAACCATACTGATTTTCGAACCACGAAATTGCCGCAGGCTTTCCTCGCTGGCAGATACGAGATCCTTTCCTTCAAACAGAATACTGCCCTCCATAATGCTCATATTTTCATCTGTCAGCATCATGAGTGTTCGAAGCAATGTACTTTTCCCGCAGCCAGACTCTCCCACCAGACCGACAATTTCCCCTTTATGTAACATAAGGTCAATATCACGAACCACCGGTTTCCTTTCATATCCAATGGTCAGATTTTTTACTTCGAGCAATTTTTCCATATTCATACGCCTTTTCCCGTAAACACATTATTCTGACATAGTTGTCTGATAATTAATCACGTAATATTCTGATGGATTGGTTGGACAATTTTCTACATTTTTCTTCATTACATTTGTAAATTTGGAATGTCCGATTACAATATATCCTGCATCATCCATGACCTTCTGCTGGATCTCAACTGCAAGTTCATTTCTTTTTTCTGTATCAAATTCATCATCCAGCCGGCTGATCAGTTCATCTACTTCTGCATTACTGTAATGTCCATAATTTGCGGAACTATCTGTCTTTAATGCCAGATCAGAGAAATACTGAGGATCTCCTGTCGGGCACATCGTCATAGAAATCATCATCAGGTCAAAATCTCCATTTCCCTGTTTTTCTACAACAGCATCATAGGCCCCTGCATCAATATCCAGTCCGATTCCAATCTCGCTGAATGCATCTGCCATTGCCTGTGCGTACAATGGAAGTTCTGCTTTTGTAGTATAAGTGCAGATTCTGAATTTCAGTTCTTTTCCGTCCTTATCCAGTGTTCCATCTCCATTGGTATCTTCATAACCAGCCTCAGCCAGCATTTCCTTTGCGCCCTCGATGTCATATTCGTATCCATCTACAGAGGAACCTCCAAAAGCGGTATTATCCGGGAATAATGCAGTTGCCGCCTCTGATCCTCCTTTATTCAATATGGAAGCATAGCTTTCTTTATCAATTGCCATAGACATTGCTTTTCGTACGGCACTGTCCTGAAGAAGTTCATTTTCAAAATTAAACCAGATCACCTGTCCTCTGGAACCGACCTGCCCATCTACCACAAAATTATCATCATTCTGGAACAGTTCCAGACTTGATGCCGGAATGGTCAGAGTCACATCTGACTCTCCATTCTGCTGCGCCATTGTCAGTGCACTGACATCATCCAGGATATTAAATGTTGCGCTTTCCAGTGCCGGTGTTCCCTGCCAGTATCCATCATACCGTTCTACTACTGCCTGCTTTTTCACATCATAAGAAACCACTTTGTACGGGCCGGTTCCAATCAGATCTGTGGCATTATTGGCAGGATCCATATTTTCACTGACATAGTAAATTCCTGTCAATGGTGTTGTCAGTGCTGACTGAAATGACGGAATCGGCTGTGTTGTAGTTACCGTAAGCGTCTGTCCATCTGCCTCCACAGAATCGATATATAAGGTCTCATTAAATCGTGCATTGATTCCTGCCGTTCTTTCCCAGCAGTCCTTCACGCTCTGCGCCGTCATCTTTTCCCCGTTCTGAAATGTCACATCATCACGCAGTGTCAGTACCCAGGTAAGAGGATCCGTATTTTCCGCACTCTCGCACAGAAATGGCTGTGCAGACAGATTTTGATCCAGTACAAACAAGGTTTCTGTCACTCCATAACGTGATGTATACCAGTCATTCCACCCTTCCGCAATATCCATGGAGGTCGGTGCCTGTGTATCTGCAAAAGTCATCGTTTCTGTCGCAGCCTGTGCGCCACATGGAACAATGCTGAGTGTTGCTGCCAGGGCCATACATAAAATTGTTCTGATTTTTAAATTTTTCATTTTCTTTTTTCCTTTCATCTGTAAAAATGTTTCTATTGAAGATTCAGCCGATCTCTCAGCTTTTCTCCAAAAAGATTAAATATAATAACGGTAATAAAAATAGCTATTCCTGGGATCACAATCAGAAGCTGGTTGGTCTGCATATACTGCCGTCCTGCGCTCATCATTGCTCCCCACTCTGCCATTGGCGTTTTTATTCCCATTCCCAGGAATGACAGTGCCGATATCTCCATGATAATAGATCCTATATCCAATGCCGCTGTAACAATCATGTCAGGAAATACATTTGGGAAAATATGCCTTACCATAATACCGATTTCTGATTCCCCACACACTTTTGCCGCCTGAATAAAGGTTCTCTCTTTCAGGGAAATTACAATACTTCTGGACAGTCTGGCATATTCTGTCCAGTATACTGCACATAATGCCAATATCGTATTACGGATCCCAATTCCAAGGACCCCGGCCACTGCAATTGCCAGAATCATTCTCGGGAAGGCCTGAAATACAGTTGTAATCCGATTCAGCAGACCATCCACCCATCCGCCCAGATAACCGGCCAGAATTCCCAGCGCTGCGCCAAGTATAAAAACAATCACTACCACAATCAAACTGGCAAATAATGAGGTCCTTGCGCCGTATAAGATACGGGACAGTATGCATCTTCCCAGTTCATCCGTGCCAAGAGGGTACTTACCGCCCGGTGCAGCCAGCTGATAGAGAATATCCGTTTTATATGGATCGTTTGGTGCCAGCAGCGGTGCCAGAATAGCTGTCAAAAATAATAACAGCAGGAAAAAACACATAATATAAAACATGGTTTCCGAATGTCCGCTTTTTTTCTTCGAAACTTTTTCATTTTGCCCATTCCTTCCTTACTCTCGGATCAAGTCTTGCATAGGAAGCATCGATTGCAAAATTAATCAGAAGATATAAGATTGCCAGCCATAATACAATTCCCTGTAACAGCATATAATCACTGCTGCGAACTGCAGATACCGCCAGCTGTCCCAGCCCCTGCCAGCTAAAAATAGATTCTACTACTGCTGCGCCTCCAAGCTGTATACCAAAATGAATCCCGATCAGGGTCAATATGGGCATCCAGGCATTTCGAAGCACATGCGAAAACAAAATTCTGCTTTTTTTTACTCCTCGTGCTCTCGCCCCCTGAACATAGGGTCTTCCAAGTTCTGTCAGAATCACAGCTCTTACCTGGCGCATCAGCTTTGCCGATGACTGAAATGCCAGAACTGCTACCGGCAGCATCAGACCTTTTATTCCATTGTCACCTGATATGGAAAACCAGTGATATTGTACACTGAATAAATACAATAATAATAAAGACACCAGAAATGACGGTAACGATATTCCTATAAATGAGAATATACGACTTATATTATCAATCAATTTATCCTTACGATATGCGCACAGCACACCAAGTGGAACCGATATGACCACACAGATCAGCATAGATGTTATTGCAAGAATGACCGTTTGTCCTGCCTTTTGCTTTAATTCCTGAATAACCGGCCGTCCTGTAGAATAAGAATTTCCAAGATTTCCACGGCATACATTACTGATCCATACTCCATACTGCACCAGAAACGGTTTATCCAGTCCCCATTTTTCTCTCTGTGCCTGTATGGCTTCTTCTGAGATCATGCCTTTATTTCCATCTCCGCCGGCCAGATATTTTTCAGCCGGATCCCCGGGGCCAAGGAACATTAAGGAAAAAGATAAAAAAGTAATACCTGCCAGAACAGCGATCATTCTAAGCACCGGTATTACAATACGCCTCACCATTTTATCACCTCTTTCTTTTTATCCATCTCACAAGTCTAACGGCTGTCTGGCCTTCCTGCAAGCCTCGGCGGGGGATCTTGGCATATTCTGTTTTTTCTTATTTACATTCCAAATAAGAATATCAGGCTTTTCAAAATCATCCCCCCACAGGGCTTGTTCTGCATATATACATTTGCTACAGTTTGGTTAATTCTTGAATTCTATTTTAATGAGGTATGACAAATGAATGCATATGATTCTACTGCTCCAGATATGACAACCCGCATTAAGACCTACTGGAGTACACGTTCAGAGACTTTTAAAGCAACAAGAAACCACGAGCTGGAGGATCCGGCCATTGGAGTCAGATGGCTGAATACATTTCAGAAATATTTTCCGGAAAACCCAAAAACACTGCGTATCCTGGATATCGGAACCGGTGCCGGATACTTTGCCATTTTACTTTCCGGAGAGGGGCACCATGTAACCGGGATTGACCTGACACCGGACATGATCTCAGCTGCAAAAAATCTGGCAGAGCAGCACCACTCCACTGCCGAATTTCAGGTTATGAATGCTATGCAGCTGGATTTTCCTGATCAGAGTTTTGATGCTGTCGTTACACGAAATCTTACCTGGACACTGCCTGATGTACAGGCTGCCTATCAGGAATGGTACCGGGTATTGCGTCCAGATGGTGTGCTGTTGAATTTTGATGCCAACTACGGTGATAATGTCCGTTATGAACAGCAGCATCCAGGTTCCCCGGAACTCCAGTCTCAGGACTCCCCTTACGGACATCCCTTCCTGTCCGATGAAATGTTACATGAAAACGCGGAAATTACCCTTTCCATGGAAGCAAGCAGGCAAATCCGTCCTGAATGGGATATTTCCCTGTTGACTGACTGCGGTTTTCGAAAAACAGGTGCCGATCCACATGCCGGAAAATACGTGATGCAGCAATGGGATCAGATACATTCCCCTATGTTTCTGGTATGGGCTTATAAATAATATTAGTATCACAATAAAGAGCAGCCGTATCAACAGCTGCTCTTTTAACTGATATCTGATTCATATCCCATCTGCCTGGCGATCTTTTCCGCCACGTCCAGATCTTCGATATCGGAGACTGCCCCGAGTGTCATATCAAGTGCAGACATCATATCGGAACAGGAATAATATTTTCCATCCTCCAGCCATTTCGTATCTGCCACATAATTCACTCCTACTGTAAACATTCGCTTCCAGTTTTCATCATACGCATAGTCTGCCACCTGACGTTGATAAAGTACCCCTGCTTTCGCAAGAACTGCAGAGCCATTTTCAACCATCAGACAATAATCTGCTTCTGATACGGCCTGTTTGATATCCCGAATCCGTTCACCCACAAAATGCAGAAAACACTTTATCCCGGGACCTCCCGGAATCAGAAGGATGCCTTCTATTTCTTTGGGATTCAATGGCTCTGTCCATACCTTCACTCCCTGCTGGCTGGTAATAATACCACCATCCATGGAAATGTAACGAATACAGAACTTGTCCTGCGCACCTCCAAATATCTGTGCTGGTCCAAATGCGCCCATAATATGAAATCCGTCAAAAAGAAAAATATTTACAAACATGTTCCCCTCCAGTTCGATTATTATGCACTACAATATTGTCACATTTTTTCTTTATTGGCATAAGCCACCCCGGGGGATATTGTGGTATTCTATTTTTTCCTGAACATATTCCTATTTAGAATATGTGTTTGTTTTTTTACATAATCCGGACGTTCAATCGTTCTCTCCATTTTCCAAAATAGAAGTATACCGCAATCATACTGCTGTAAATTGCCCATGTAACAATATAACCGACTGTCATATTCTGTATAGTCGGTCCACCCACCAGATTTACTCCTGCTACCCAGAGGATTCTGCTTCCACAAGTACCAACTAATGCAATAAGCATTGGCTTCACTGTCTCCCCGCATCCCCTGATCGTTGATCCATAAACCTGTCCAAATAGATAAAGAATATAAAACGGTGCCATTGTTCTGGAAACATAAACTGCATAATCCACTACTTCCGGATCCTGTATAAACAGTCTTGCAATTGGTTTTGCGAAAAAGTAAATTATAATACTACAGAATATAATTGCACTTCCTCCCACTATAAAATTCCCTTTCACACCTTCTCGCACACGATCCATTTTTCTGGCTCCATAATTTTGTGCTGCAAATGTTGCACTTGCCACATTAACAGCATCATACAGAGACCAGATAACCGAATCCATTTTTACATGGACACTCCAGCCAGCCAGCGGATCTGTTCCAAGAGAGTTAACCGATGATTGAATTGCTATATTGGATATAGAATACAAAACACCAGAAATACCCATAGGGAGTCCCAATTTTACCATTTCCTTAAAAATTGGTATTTCCAAACGTATTTCTCTTAATTTCAACTTGCAGCATCCTTTCATACCTGTAAGTTGTATGATAACCGCAAATGCCGCTATAAACTGAGATAATGCTGTAGCTGCAGCTGCTCCCCAGATACCTGTTTTCAGCACCACAACAAACAAAAGATCTAAAACAACATTTGAAATCAGACTCAAAACCAGAAAATAAAATGGCTTTTTTGAATCACCAATTGCCCGAAGCACACCTGCGCCCATATCATAAAGGAAAGTTCCAATCATTCCAAAGAAAAATATACTTGTATAAGTACTGGAATAGGAAACCATGTCCTCGGGAATACTCATGACCTTCATAAAAAATGGAGTAGCCGGAATGCAGATCAATGCCATCCCAATTCCTCCAATTAATGCAAATGCGCTACCTGTATGTAGTGAACGCACCACTTTTTCCTCATCTTTTGCTCCATAAGCCTGTCCAACGATGATTGCAGCACCTGAACAGATTCCTGTAAACAAATTCAGAAAAAACTTTGTCAGATTTGAAGTCGCATTAATTGCTCCAAGTGCCTGCTTTCCCACTACATTTCCCACAATAATTGCATCTGTGATACTAAAAATCTGCTGAAATACACTTTGCAAAAAAATAGGAATAAAAAATACTACAATGCCTTTCCATAGTATTCCTTCCGTAATTCTGTTCATATTTTTTTCTTTCATATCTCCCGTTCTTTCTTTTCTTTTTTCAGATAGATAATGTTGCCTGAAGTAATTTTCTGGAATATTTATTTTTAACTTCTGACAGATTTTCTGTGCTTATTTCTTCTATAATTCGTCCTCCGGAAAAAAACAGGATTCGTTCACACAAAAATGCAGCCGCCTGTATATCATGGGTAATAAACAGATAACTTAGCTTCTTTTCTTTCTTTAATTGTTTCAAAAGCATTAGAATCTGATATTGCACTGATGCATCCAGCGAACTGGTTGCTTCATCAAGTACGATGAATTCCGGTTCCGTAGAAATTGCTCTGGCAATGCATACACGCTGAGCCTGTCCTCCTGATAGCTCATGTGCGTATTTAGTCCTGTAGTCTGAATCCAAACCAACGTGCTCCAAAAGCTCGCTTACAATTTTCGTTCGTTCCCCTTTACTAAGCTTTTTTGTTCGAAGGACAGGCTCCAGTACAGCCTGTTCCACTGTCATATATGGATTAATAGATGTATAATAATCTTGAAATACCGCTGAAATATGTCCTGCGCGTACCTCGCGGTTCCATACATTCTTTCCATAATACAGCACTTCTCCTGCATCCGGTTTTTCAATTCCCAGAATTTGTCTGCTTAACGTTGATTTTCCGCTTCCACTCTCCCCAATAATTCCAACGCTCTCATTTTTATCGACATTCATAGAAATGTCGAATAAAATCTGTTGCTTTGTCTGACTGAAAAAGCTTCCATTGCGGTAGAACTTACTGACATGTTTCACTTCCAGCATGCTTTTACCCCCCGTATACACGATTAAATTCCTGTCCCATTGCCTTCTTTGTATCAATCAAATGCCTGGTAAATATTTCTTTTGGATGATTAAAGATATCCTCTGATGATCCATGTTCAATTAGTTTTCCATCTTTCATTACAACAATTTCATCCGCTGTCTGCTTTACGATTCCAAGATCATGAGACACAAAAAGCATTGCACTTTCTGTCTCTTCTCTTAAAGTCTGAAATTGATGAATCACCTCATACTGTGTAATAAGATCCAATGCCGTTGTCGGTTCATCAGCTATAATGATTTCCGGCTGAAGCGCAATCGCCATTGCAATCATACAGCGTTGTAGCATTCCACCAGACAACTGAAACGGATATTTTTGCAATATCTGTTCCGGCTGTTTAAGCAGAACTTTATTCATCGCATCCATCATTTCTATATCTGCTTTTTTATAGTCGTATCCCATATTACATTTTAATGCTTCTCTGAAATGTACACGCATTTTACAGGAAGGATCAAAAGCACTGCTTCCGCTCTGCATAATCATACAAATTTTTCTTCCACTTATTTTCATCAGATCTTTGCGTTTCATAGAAAGTAAATTCTTACCTTCAAAATATATATTTCCACTTTGACATAACCATGGTTTATTTAATCCAAGAATCGAACGGCATGTCATTGATTTTCCGCTTCCGCTTTCCCCAACAATTGCCAGACACTGCCCTTTTTTCAAACCAAATGAGATATCATCCACTAATATCTGTTGGTTTCTCTTATCCCAGACTTTTAAATGTTCTATGTTTAAAATATTCTCCATTACTTCTCCACCTGTTTTTCTAATGTATTCTGCTGATCCAACACATCTCTGAGACTGTCCCCCAGAAACGCAAATAATACAGAAATAATCATCACTGCCGCTCCCGGATACACCATCTGCATTGGAAATATGTACATCACATCTCTGGCCTCATTCAACATCATTCCCCATTCCGGTGTCGGTGGCTGAATTCCAAGTCCAAGAAAAGAAAGACTGGAAATCAGCAGAATCATGGACGACACAGAACTGCTCGAAATAACGATTATCTCTGCAATGACTGACGGAAGAATATGTCTGCGAATAATCGAAAAGTTACTGTAACCAGAAGCTCTTGCAAAATTCACATAACTCAAGTCTTTATATTGTCTGACAACAGTACGTATCATTCTGCAGTACCATGCCCATTTCAACAAAATATACGTCAAAAGAATTTTGTCAATTCCTACACCAAGTACGCCTATTATGGCTAGTGTCATGACTTCCGTCGGTAAGGCAAGCATCACTTCACAAAGCCTCATAATCAGGTCATCTATTCTCCCTCCAAAATATCCGGCAATCAATCCCATACAGGTTCCCAGAAGTACACTTAAAAATAGTGCTGCAAGTACATACAGAACACTTGGCCGTATTCCATATAATAATCTTGACAGAATACACCTTCCAAGCTGATCATTTCCCAATGGATATTGACGACACGGGGTTCCATATTTGCAGGACGGATTTGTGACAATTGGATCATTCGGTGCCAGAATCGGTGCAAAAATTCCCGCCAGACAAACGATTACTATAACGCATGTGCAAAAAATAATCGTTTTGTTGTGTCTTATTTTATAATAGATGCTCATTTACTACCCCTCCCTCAGTCTCGGATTCATCATGGCACTGATTACGTCCGCAATCAGATTAAAAAATATAAAAGCCACTGCAATAATCAAAATATATGTCTGAATAACCGGAATGTCTCTGTCTTTGATTGCAGAAATGCAAAGCCGTCCAATCCCCGGCCATGCAAATATGTTTTCCACTACAACACTGCCAGCCATAAGTCCCGGTATTGCCATGCAAAAAGCTGATACAGCTGTCTGCATGGAGTTTCTCATCATGTGGAGAACGATTCTCCACTCACTGATTCCGCAGCTTCGCTCATAAATAACGTAATTTTCCAGCTTATTTTTTATCATGGATACCCGAATCAGGCGAAAATAAAAGCCAAGATAATGAATAGCCAGAACCGTAACCGGAAGAATATAATTTAATGCTCCTTCCATTCCACTTGTTGGCAGAACATTTAATTTAACAGATATCCAATAAATAAGCAAAATTGCAATCCAGTAGGATGGCATTGCACTGAGCGCTACCATAAACAAACGGATACCATGATCGACAAATGTTCCGGCCGTAAGTGCACAAATAACACCAAGCAATATTGAAATCAGAATTACGACAATGGCCGTTACACCTACCAGCTTCATTGTATTCGCAAATGCCGGCAAAATTAATTCTGCAACAGTTTTCGAATAACAATAAGACTCTCCAAAATCCAACTTTACACATTTCTTTATCCAATTTCCATAACGGACAAGCAGTGGCTTATCTAATCCCAGTCTTTCGCGTTCTGCCTGAATCATCTCATCAGACGCCTGCGGAATTCCTCTTGCACGAATAATGGACTCAACCGGGTCAACCGGTGACAGATTAATTAAGAAAAAAGTAATGAAAGAAATGATTATCAACAGCGGAATAGCCGTCAAAATTCGTTTTATAATATATTTTCCCATACACTCCACCCTTTCTCTTTTCGTATCTGAACAGTTATCTTTTTTCAATATACAAAAAGCTGTATGTCCGATGCATACAGCTCTTAGTATATAAACTCTTATTCAGTAAAATAGAATTTCTGAATTGGAAGTTCATATTGTGACATTGCAAACTGAATATTTTCAAGATTTTCCGGAGCAATAATCTGCAGACAGTTATAATATAATGGAATAATTGCTGCCTCATCATGTATATAAGTGAAAATTTCTTTAAACTGCTCTGCACGTTTTGCTTCATCAGTTCCCGTCAATGTTTCATTTACCAGTGCATAGAATTCATCTGCACCTTCCAGCCCCTGAGAACAATACTGATAAGAGCCGCCTGGAATTAAAATATTAGCTGTCATATAAGATTCATATGGAAGCCCCCAGGAAGTATCCAGCATAAGTTCATAATCTCCAGATTTTCTTCTTGCATAAATAGAATTTGCCTCCTCACCGATCAGGTTTATCTTGATACCGGAGGCCTTTGCAGAATCTTGTATCAACTCTGCAACTGTTTTATAATTTGTTTTATCTGAAAAATAGCAGAGATCCATTGAAAGTTCTTTTCCTTCTTTTGTTCTATACTCTGCTCCATCTTCCAGAGTCCATCCAGCTTCCTCTAGAAGTTCCCCGGCTTTTTCAATATTGTAACCTCGCTCTTCAAGACCAAGATCACTACAATACGGCATCGTATCGTATTCCAGCTTATCTGCCGGTAACGCTGTTCCACTAAATACCACATCACATAAAGTATCCCGGTCTATACTATACCAGAATGCAAGACGCACAGCTTTCTCCGCTATTGCCAGATCCTGATTTCCGGTATTGGTAAGAATAATTCCTGTAGAAACCGGGTCGCTCATGATAACCTGATACCCCTGCGTTTCTAACAATTCTGTAGAATCCGCATCAATTAATGTTGCGCCATTCTCTGCAAATGCCAGATTGGCTTCGCCTTTGGCCATACTGAGAAATGCTGTCTGTCCATCCGGAATAATCTTTCTTGTAATTTTCTTAATTGCCGGTGCTCCATCCCAGTAATCCTCATTTGCCTCAAATGTTGCATACTGTTCATCTACATTTTCAGTAATAATGTATGGACCTGTTCCAATTGTACTGTTTACACCATCAATAGAATGTCCGTCTATAAAGCAATTCGGAGACATAAATGCATATGGTCTGGTGAAAGAAAGCTCCTGAAGGGTTGGATAATATGGCTCTGTCAGTGTCAACACTAATGTATATTCATCAACAGCTTCCACGCTTGCAATTCTTCCCGTAAGCCCCATCCAGGAATATGCATCCTTGTTTTCCAGAACCGCATCAAAATTCATTTTTGCCGCTTCCGCATTAAATGGTTCCCCATCTGTAAACTTAACATTCTTTCTCAAGTGGAACGTATATACCAGTCCATCATCAGAAATTTCCCAGGATTCTGCCAGTGCCGGAACAATGCCTTCTTCCGTACTGTCAACCAGTCCATCATAAACCATAGCTTGCGCAAGCTGCGCATTACCTGATGCCATGTGGGCATTCATAGAACCGGTATTCACATTTGTTACATAAACCAGTTCCTGTTCTTCTGCCATTCCGATCATTGACATCATCATTCCTGCTACTAACGTTGCCGCTAAAAATAATTTCCTTTTTTTCATTTTTCTCTCCCTTGTCGTATGTGTATTGATATATCTATATCACGCATTAATTTAATACAATGATTTTTCCATTTTCCCTCAGTACACGATGCCATTCTTTTTCTGCCTTTTCACGGTCAAACAATTCCTCGCCCATTCTATCGACAAGAACCACATCAAAGCAGCTGTCTTCAAAAGGCAACTTATCAGCCTCCGCCTTAAGAAATTCAACATGAATTCCTGACTGTTCAGATGAATACAGCGCTTCTTCTACCATTTCATCTGAGTAATCAATGCCAGTCACGTGGTATCCGTCTCTGGCCATCAGCAGGGAATCTCCTCCGCCGCCACAGCCTATATCCAACACTTCTGCAGGTGTATGTGGTAATTCCGGTCTGATACACTGTTCATAATGCATATCTCCATGTTCCAGCATTTTCATTGCTTTTATGCCTTCTCTTGGAGCATAGCCATCCCAAAATACTTTTCGTTCCCAGTATTTTTCTTCTTCTGGTGATTGCTTTGTTCCTCTCACAGAAAACATTGGAACACAGCCATATAAGTAAATATCCCTGTCTTCCAGATTTACCAGCGAACTGATATCTTCGCTGACAATATCTTTAAATGCCAGTTTCCAGAGCTGTGCCTGATCCCAGAGTGGGCGTTCTCGGCCTACCATCGGAAGATCGATCCAGTATTCCTCCCTCTGATGCATCAAAAATCTGTCTGGCAGGTCACCATGTTTCTTGCGGTAGATTTTTATTCCCTTTTTCATTTCCTGCAGCACTTCCGGCTTAAATACCTGCATATACCAGCAGGCATCAAACGCCAGCATACGTCCGCCAGGTTTCAATACTCGTTTCCATTCTTTATATGCTAATTCTGGTTCATAAAGCGTCCATGTAACATTACGGCTGACCACCAGATCAAACGTATTGTCCGGGAAATTCAGGCGATGTACATCCATCTGCGTAAATTCCGCTTCCACTCCCTGCGATTTTGCATTTTTACGCGCTTCTTCCAACATATTTGGTGTACAGTCTATGCCTGTAACATGATGCCCTGCTTTAGTCAGAATAATTGTGAAAAACCCCGGACCACATCCAATATCCAGCACACGCATAGGGTGATCCTGAAAAGGTGCATTTTTCATAATCAGATTCAACCACAGCTTTTCTTCATCCACAAATTCATGCTGAATCGTATTGCTATAATGAGGTGCTGATTCATTCCAGTACGTTTCTGTCTCTTTTCTGTATTCCATTCTTCTTATCCCTTTTCATAATATTTTACAAATTCTCTAAAGATAATTTTAACATAATTATATAAATTCACAATGGAATATAAATCATGCCTCTATCACTATCTGGAATACCTGTATTACTCAAATTCATTTGTTTCACTATCCATTCAACGTTATACTATATTCCATAAGGAGGCGAGTTTTCTGATGAATTATCAATTTCACTTTCAGTATCTGGCATGTCAGACCTGTAAAACCAGAATAAACTGTTCTGAATGCAAGGAACAACTGGAACAGAAACTAAAAAAAATGAAATATATCCTGGGTGTTGACATTCAGATTCTAAAAAAATCCATCACGATTTCTTCTGATAAACTGACAGAAAATGAGCTTCTGGATATTTTAGAAAATGCGGGTATCTTTGCAGATTAGTCAGGAGGTAAACAATGAGCGAAGAAATCAAACACACACATCAGCACGAACATCATCAGCACGAACATCATCATCATGACCATGAACACGCACATGATCACGAGCACTCTCATGAACATATGCATCACCACGAGCACAGTGAAGGGAATAAAGATCTGGCACTCTTAAAATACATGGTTGAACATAACGAGCACCATGCAGAAGAGATCGCAGGTATGGCCAGACTTCTCCGGGAGGCAGGACAGATTCAAGCTGCCGAAGAACTGGAAGCCGGTGTTTCTGATTTTAAATCCGGCAATCTTCATCTTTCAAAAGCGTATGATTTGTTAAAGAAATAATTTCGTACTTTAAAGCCCCATCAGAGCGACCGCATCTACTCTGACAGGGCTTCTTTCATCTTATCTATATCCATCATCTTCTTCCTTACGCAATTACATTCCAAAACAGAATATCTTATCCTAAAGAAAAAGAGCAGTCCTACCAAAAACTGCTCTTTTCCAGATAAGGATGCTATAATGACATTTTCCCGATATATGTATTTGCTGGATTACATATCTGGGATCTTTTAAGTTAACCTGCTGTTAATATAACCTGTTTTATGTCTCACAGCAAGCCTCCCTGGGGGATATATTTTCCATTTTTAGTATGAACAAATGGAATATCTTAATCACTTTTGGCTATATTTCTTCAGACACACTCTTTCCCCGAGAACTGGTTCTGCATCAGGCTGTGATAGAATCCATCTTCTCTCATCAGCACTTCATGTGTTCCCTGCTGAACTACTCTTCCGTCTTTGATCACTACAAGCCAGTCTGCATTCCTGATCGTCGAAAGACGATGGGCTATGACCATTGTTGTTCTTCCGTCTGCATGTTCTTTCATAAAGTCTTCTATCAGATGCTCATTTTCTGCATCCAGACTGGAAACTGCCTCATCCAGAATCAATACCGGCGCATTCCTCAGAATTGCTCTTGCTATGGCAATTCTCTGCCTTTGACCACCGGATAAGCGAAATCCTCTTTCACCTGTTACCGTATGATATCCATCTGGCAGTGCACAGATAAATTCATGAGCATTTGCTGATTTCGCTGCTTCTATGACTTCCTCATCTGTCGCATTTCTCCTGCCCATTCGTATGTTTTCCATCACAGAGATGTGGAACAGATATACATCCTGTAATACTGCACTGGTAATATTCCGAAGGGCATCCAGCTTCAATCTCTGAATATTCTGACCGCCAATCAGAATTTCTCCATCCGCCACATCCCAATATCTCAGAAGCAGACTGGCACAGGTAGTCTTTCCCGCTCCCGATGGACCTACCAGTGCAACCTGTTTTCCATATGGTACCCGAAAACTTACATCATGCAGTACTTCTTTTCCTTTCTCATAGGCAAATGAAACATTCCGAAACTCAACATCCATCTGATCGGAACACTTTTCTTCCACTCCGGTATCTTTTACTTCCGCCTCTTCGTCAAAAAGCTTCTGTATCCTGTCGGCAGCCGCAAACATTTCACCAAGATTTCTCAATGATGCAGATACCTCCATAATCGGAGCATAGGATACCAGAGACAGCGACAGCATAATCGGATAAAGATCTCTTCTCATATGCCCCCGACTCACAAAATATGCACACAGAATCATACACAAAATCGTATACAAACCTGCCATAAACTGAGCGAGGCTGCTCTCCTTTCCTGTTCGTTTCGCGTAATCCTGTTTTGCCTGATAGAGATGTTCCAGTTTTTCTTTTTGTTTTTTCTTATACAGCTTCAGATAATCTAATGCAACAAAATCTGTGATTCCCTGAATGCCTTCCATTAATACTGCATTTGCTCCTACAATCGCCTCCCGGACTGCACGTCCCTGTTTATCCGCCAGCTTTGCGCCCATGACTGGAATAAGGGTAAGAAATACAGAAAACAGCAGCGCAATACCTGCGATAATCCGATTCATTCTCATTGTAAGGAAAAATACAACTAAAATCATAAGAGTCGCCGCAATGAGGTTTACCACCGTATGTGCAAAAAACCATTCCAGGATCTCTATATCACTCATCGCCATTGTTCCCAATGACGCCGTATGGTGACGGTTCATATAGGCAGGTGCCAGTTCATCGAACTTATAATAGATCTTTACTCTTGTATCCCTCTGTATCTGATATGCGGCTTTATGACCGATAAACAGTTCTCCAAAATGAGAAAATCCTCGAATAACTACACAAATACACAGTCCGGTCATATATCCCGCAAAATCAGAAGCAAGCGTTCCATTTATTGCCAGAGCAATCATTTGTGCTGAAAGAACTGCTGCACACACTGTAGACAGATATTTTGCAAATACACTGATAAAGGTAATCGCAATATCTCTGCTATATTTTTTCATAGATGCAATCAGCCTCACAACATTTTTCATTCTATAGCCAGTTGCTTTCATCTATGACGCACCTCCTAACTGTTTTTGTACCAGATCATAATATCTGCCTCTTTTTCTGATTAATTCCCGATGGGTCCCCTCTTCACAGACTCTGCCTTCATCCAGCACGTAAATATAATCTGCATTTTTTACTGTAGATAAACGATGCGCAATCATGAGCGTAGTGGCAGTTCCTGCCAGCTGATCCATTGCTTTTTTTATTTTAGCCTCACTGATCGCATCCACATTCGAAGTTGCTTCATCAAAAATACGCACCGGAGCCTTTTTCATAAGCGATCTTGCAATTGCAATTCTCTGTTTCTGGCCACCTGACAAGGTGTCTCCCCGCTCCCCTGTTACCGTATGGTACCCATCATCCAGTTGCTCTATAAATTCATCTGCACCAGCCGCCGCTGCCGCTGCTTTTACTTCGTTTTTGCCTGCTTTTGTATTAGCCATACGAATATTATCCGCTATACTTCCCTGCATCAGATAATTTTCCTGAAACACCACCGATAAATGCTGTCTCAGATACCCCAGGTCAAACTCTCTGATATCAATTCCATTGATACGGATCGTTCCTTTTTGAATATCGTAAAACCGAAACAGCAAGTTAGCCAGTGTCGATTTACCAGAACCAGACATTCCCACAACCGCTACGGACTGTCCCTTTCCCATCTTCATAGATACATCCTGCAATGCAGGCTTCTTCCCTTTTGGATACTGAAATGTCACATGATCAAATTCAATTTCAGCTGTATCGCCTTCCAGACCACTGAAAAGCGGCTGATCTGAATGATACTGCTGTCTTTTTTCTTTCAAAAATTCCAAAATCGTTTCCGAGGCAGACATTCCCATCATGCTGGAGTGCCATGCTTTATTCAGTTCCATCATTGGTCTTGCACATTCTGATGTCAGAAACAGAAAGAGTGGAACTGTAGTGCTGGCGAGCAGCCCCATATCGGTTCTATATGCGGCAATGCCAAGTGCTGCATAACCTATCACTGAAGTCAGAAACATCATGATTCCGGAATCCATTACTGAAAAACAGGTATTGTGAAGCTGAGTACGATAAAAATGCTGTGCATTTTCCTCCAGTTCTTTTCCCTTATCTTCGCTGGAATGAAAGGCTTTCAGTGTCGTAATACCCTGAATTGCGTCTATGTATTGTGCATTCATAAAAGCATATTCTTTCCAGTATCCTATATAACTTTTTCTCACCAGCGGAAGTGTAATGTATGGGACAATGACACAGATTATCATTGTTACAATCATCATCATTCCAACCACCGGATCCAGCCAGCAGGAAACAATTCCAAGAATGCTTCCTACAATGGCAGCTGCAACAATCTGAGGCAGAAATCCCACCAGATACGGTTCCAGGTTTTCCACACCATCCATCAGGACAGACTGCAGTTTTCCGCTTCTCTGATCCATAATATAACCAGGTCCGAGATCCAGCACCTTATCAAACAGTTCATCCCGGATATGCGTTTTTACCACAGCACCGATTTTCACATTATAGATTTCCAGAAAATATGTCATTCCAGTCCGAATACATACACATAAAAAAGCCGTTCCAACGAATTTAATGATATCTGTAAATGGCTCTTCTCCAAATATAATATTCACTGTCTTTCCCATTGCAAATGCCTGCACAATATACGTGGTGCTTACCAGGACAATGACAAAAATCTTTATTGCAAGTTCTTTTTTCACAGACCTTATCAGTCCAATAATTTCTTTTTGAATTCCCATGTTCTTCTTCCTCTACACTGTTAATATGGATGCCAGCAGTTTCCTGGTATATTCATGCTGTGGATTTGTCAGCACTTCTTCGCAGTCTCCTTCTTCCACACAGGTTCCTTCTTTCATTACCATAATCCTGTCACAGAATCCTGATACCAGCGCCAGATCGTGGGAAATGAACAGAATCGACACATTCAGCTGGTCAGCCAGTTTTTCCAGAAGTTCCAAGATCTTGTCCTGTACAATCACATCCAGTGCACTGGTTATTTCGTCGCAAAGCAGCATTTCCGGCTGGGTCATAAGCGCACGGGCAATCGCAGCTCTCTGGCATTGTCCTCCACTTAATTCCCCTGGATACCGCTGCAATAATTCTGGTTTTAACTCTACCAGTTCCATATATTGTTCCATGATCGCTCTTCGTCTTTCTCTGCCGGAAATTCCTGACAGAAAACGCAGATTTTCATCCATAGAAGTTTGGATTTTTCTTCGCGGATTAAATGACATAGAAGCGTTTTGAAAAATCATCTGCATATGCTTATATAATTCTTTCTGATCTCTTCTGTGAGATGGTCTGATTTCTTTTGACTGAAACCAGATCCTTCCACTATCCGGCTTTTCAATCCCACAGATCTGCTTCATCAATGTGGTTTTTCCACTGCCGCTTTCCCCTACGATTCCAAGCACTTCTCCTTTATAAAGCTTCAGATTTACCGGTTTTAATGCTTCCACGATTTTTCCATTTTTCACATAGCTGCGGGAAACCTGCTCCAGGCGAAGCAGTTCTTCTCTTTCATTTTTCATCTTTTTGTTTCCTCCTGCCATTTTTTAACCGTGGTACGGCCTGAAACAGTCTCCTGCTATATTCATCTTCCGGATTTTTCAGCAGTTCAGCAGTCTTTTTCAGTTCTACAAATACACCATTGTGCATAACAGCGATTTTGTCACACATGTTTACTGCAACACCCATGTTATGGGTTACCAGAATCATAGAGAACTGCATCCTCTGATGTAATTCCATCAGTTCTTTTACCACTTCTGCCTGCACAGTCACATCCAGCGCACTGGTCGGCTCATCTGCCAGTAGAAACGCCGGCTGCAATATCGTAGCCATAGTGATCCCCACTCTCTGGTTCATTCCACCACTCAGTTCATAAGGACAGCTGTCCAGAATTCGTTCCCCGTCACTTAAATGTATTCTGGAAAAAGAATCCAGAATTTCTCTGACAGACGCTTCCCCTTTCCACAGATTATGACTTTTCAGAGTCTCTTCAAACTGTTTCCGATAGGTACGGATAGGATTAAAGGAAGATGCTGAATTCTGGAATACCATGGTAATCTGGCTGCCATACAACTGCCGTCTTTCTTTTTCCGTAAGCTTCAGGAGATCTTTTCCTCGAAAAACAGCTTCTCCTTCTTCCACTGAAATGCCATATTCTGCTGGATTCAGAAGTGTCTTCAACAGTGTGCTTTTTCCACATCCGCTTTCTCCTACAATCCCAAGAACTTCTCCTTCATACAGATCAAAAGAGACATGGTCTACAATCCTTTTTCCTTTATATCCGGCAGTCAGATTCTTTATCTCCAGTATTTTTTTACTCATTTCGCTGCCCCTCCACATCAAGGTAATCACGGACTGCATCTCCCAGATAATTAAAAATCATGACCGTCAGAATAATGGTTGCTCCCGGAAACAACACTGCCCAGGGCGCAAGCTGCAGATAACCTCTTGCTTCGTTGATCATGCTTCCCCACTCTGCTTTTGGAAGCTGGACACCCAGTCCCAGGAAAGAAAGACCGGCAAACCCCATCATTGTTGACCCAATCTGCATAGCCGCATTTACGATTAACGGACCTCCAATATTCGGCAGAATATGAAACATCATGATATAAAGATCACTGCAACCTCCCATTTTCGCCGCCTTGATAAATTCTTCTTCTTTTAACATCAATACCTGACTCTTTGCCAGACGTGCATACACTGTCCAGCCTGAAATTCCAAGTGCTATCATGGCATTCACCATGCTTCCACCCAGGATTCCTGCTACTGCAATGGCAAGTACCATCTGTGGAAATGCCAGAAGGATATCAGCCAGACGCATAATCACCGTATCTGCAATTCCACCATAATAACCGCAGAATACTCCAAGAATCGTTCCCGTTACAAAGGTAATCGCAACCAGTAAAAGGGAGCAGAAAATACTGGTCCGTGCGCCCATCATGACCCGGCTGAACACACATCTCCCCATTTTGTCAGTGCCAAATGGATACTCTCTGCATGGTCCAAGCTTCATAGCGGCAGAATTGGTCGCATATGGATCATTTACCGTCAGATATGGTGCGATCAGGGCCAGTCCGATTAACAGTGCTGCCAGCACCATAAAAATGATTAAATTTCTTTTTGTCTTGCCCTTCATCCTTAACCTCTTTCTATCCGGGGATCAAATATATGATAACTGATATCCGTAAGAAGATTCACACCGACATAGATGACTGCCATAATCAGCACAAATCCCTGTACTACCGGATAGTCTCTGGCCGTGATCGAATCCATCACCAGTTTTCCAATTCCCTGCCAGCTGAAAATCGTTTCAATTACTACGCTTCCGGCCATCATTTCACCTATAGAAAGTCCAAGAAGTGTAATGATTGCAATCATTGCGTTGTGCAGTACATTCCGGACAAGCACGATTCTTTCTTTTACACCCCGGCATCTCAGTCCATGTACATAGTCTTTTCCCATCTGCTCCAGTATTTCTGCACGTATCTGTCTGACAAAACTGCTGATACGGGGAATGGCCAGTGCCAGCATGGGCAGAAACAGACCATTTAATGTTTCTTTCGCTTTTACCGGGAAAATATGCAGTTTTATGCAGAATACATACATCAGCAGGATACTGAGAAGGAATCCGGGAATGCTGTTGCCTGCAAAACTTAAAAACCGGATCACATAATCTGCCGGTCTGTTCTGCCGGATTGCCGTATAAATACCAAGTGGAAATGAGATCAAAACTGCAAACAACAGACTGCTTACAGATAAAATCAATGTGTTCTTCAATCCCTGTCCCAGTTTTTCTCCCACCGGTCTGTTATCTCTGTAACTGATTCCAAAATCTCCATGACAGACATCCAGAAGCCAGTCTTTGTACTGCACCAGAAACGACCGGTTTAATCCCATCTCTTCCCGCATCTCTTCCAACACCTGAGCCGATATGATTTCATTCCTGGCTGTCAGTTTCTTCTCAGCCGGGTCCCCTGGTGAAATATACATCAGCAGAAACGTCAGAATAGTTATGCCAAATAAAATCGGAATCAACTGCAACAATCGCTTTATAATATATTTTTTCATGTCCTTATTCACCAAAAGGGGCACGGAATACATCCGTGCCCCCAAATTTTTGCTACATTTACTCTGTTACTTTTTCTGTATTTGCATCTATTCCATAGAAATCAAATGGGCTGGTCTCTGCGAATCCGGAAACACCTTTTCTTAAAACAGTTGTCTTGTTGAATAATGCAACAAATCCCATTGCATCATCGTCGATAATCTTCTGCACCATCTGATTACCAAGTTCTGCACGAACATCAGGATCTGCTTCCTGTTTCAACTGTGCCAGCAATGTCTTGCATTCCTCATCTTCAAAGCCACCGATACTGTAAAATGCACCATCTGAGATCACGCTGTCCAGGAAATATTCCGGATCACCGCCCATGTCTGCAACACAGCAGTAAAGTGCAATGTCAAAATCACCGGTACTCATATATGTTGCATCCGGGTCTTCTTCGCAGACAAGTTCTGATGCTACACCGATCTTAGACAGTTCATCCTGCATAACTACTGCGATATCTCCCAGCATACGTGCATCATAATAGCAAATCTTCAGGCTCAGCGGTTCTCCGTCTTTTTCATACATACCGTCCGCATTTAATGTATATCCTGCTTCTTCTATCAAAGATTTCGCTTTCTCTGTATCCACTCCCTGCTTTTCTGCTTTACCATAAGCTGCCACTTCATTAAACGGACCTGCTGTAGGTGTTACTGCACCTCCTAAGAATCCTGCAATTTCATCTGAATCTACCACATAATTAATGGCATCTCTCATATTCGCATCCAGTCTATTTTCATTTAACAGATAAAACTGTACTCTTGTTGCAGGAATCGTGACAAGATCATACGTATCCGGATCCTGCTCGAAAATCTCTATTGCATCGGAAGTAACGCTGTCATAGCAGTCCAGTTCCCCATTCTGCATAGCCATCAACTCAGAATCTGCATCCGGTATATAGTAAATAACTGCTCCGTCAAGCTTTACATCTCCGCCCCAGTAGTTCTCATTCTTAGTTACAGTAACGTCCCCTGCCGGTACAAAATCTTCTATTACAAACGGACCGGTTCCAATGGTTTCTGTATCAAAATCCTGAATAGAATCCACATCAATAATTCCATTTCCAGGCTGTGCAAGAAGATTTGGCAATGTTGGGTATGGAGTCTCGGACTCTACTGTAAAGGTAAGGTCATCCAACACATTATATGTAAACTCGCCCAGAATTGCTTTACCGGAATTCTTTTCTGCAGATCTCTGTAAATTCTTTATCACAATATCTGCCGTCATCGGATTTCCGTTTGAAAATGTCACTCCGTCTTTCAGTTTAATTGTCCAGACATTTCCATCCAGTTCTGCACTTTCCGCAAGCCATGGCTGTACCGTCATATCATCAGCCATTTTAAACAGGCTCTCAACCACTCCGTATCCCTGGATCATCCAGCTCTCGTCTCCATCATGTGCATCCAGTGTACTATATGCAAAATTTCTTGCAGCATATAAAATATTATCTTCTGCACTGACTGCCTGTCCTGCCATTCCAAGCAGCATACCTGTCATAAGGACACCGATTAGTTTTTTATAATTCATCTTGTTATACCTCCTGTGAAACCATAATCATCTGTATTATTATTTCACTTCTTCTGAGGCAGTTCAAACAACTTCTTGGAATAGAGATATATCTGACTGGAATATCTATTGTTCTTTCTGTCTGAACAGTTACTGTTCTTCTATGTAATCCTTTATAAATGTCAAAAATTTTTTTGGCAGCTTTTCCATTTTCTGATCATTACGGAACAGACACACAAACT
>CAKRVB010000002.1 GCA_934408725.1 uncultured Marvinbryantia sp.
ATAATAAGGCACCTCCTTGTGGTATTGTCGGGGGATTTCCCTCCCACTGTCTAACCGTCTGCGAATTGACGGATGACCTTCATCTACATTTTCTGAATCTCTGTGAAACTTATTTCTACCGGTGTTTCACGACCGAACAGCTCAACATTGATGGTAACGCTCTGCTTTGCTTCATTGATGCTCTGGATCACACCAACGGTATCCTTCCAGATACCTCCGATGACATTGACCATATCACCAACACCGAAGTCAATCTCTACGTTATCATTCTTAATTCCTAACGGCTTCATCTCTTCTTCCGTAAGTGGCACAGGCTTGGATCCCGGACCGACGAATCCTGTTACACCTCTGGTATTTCTTACGACATACCAGGTGTCATCATTCATCACCATGTTGAGTAGAACATAACCCGGAAACATTTTCTTCTGGACTGCTTTTGAAACGCCATTCTTTACTTCCACAACCTCTTCCAGTGGTACGCGTACCTCAAGAATCTGGTCTTCGAGATGTCTGTTTTCAATTGTTTTTTCAATATTCGCTTTTACCTTGTTCTCATATCCTGAGTAGGTATGAACGACATACCAGTTTGCTTCTGACATATGCTCACCTTGTCCTTACTTAATAAAGAAATTAATACCATACTGAACAACACTGTCGATTACGGTGATCAGTGCTCCCAGTATTACAGAAACTACTGTAACTGCGACTGTCTGTTTTACGAGATCATCTTTGTTTGGCCAGATAATCTTGTTGAACTCAGCTTTGAGTCCGTCTGACCAACTCTGTGCAGGGACTTTATCCTTCTTTGAATTGTCTCCCATGTTGTTCTCCTTTCACAAATAGACAGGATTATTTTGTTTCTTTGTGCAGTGTGTGTTTCTTACAGAATCTGCAGTACTTCTGTGTCTCCATTCTGTCAGGATGATTCTTTTTGTCTTTTGTTGTGTTGTAATTTCGCTGCTTACATTCTGTGCATGCCAATGTGATTCTTGTGCGCACAACTTCCACCTCGCTCTCAAACAAATTTTTGTGGATGACCCGCGACGGCCATCAAAATTTTAGGCATAAAAAAAAAGCCCTACTTCCATTCGCTCGTCCATCTTAACATACGAGCATGTGAATCGTCAAGTCTTTTTTCGTCTTAAATTCATATTTTTTACATATATATTTACAAATTCATTTTTAACATCTGGAGTTCATTATGCCTCATTCTGCACATTTACGCAAGCTTTTTCTGATCCTTTTTTTCTGTCTCTGTTTCGGTGCAGGCCGTCTGGCCGCCCATTCCAGAACCAGCATTCCCGCTTCTTCTATCCTGCAGCCAGAAGCCGCCAACTGGGGACTCAGCTTTCAGGAAGAAGGACAGCGTCCTGTGGGGAACGCTACCGTAGCTGAACTGCAGCCTTACCATGCCTACTACGCTCAGGATACGAACGAGAAGATCATCTACCTCACCTTTGACTGCGGATATGAGAATGGCAATACTCCAGCCATCCTGGATGCCCTGAAAAAACATCAGGTTTCTGCCACCTTCTTCACAGTAGGTACTTTCCTGGAAGCTGAACCAGATCTGGTCAAACGCATGGTCGCAGAAGGGCATACCCTCGGCAATCATACCTGGCACCATCCGGATATGTCTGCCATCTCAACAATAGATGCTTTCTCTGAAGAGCTCAGCAGCACTGCCGATGCCTACCGCCAGATCACCGGAGAAGAAATGCCCCACTACTATCGTCCTCCCCAGGGAAAATACAGTACTGAGAACCTGCAGATGGCAAAGGATCTGGGCTACTCCACCTTTTTCTGGAGTCTTGCCTATGTAGACTGGTATCAGGATAATCAGCCATCGAAAGAAGAGGCATTTGCCAAACTACTTGGACGTATCCATCCTGGCGCTATTGTTCTGCTGCACAATACCTCTTCCACCAATGCTACCATTCTGGATGAACTGCTGACAAGATGGGAAGAGATGGGCTATCACTTTGGTACGCTGCAGGAGCTGATTGCACAAAGTCAATCCGCTGTCAGTCAGGAAACCTGATCTCCTTCCACGCTCTACACAGAATACAGCGGATCCCTGTGTTCCAACACTATCTCTTCTTTTGTAAATGGCTGACAGAACCGAACCTTCCAGGCACACAGCATTGCCGCATCCTGATGTGGGATTCCATGGCCGTACAGGGAATCTCCCACCAGCGGATGTCCAATATATGCCATATGTACCCGAATCTGATGAGTCCGCCCGGTCTTCAGATGCAGACGTACCAGCGCCTGCTCTTTTTCCTGACGAATCACCTGATAATAAGTAACCGCAGGACTGCCGATGGGCGTGACCTGCATCTTTTGTCCCTGACCTGGCACTTCCGGTGCTTTTCCCAAAGCCGCAGACAACTCCTGTTCCTGCCACTTTGCTTCCTCCGGGAATACGCCTTCGCACCAGGCCAGGTATTCTTTGGTAAACCGTCCGTCTTCCCGTTGCTGCCAGAGCCTTGCGGCAGCAATACGGTGCCGGGCAAATACCAGAATGCCGGCGGTATCTTTATCCAGCCTTCCAATACTGTGTACCGTTTCCCGCAGTCCCTGACTTTCCAGATACGTCACCAGATCTCCTGCCACATTGTCTGCCCGATGCCCTGCTACCGGATGCGTCACTCTGCCTGATGGTTTCCATACACAGATCACATCTCTGTCGCTATAGAGGATCTCTGGCATCACACCAGATGCTTCCACCCTCCTGCTCTCTGCTTCTTTCTCCGGCAGCGGAATATCCAGCCAGTCTCCCTTCTGCAGCCTGTCGACTACTTTGCATGCCATGCCATTCTTTCGTATTCCATCTGAAAGGAACTTCAGGCTGCGAATCTGTGCCGCTGTCAGCTGCAGTTCCTTCTTTAAATACTGTTCGACTGTTTGATCCTGCCAGCCTGTATTGATCTGCACATTAAGCCTTCTCATTCTTTTTCTTTCATCTCCAGAGTGGCTTTTTTCCGTCTCTTTAAAATATTTTCAGCAATCACCAGATCCTCCGGTGTGGTAACTTTGATATTATCGTAAGATCCCATCACCAGCTTCACCGGACAGCTCCTCAGTGTCTCAACGATCATAGAATCATCCGTCACACCCTCCATACTGCCCTTACGAATCTCCTGATGTGCCTTCATAATCAGATCATAGCAGAACACCTGGGGTGTCTGCACATTCCACAAAGTACTGCGATCCAATGTCCGCTCCACCAGTCCATCTGGGGTTCCCAGCTTCATGGTATCCTTCGATGGCACCGCCGTCACGCAGGCTCCGTACGTATCCGCCGCTTCGAATGTACGTTCCAGCATCCCGGCATCTGGAAACGGTCTTGCTCCATCATGGATAAAGACGATATCACAGTCTCCACAGGCCTTCAGTCCCTCATAGACCGAATCATATCGTTCTTTCCCGCCTGGCACTACATACTTTACTTTCTGAAATCCAAAATGATCCACAATTTTCCAACAGAATGGAATGGCATCTTTTCCAGTCACCAGAATAATCTCTGAGATCAGTTCAGACTGCTCAAAACACTCCAGTGAATAATACAGCAGCGGCTTACCGTCCAGCTCCAGAAACTGCTTCGGCACTACACTTCCCATACGCTTTCCCTGTCCGGCTGCCAGCACAATGGCTTTCGCTTGTTTCATGATTCTTCTCCTGTTTTTCTACTGCCTTTCTTTTACCAGCTGCACAATCTGTTCTTCATAATCCGGACCAGTGAAGTCCTCTGTCCTTCCTGCGGTACGGATGTTGCTCTCTGCTCCCAGGCCATTCTCATCAAATTCCCAGATATGATAACTGATCCCCCGGTACTCAAAATCAATGCTTCCAAGGCCTGCTTCTTCCGTATATCGGTACTCCCAGCCTTTTTCTTTTAATTCATCCTGTACTTTCTGCAAACGCATGACTTTACTCCTTTTTTGACGGGATCGCCCAGTCATAGAGTAATCCCCCTATTTTTTCATACTCAAATCCAAATCCCTTATCAAACTCCTGTCTCTCCCAGGTTCCATATGGGAACCAGACTTCCAGATAATCCTGAAACAGCAGGATCTGGCTCTGATCCATAACAGGGCCTACATCCTGCTCCGAAACAGTGGTATCCTCCACCGAACAGATCTTTGCCAGTTCTTCCTTCGTCTCCGTCTGGGATTTTGTAAACAGATCCCAGATATCTATGGTCTTTCCACTCTTCCGGTCAAAAATGGCGGTCTGATAATTGCAGGTCGTTCCCCCGTCAAAATGCAGCTTTTTCGGCGTGGTAACTGCTGTGAGAACCACCATATAAGTTCCGTTTTCCGCAGATTCCGTCACATCCTGGGAAACCTCATGACAGGTGAAATGCTCCCGGCCGTCCGCACAGGCCAGATAGTCCTCATAAGCATCTTCCAGTTCTTTTTCAAGATTATAGATGATTCCCTGCTTCTGATAATATGCCCGTACATTTTCCTGCGCTGTCTCTTCCAGACCGCCAAATCCTGACAATTCCGAATCGATTTCTTCCTCCGGGGACAGTATATCAGTTGTCTGAAGCAGATCTGTGCCATCTTCCAGCCGATAACGATATTGCTGTGTATTCTCTTTTTCATTCTTCCATTTTTCGGCTGTCACGCCATCTGAAAAAGTATAGGCGGCATCCTCTGTCTTTTCCCATACTGCAAAGCTGTGTACTTCTTCTGTTTTACTGCTGTCTCCACATCCTGTCAGCAGTCCGGCTGTCAGCAGCGCCAGCATGGTGGTGGCCTTTTTCCATCGATTCATATCTGTTTCCTTTATTTTTCATATGCTGAAAAACCGACGATATGTTGTACTCCCACATCGCCGGTTTTCTCACGTTCTAATTACTTCTTACTGAACCACTCCGGTTCTTATGCCAGTGCCTTTCCTGTCAGCAGTTCATAAGCCTGCAGATACTTTGCAATGGTTTTATCTACAATCTCCTGTGGCAGTGTCCAGTCATTATCCGGATTAGCCTTGAGCCAGTCACGTGCAAACTGTTTGTCAAAGGATGGCTGACCATGTCCTGGTTCGTATCCTTCTGCAGGCCAGAATCTGGAGCTGTCCGGTGTCAGCATCTCGTCACCAATCACAATATTGCCATTCTCATCCAGGCCGAATTCAAACTTGGTATCTGCAATAATAATGCCACGGCTCAGTGCGTATTCTGCACACTTTTTATATAAAGCGATGGTGTAATCACGCAGCTTCGCTGCATATTCTTCGCCTTTACCCGGGAATCTCTTTTCCAGGTAAGCAATACTCTGTTCATAGGAAATGTTCTCATCGTGATCACCGATCTCAGCTTTGGTAGATGGGGTGTAGATCGGTTCCGGAAGCTTATCGGATTCTCTTAATCCTTCTGGAAGCTTGATTCCACATACTTCACCGGTCTTCTGATAACTTGCCCATCCGCTTCCTGTGATGTAGCCGCGCACAATACATTCTACTGGCAGCATCTCCAGTTTGCGGCAAAGCATGCTGTTGCCATCGAACTTCGGCTGCTGGAAATATTCCGGCATGTCTTTTACATCTACGGAAATCATGTGATTCGGCAGAATGTCTTCTGTCAGGTCAAACCAGAACTTAGACATCTGTGTCAGTACGGTACCTTTTTTGGTTACTTCGTTGTTCAGGATCACGTCAAAACAGCTGATACGATCCGTTGCTACCATAACCAGGCTGTCACCGTTGTCATAAATCTCACGTACTTTTCCTTCTTTTACAGGCTTCATTTCCATAATCAGTACTCCTCGCTATTCATTTATATTCACACGGATTGCACCGTGCATGCCCAAAAACCGCTGCTCCCCAGGTGCAGGCTGTAAGATGGCTTCAGGACAATGTTACCCATATTATACCTGTGATCTTATAGGAATTGCAATACTCATTTTTCACAAAATAGATTCATAAATTCCAGAAACAATCTCTTCTTTTTTTTCCAGTGGTACGGAAGAATAGTTCATAACGTATACCTGTTCTTCCTCTGGTGGTGTGCCAAAGTAATAACCAGATACCGGATTCAGTCGAATCCCCCTGGATCTGGCTGCATCCAGAACCGCTTTTTCACTTTTCTTTGTATCAATCTTCATCAGGAAGTGTACCCCTGCCTCTTCTTCATAAATGGATATGTATTTATGAATCGGGTGACTGCCAAAGGCCTCCATCAGCTGATCCCTCTTGGTCTGGTAATAATTGCGCAGACGATTGATGTGTTTTTCAAAGCTGCCATTCTGAATAAACCGGGCCAGTGTATATTGTTCGAAATTGGACACGGTACAGGAATAAAAGCTCAGCTTCTGATAGAACAACTCTGCCAGCTGATCCGGGAGCACCATATAGCTGATACGCACCGTGGAGGACAGTGTCTTGGTGAACGTATTCATATAAATGACCTTCCCTGACACATCCATACTCTGCAGTGTCGGAATCGGCTTTCCGCCCAGACGCAGTTCACTGTCATAATCATCCTCAATGATATAGCGCTTCGGATTTCCCGCAACCCATCCCAGGAGCTCATAGCGCCGGCTCACCGGCATCACCACGCCGGTTGGAAAATGATGAGACGGGGAGATATGAAGAATCTGAACTTTTTTCTCTTCCAGCTCATCCATTCTTACTCCTGCATGATCCATATTCAGATAGCAATATGGTACCCCCATGCTTTTATAGATCTTCGCCACTTTATGATATCCCGGATTCTCTACACCGTACATATTCCGATCACCCAGCAGCTGGATCAGCAGACTGTAAAGGTATTCCGTTCCTGCCCCGACAATGATCTGCTCTCTTCTCACACTCATTCCCCGGAAGTCCATCAGATACCTGGCGATATTCTCCCGCAGCTCCAGAATTCCACCGCAGGGTGGATTCGTCATAAGCTCTTCCTGTTTCTCAGACATAATCTCCCGCATGGTTCTGGTCCAGATCGAAAACGGGAACACTTCTGTCTCGGTCTGATTGCTGGCAAAATCTGCCAGATAGGCATTTTCACCTCCCGCCAGAACAAGATGGTTCATATCCACTTTCGGCTCTGCTGCCGGTGATGAGGTATACTTCAGATCTGACACAAAAAATCCCCGTTTCGGCTGAGAATAAATATATCCTTCTGCCATCAGCTGTCCATATGCGTTTTCCACCGTGATCACACTTATACCCAGATTTTTTGCAAACATCCGCTTGGACGGAAGTTTCTCTCCTGCTTTGATTTTCCCGGAAAGAATGTCTTTTTTGATACATTTATACAAGTATTCGTACAGGGAATCTGACCCTGTATTAGTAAAATTGTAAGTAAGCACTGTTTGTTTATTTCTCCCATCTGGTATTACTGAATATATTGAAATTGATTATTTTCATAATATCACTTCTCCATTATACTCGGTGCATAAACTCTGTGCAACCTGTTTTACCAATGCAGAAATGGCACAGCAATTATTATGGAATAGCTGAACGAGGAGGATTTTTATTATGGAGAAAGTAACAGAACGATATGAGTTAAATAAACAACTGGCCCAGATGCTGAAGGGTGGTGTCATCATGGACGTCACCACACCAGAACAGGCAAAGATCGCAGAAGCTGCCGGCGCCTGCGCTGTTATGGCACTGGAACGTATCCCTGCTGATATCCGTGCGGCCGGCGGCGTATCTCGTATGAGCGATCCAAAGCTGATTAAGAAGATTCAGGATGCGGTATCCATCCCGGTTATGGCCAAATGTCGTATCGGTCATTTTGCAGAAGCTCAGATTCTGCAGGCGCTGGAGATTGACTATATCGATGAAAGCGAAGTTCTTTCTCCTGCAGATGATGTCTACCATATCAATAAGAGAGAATTCAAAGTGCCATTCGTGTGCGGTGCCAAAGATCTGGGGGAAGCTCTGAGACGTATCAATGAAGGTGCTTCCATGATCCGTACCAAGGGAGAACCTGGTACTGGCGATATTATCCAGGCAGTCCGCCATATGCGCAAAATGAACAGTGAAATCGCCCGCATCGGAAGTATGCGTGAAGACGAACTCTTTGAAGCAGCCAAGCAGCTTCAGGTAGCTTATGAACTGGTAAAATATGTTCATGAAAACCATCGTCTCCCGGTAGTAAATTTTGCAGCCGGCGGAGTCGCTACCCCTGCTGATGCTTCTCTGATGATGCAGCTTGGTGCGGAGGGTGTCTTTGTTGGATCCGGTATCTTTAAATCCGGCAATCCGGAAAAACGTGCATCTGCCATTGTTCAGGCTGTTACCAACTATACCGATGCCGCCCTGATTGCGAAATTATCGGAAGATCTGGGGGAAGCTATGGTGGGTATTAATGAACAGGAAATTCAGCTGATTATGGCAGAAAGAGGAATCTGACATGACCGTCGCAGTACTTGCACTACAGGGTGCTTTTATCGAACAGGAACAAATGCTGGATCGTCTGGGTATAAATCATATTGAGCTACGCCAGGCATCTGATCTAAAGCAGGACTTTGATGGGCTGATTCTCCCTGGCGGGGAAAGCACTACTCAGAGCCTTCTGCTCCATGAACAAGAGATGTTTGAACCTTTACAAAAACGAATTCAGGATGGGATGCCGGTATTGGCCACCTGTGCCGGAATGATTCTGCTGGCATCTGCCATCGAAGGTCAGGAAGCCGCTCATTTTGCCACCCTTCCAATTACAGTAAAACGAAATGCCTATGGCCGACAGCTTGGCAGCTTTCATACAGTATCCGAAGTCAAAGGAATCGGCGAAGTCCCGATGACCTTCATCCGGGCTCCTTATGTATCCAAAGCTGCCCCGGATGTGGAGATTCTTGCAGAAGTGGATGGAAAAATTGTTGGGGTACGCTACGGCAATCAGTTCGCTTATGCCTTTCATCCAGAATTAGACAACGACACACACATTCACGAACTATTTTTAAAATCTATTTAAAAAGGGACCAGATTTGGCTTTACCACCATCTGGTCCCTTCTCTTTATACTAATCCTATTAAACTGAATACTCCGGTACTTGCCACGCCCATGATAATTCCGGCTAAAAGCACTCCTCCCAGAGCAGCAAGAACGCTCTTCTTAAAATCCAGATCCAGAATACTGGCTGCCAGTGTTCCGGTCCATGCACCGGTTCCCGGAATCGGAATACCTACAAACAGGAACAGAGCCACATAGGTACTTCTTCCCACCTTTGCCATCAACTTCTCGCCACCCTTTTCTCCCTTTTTCAGAATCCAGGTAAATGGCTTCTCCAGCAGTGGTTTGGTTGCCCCCCATTCCAGCACTTTTCTTGCAAAGAAATAGATAAATGGAACTGGAATCATATTTCCAATGATACATATGATGTAAGAAGCTACAAGCGGAAGCTTCATTCCCACAGCCAGTGGTACTGCTACACGAAGCTCAGCCAGCGGTAACATCGAAACCAAAAATACAGTCAAAAATTTTGTAAACATACACTTTCCTTTCTGATATATACACTTCAGTTATCAAAATTGTCTTTGAGATTGACTTTATTCAATATAATATATATTAGCCGACATTTCAAGCTATACTGTATTCTAACTTCTTATTTCTGGTATGTATATGGGCTAAGCTGACATTCGATTACCACGGAAGTTCTCTATATTCTTGTTTCGAGGTATTTTATCGGACTGACTACACGATATTACCACGGAAGTTCTCTATATTCTTGTTTCCGGGGTATTTTGTCGGGCTGATTGCTCAATATTACCCCGAAATCAACCAGCTTCTTTTTTTCCGGGGTTGGTCCCCAACTAAGTCACGAAAAAAGACGTATGAATTATGATCGCTCTCCTTCATACGCCTTTTTCTTATTTTATGACACCCTGTTCGGAATTATGTCTTAATCGGTTGATTGCTCTGGCCAGAGATGCCTGCGTGGTCTTGTACTCCCGGATACTCTGCTTCTGCCGCATTTCTTCCAATGCACGGTCACGTGCCTCCCGGGCCCGCACTGCATCGATGTCTTCCGGCAGTTCAGCTGACTCTACAATGGCTGTCACACGGTTATTGGCTGCCTGTACAACACCTACGCCAGATACTGCTGTCACCCAGGTACCGTCTTCCTTCTGAAAACGGATCTCACCCGGCTTTAAAGCCAGCACCATTTCCTCATGGTGTGCCAGAAATGCCTTTTCTCCATCCGTTGCAGTTACAATCGCAACGGATACACGGCCTGAGAAAAATACTTTATTACTTGTAACAATTTTCAAATAAAATGTAGCCATGGAAAGTTATCCTTTCTGCATTGCGTTTGCCTTTTCAATTACTTCATCAATGGTTCCTACATTGAAGAATGCAGCTTCCGGATATTCATCCATTTCACCATCAATGATTGCCTTGAATCCACGGATAGTTTCTTTCACCGGCACATATTTTCCAGGTACACCGGTAAAGTTTTCTGCTACGTGGAATGGCTGGGAAAGGAATCTCTGAATCTTTCTTGCACGGTACACAGTTACTTTATCTTCTGCTGATAATTCTTCCATACCAAGGATTGCGATGATATCCTGCAGTTCTTTGTATTTCTGAAGCATCTCCTGTACCTTCAGAGCAGTTTCATAATGTTCTTTTCCTACGACATCTTCTTCCAGAATACGAGAGCTGGATTCCAGCGGATCAACAGCCGGATAAATACCCTGTTCTACGATCTTTCTGGAAAGTACGGTGGTAGCATCCAGATGAGCGAATGTGGTCGCCGGAGCCGGGTCTGTCAAGTCATCGGCCGGTACATAAACTGCCTGTACGGATGTTACAGAACCTTTCTTTGTGGATGCAATTCGTTCCTGAAGTGCACCCAGTTCATTTGCCAGTGTCGGCTGATAACCTACTGCGGAAGGCATACGTCCCAGCAGTGCAGATACTTCGGAACCAGCCTGTACGAAACGGAAAATATTATCAATAAAGAGCAACACGTTCTGATGCTGTTCATCACGGAAATATTCCGCCATGGTCAGTCCTGTCTCAGCCACACGCATACGAGCTCCAGGTGGCTCATTCATCTGTCCAAATACCAGAGCGGTCTTATCCAGAACTCCAGATTCTTTCATTTCTGTCCAAAGGTCATTACCTTCACGGGAACGTTCTCCAACACCAGTGAAGATAGAATATCCGCCATGTTCTGTGGCAATGTTACGGATCAGCTCCTGAATCAGCACGGTTTTCCCTACACCGGCGCCACCGAACAGACCGATCTTACCACCTTTGGCATAAGGTGCCAGAAGGTCGATAACCTTGATACCAGTCTCCAGCATCTCTACTACCGGGCTCTGATCTTCAAATGTTGGCGGTTCTCTGTGAATACACCAATGTTCTTCTTTTTCCAGAGATTCCTCTCCGTCTATCGTCTCTCCCAATACGTTAAACAGTCGACCAAGGGTCTTTTCCCCAACCGGCACTTTGATACCGCTTCCGGTTGCAACAACTTCCATATCTCTGTGAAGTCCTTCACTGGATGCAAGCATAATACAACGTACGGTATTTTTTCCTACATGCTGAGCCACTTCCATAACGCAGCGTTTTCCATCGTTGTTGACTTCCAGGGCGTCCTTGATATAAGGCAGTTCACCGTTCTGGAATTCCACATCGATGACTGGTCCCTGAATCTGTACGATTTTCCCTACATTCATTTTCAGCGGTCTCCTTTCTTCTTACGTTTCTGTGCTTTTGCACCGCTGACTACTTCTGTAATCTCCTGAGTAATGGCGGCCTGACGCACACGGTTATATTCGATTGACAGCTGATGAAGCATATCTTTTGCGCTGTCATTTGCTGCTTCCATTGCCATCATACGGGCATTGTGTTCACTGCAGAATGATTCCACCAGAGCTCCGAAAATATATCCTGTAATATAGTTCGGAACTACACTTTCCAGAACGGCCTGTGGAGAAGGAGAAAAGATAAATTCCTCCTGCATGACACCGGCTGTATGCTGAAGATGATTGGAAAAATCCTGCTGTGTCAATGGGAGCAGACGCTCCATTTTTGTTTCACTCTGCATTCCATTCTTCATGGATGTAAAGATAATATCGATTTCATCCAGTTCCCCGTTATCAAATTTTTCCAGCAGTCTGCTGGTGATGACACGGGCTCTGTCAAAGGTCGGATGCTGGGCGGTATAAAGAAAATGCTCATCTACCGCAATTTTCTTTCCGGCAAAATACTGTCTTCCCAGTTCTCCTACTACGAACAGATTCCATTCTTTTGAATGTTCCAGTTCTTCTTCTGCCAGCTTCAGTACATTGTGATTGTATGCACCAGCCAGTCCCTTATCTGCTGTGATTACAAGAAAGCCTCTCTTTTTTCCCGATCCCACCGGGTCATGAGTCAGATACCGGTGATTCATTTCCGGCATATGACGAACGGTTCTCGCAATCATGCTCTGCATGGTGAAGAAAAACGGTTCTGTTTCTGCCAGTTCCTTTTTGGCACGCTGGAGTTTGGTGGATGATATCATATACATTGCATTGGTGATCTTCATCGTATCATTGATACTCTTTATTCTGCCCTGTATCTCTCTTGCATTTGCCATTGGATCACCACCTATACTTCTTTATTCCAGACCTGATCTCTGTACTCTTCTGCTGCCTTTACGATCTGATCGCGAAGGCTGTCACTGAGCTGTCCGGTAGTCTCCAGTTCACGGACAATAGCCGGCTGACTCTTTGCAAAGTAATCCAGCATTCCGGTACGGAATTCTCTGATCTTTTCTACCGGTACATCGATCATGACTTTTCCGGTAGCTGCACACAGCATGATAACCTGCTGTGGCATGGAAAATGGCTTGCACAGTGGCTGCTTCAGCAGTTCCATCAGTCCTTTTCCATACTTCAGCTGTTCCACTGTGGCAGGATCCAGATCCGATGAGAACTGAGTAAATACTTCCATCTCACGATACTGTGCCAGATCGATACGGATACTTCCGGCTGCTTTTTTCATAGCCTTTGTCTGAGCTGCACCACCTACACGGGATACAGAAAGACCTACATTGACCGCTGGTCTCATACCTGAGAAGAACAGGTCGCTCTCCAGGAAGATCTGACCATCCGTAATGGAAATGACGTTGGTCGGAATATAAGCAGATACGTCACCTGCCTGGGTCTCAATAATCGGCAACGCAGTAATGGATCCTCCGCCTGCTTTTTCATTCAGACGGCTGGAACGCTCCAGAAGTCTGGAATGCAGATAGAATACGTCTCCAGGATAAGCCTCACGTCCCGGTGAACGTTCCAGAAGCAGAGACAGGGCACGGTAAGCCACTGCATGCTTGGACAGATCATCGTATACGATCAGAACATCCTTTCCCTGATACATAAAATACTCTGCCAGCGCAGTTCCGGAATATGGAGCCATATACTGAAGAGGTGCCGGATCGGATGCAGTAGATACCACAACTGTGGTATATTCCATGGCATCATGCGCTTTTAAAGTATGAACAATCTTTGCTACGGTAGAAGCTTTCTGACCGATTGCTACATAAATACATTTTACATCTTTGCCTTTCTGGTTCAGAATGGCATCGATTGCGATAGAAGTCTTACCAGTCTGTCTGTCACCGATGATCAGTTCTCGCTGTCCACGTCCGATTGGGAACATGGAATCGATAGACAAAATACCGGTCTCCAGTGGTACGGATACGGATTTACGATCCACAATACCTGGCGCTTCGTTTTCGATTGGACGGTAATCGCTGGATGGAATATCTCCTTCTCCATCGACTGGTGCACCAAGTGCATTGATAACACGGCCAAGGAACTGATCTCCTACCGGGATACCAGCCTTTCTTCCGGTTCTCATCACACGACTTCCTTCACGGATCTCACTGTCGCTTCCGAACAGAATACATCCGATCTCGTCACGTTTGATATCCTGTACCATACCCTTGATACCGTTATCAAAAATGACAATCTCGCCATACATGGCATGGTCAATACCATCAATATTTACGATACCGTCACCTACAGATTTTACGGTACCTACTTCTTTATCTTTTGCTTCCAGATCAAAGTCTTCGATCTCGCTCTGTAAAATAGAGATAATGCCTTCCAGTGTCTGGGAATGCTTACCCTCTCTGTTATCACCAAGAATCTTCTCTGTCAGCTGCTTAATTCTGCCTTCTGTGGACCAGTCATATTCTTTATTACCGATTGATAATACAAATCCACCGCCAAGGCTCTCATCTTTTTCGCAAACCAGCTCAATCTCATCTGATCCGCTTTCTTTTTTTACAAATTCACGAATGCCTTCCAGCTGTGCCTCTGTTGGTTCCGTTACATATTTTAAAATGGCCCGTTCTTTTCCGGTCTTTTTCCACTGTGTCTCTTTATAGGCTTTGCATACTTCAGGAAACAGTTCAATATCCTGATCATCACACATTACCTTGATCATATCACGGATCTGAGATGGGAAAATTTTATCAATTGCTCTGTGCTTTCCAGCCAGGTCTGCAGCTGGATTACAGAACTGTTCCATTAATACCGGAACTGTCTGGAAGATATCAAGGGCCTGCTCGATCACATCTTCAGGAATCTCTAATTCCTTTAACATGGTTGCATACTTTTCTACTGCCTGTATCATCTTCTAATCTCCTTTTTTAAGCACACCTTACTGCTGGCGAAGAAATTCATCATATAAAGCACGGTCATTATCCGTTCCTTCTTTTTCTCCTGCCACACGGGCTGCTGCTGTCACTACCATATCACGGACTGCAGTCTCTGCCTGCTGCATAATCTTCTTTTTCTCCTGCTCTGCATCGCTGCATGCTTTTTCCACAATAGTTCCGGCTTTTTTCTGAGCCTCATCTACAATACGGCTGTATTCGCCTGCGGCTTCTTCTCTTGCCTTTGCAACGATCTGTGCTTTTTCCTGTTCTGCATTTTTGATAGATGCTTCGTATTCTTCCTTGCTCTTTAATGCACTGTTTTTTGCAGCTTCTGCATCAGCCAGTCTTGCATCTTCTTCTTTCTGACGTTTTTCCAGAATCTCATTCACCGGTTTGAACAAAAACTTTCTCATCAGAACATACAGAATTAACAGGTTAATTACTGTAAATACTAAATTCCAGTCTAATCTTAACATCCTGGTTAACCTACCTTCCTGTTATAAATACTGTTCTCTCTTTCGATTAACCAAGGAACATGATACATAAAAGTGCAATAACGAAACCGTAAATAGCAGTTGCTTCGGCCAGTGCACAACCAAGAAGAAGTAACTTTGTGATCTTTCCCTCTGCTTCCGGCTGACGTGCTACAGCGTCAGTTGCTTTACCTGTTGCGATTCCGATACCAATACCTGCTCCAATACCTGTCAGTACAGCGATACCTGCTCCAATTGCGATTAATGTACTCATTTTTTTATTCTCCTTTACGTGTTTTTCGTTTTTTAAGCTTCTTTAATAAATAATGATGTCAGGAATACGAATACATATGCCTGAATCAGTCCGTCAAAAATATCAAAATAAAAACTGAATGGAAGCGGAAGTACAACTGGTACCAGCTGTTTAATCAACTCCATGATGACGAATGCACCAAGAACATTACCAAATAATCGCATACACAGCGACAACGGACGGATGAAGATCTCCAATACGTTGATCGGTGCTACAATGGCGATTGGCTCTGCAAAGTTCTTGCACCATCCCTTGACTCCTCTTTTCTGAATTCCCGCTGCCTCAATCAGTATAATACTCATAATCGAAAGTGCAGCTGTCACATTCAGGTCTTTTGTCGGTGGTTTTAAACCAAATAAACCAATGACGTTGGATACGCCGATATAAAGCAGAACCGTTATCAGATACGGTACAAACTTTCGGTTCTCTTTACCAATCATACCCTCGACCATACTGTTCAGTTTTACGACAATAAATTCTGCGGCCGCCTGTCTCTTACTGATATGGTCTACCTTCAGATTCCGTGTCATGAGGATTGCAAATAGTAACAGTACTGCCATAATTACCCAGGTAATGACTGTAGACTCTGCTATCCCGATTCCACCGATCTTGAAGACCGTCTCACAGGTAAGCTCTTCTTGCAGTTTTGTCGCAAGGTCACCCATATTATCACCTCTTTCTGACTCTCCTAAGATACGTCTATATTTTATCAATGACGTATTATACTCCCATTTTTTTCATTTGGTAAGACCAAATATATCGAAAATTCAGAAATATTTAAGAGTTTTTTATAGCATTTTACCGATTGACACATTGTATTCACAGAAATACAAAAAGCAGTCTGAAAGATACTGCTCTCTCAAACTGCTTTGTGAAACATTTTGTTCTTGATTGTTTCGTTCTCTTATCCCTGTGTATAACGTGACAAAAACTGCTTCGTGCGCTCTTCCTTCGGATGTTCGATCACTTCTCTTGCTTTTCCCTGTTCTACAATATAGCCTTCATCCATAAAGATGATCTCATCTGCCACATCCCTGGCAAATGCCATCTCATGGGTAACGATGATCATCGTTGTCTTCTGATCTGCCAGTCCTCTGATTACCTTCAGGACTTCTCCGGTCAGCTCTGGATCCAGTGCAGATGTTGGTTCATCAAAGCAGAGAATATCTGGCTTCAATGCCAGCGCCCTTGCAATCGCCACTCGCTGCTGCTGTCCACCTGAGAGCTGATGTGGATAGTGATTCTCTCTCTGTTCCAGCCCCATCTTCTTCAGAAGTGCCTCTCCATGTGCATGGATTTCTTCCAGAATGGCCTTTTTATTTTGATTATAATCTGGTCGTTCTTTTGCCAGCAGCTGCTCAGCCAGCATCACATTTTCCAACGCCGTGTACTGTGGAAACAGATTAAAAGACTGAAATACCATTCCAAAATGGAGTCTCTTTTTTCTCAGTTCCCGTTCATTCTGGCTGGTTCCTCTGGAGGCATCATACAGAGTTTCTCCCTTTACGGTAATGCTCCCTTCATTGGGTGTCTCAAGAAAATTCAGACATCTCAGGAGTGTCGTCTTGCCGGATCCGGAAGATCCGATAATCGCCAGCGCACTTCCCTCTTCCATGGAAAAACTGACATCTTTCAGAACCTGGGTACTTCCAAAATGTTTTTCGATATTTTTTACTTCCAATATTGCCATTTTTCAAGCCCCCTATCTGAAATAATCCAGTCGTTTTTCAATGTAATTAAATAATAAGGTAAGAATACCTACGAAGATCAGATAAAACAGACCGGTATAGAACAACGGCCATACCAGCCCCGCTGATTTCATAAAGGAGTATCCCCTCTGTGTCAGTTCCTGCGCTGCAATGATTCTGGCCAGGGAAGTATCCTTGACCAGAGTAATGATCTCATTGGACATCGGCGGCACTACCCGTTTCACCATCTGAAGCAGTGTGATCTTAAAGAAGATCTGGCTTCTGGTCATCCCCAGCACCTGGCCTGCTTCCCGCTGCCCTGCAGGAATCCCCTCGATTCCGCCACGGAAGATCACAGAAAAATAACAGGCATAATTGATGGTAAAAGCCACCACAGTTGCCGTGATACGTCCGGCTTCATTGCCGCCCCAGATATTATGTCCCAGCCACATGCCAGGACCGTAAAAGATAATAATCAGCTGCAACATCAGAGGTGTTCCCCTGATGATCCATACCAGAACCTGGATCAGATAGCTCAGAGGCTTGAACTTGCTCATAGTCCCCAGCGCCAGCACCAGTCCCAGCGGCAATGAAAACACCAGTGTCAGAAGAAAGATCTGAAACATGGTTCCCATGCCTCTTAATAATTCCATTGTAACCTGTACAAACATTCTTTTTCCCCTTACATACACAAGGCAGAGAGCCTGCCCTCTGCCTCATGTAGATTTTGTAGTTATGATGTGTATAACACGTTCTTTTTATTCTGCCGGAACAACCACTACCTGTGCGTTGTTACAGTAAGCATTGGTGCATTCCATGGAATTGGTCACTTCATCTGTCAATGTCATACCATTCCATACCACGTCGATATTCTTGGAATCCAGTTCCATGATCTTGTTATCCCAGTCGATCTCTACGAATTCCACGTCAACGCCCAGCTTTTCTGCTACGACACCAGCCATATCTGCATCAAATCCGATCCAGTCACCGTTCTCATCTTTGTAATCCATTGGTTCAAAATCTGTAATACCAACAATCAGAGAACCCTTGTCCTGAATATAAGCTACATCGCTGTCCTCTGCTGCTTCGGTAGCTGCTTCTGTGGCATTCTCAGTCTCTTCTTCTGTCACTTCTGTAGCATCTTCTTCTGCGCCCTGTTCTACCAGTGCATCCTGTACCCCATACTTTTCAGCCAGTTCTTTCATGGAACCATCTGCATAAGTCTCTGCGAATACTTCATTAATATATGCTGCAAGGTCTGACCCTTTTCTGCATCCCACACCATATTCTTCCGTAGTCAGTTCATCTGTATGTACCAGATTTGGATAGCTGGTGCCTTCTCCGATCATCGCACCTGCCATCAGAAGGTCAATGATTGCTGCATCAGAAGTACCGGAAGCTACTTCCATCAGTGCATCTGCCTGAGATGCTACAGAATTGTACTGAAATCCTTTTTCTTCTGCTGCGGCTTCTCCTGCAGAACCTGCTTCTACTGCATAAACCATATCTGCATCTGCTGCACATGCAGGCATTGCCATACCCATTACCATACCAGCGCTTAATACGATAGCCAAACCTTTTTTCATGATCTTATCTCCTCCAAGTGGTCGTTGTTTTTATCACTTTTGCATTTTATCATAGTAGCACACTAAAGTAAAGTTTTTTTTGTTGCTTTTCTATTCTTTTTATAGTAGAGTGAGGGTACTGCATTTCGTACATACAGAGGGGGAATTTTTGTGAACAGGAATCATTCTTTCATTAAGAAGTTTATAGGAAATAAGAAGTTTTATAAGATGGTTCTGCTGATTGCAGTTCCGATTATGATCCAGAATGGGATTACAAATTTTGTAAGTCTGCTGGATAATATTATGATCGGACGTGTGGGGACGGAGCAGATGTCTGGTGCCGCCATTGTAAATCAGCTGATTTTTGTCTATAATCTGTGCATTTTCGGCGGAGTATCCGGCGCCGGTATTTTTACGGCACAGTTTTACGGTCAGGGAGATACCGAAGGTGTCCGTCAGACATTCCGTTTTAAGCTGTGGCTGGCGATGGTTCTGACGGCCTGTACCATTGTGCTGTTTCTGACAGCCGGCCCGAATCTGATTCAGTTTTACCTGAACGGGGAAGGAGAAGCCGCTGATGCCGCTGCCATTCTTTCCTATGGAAGTCAGTATCTATATGTAATGCTCCTTGGGCTTCCGGCTTTTCTGGTCAGCCAGGTGTATGCCAGTACTCTGCGGGAATGTGGAGAAACCGTGCTGCCAATGAAAGCGGGAATTGTCTCTGTCCTGGTGAATCTTACTTTTAACTATTTTCTGATCTATGGAAAATTCTTTTTCCCGGAACTGGGTGTAACCGGAGCTGCTATTGCTACTGTTCTTTCCCGTTACGTGGAGGCTGCCATCATTGTGACAGTTACCCATCGCCATTCTGAGGAACATACTTTTGCCAAAGGTCTGTATCACACTTTAAAGGTTCCTGCGGATCTCTGCAAAAAAATTGCCGTCAAAGGATCTCCTTTGCTCTTTAATGAGACCCTCTGGGCGGCTGGTATGGCTATGCTGACACAATGTTATTCCGTTCGCGGACTGAATGTGGTCGCCGGACTGAATATCTCCAATACAATCAACAATGTATTTAATATTGTATTTATTGCGCTGGGTGATTCCGTAGCTATCATCGTGGGACAGCTCCTGGGCGCCGGCAAGATGAAGGAAGCACGGGATACGGATAACAAGATGATTGCATTTTCGGTGTTCTGCTGTACCGGAGTTGCTTTGGTGATGCTGCTTCTCTCTCCATTGTTCCCGCAGCTGTATAACACAACACCGGAAGTAAGGATTCTGGCACGAAACTTCATTATTATTACTGCCATTTTCATGCCGCAGAATGCTTTCTTACATGCCTGCTACTTTACCTTACGTTCCGGTGGAAAAACCATTATTACATTTTTGTTTGACAGTGTCTTTATCTGGTGCGTCAGTGTTACCGTTGCCTATATCTTAAGCCGTTTTACCGGCCTTCCGGTACTTGCGATCTACACGATTGTCCAGATCTGCGATCTGATCAAATGTGTCATCGGCTTTATTCTGGTAAAAAAAGGCATCTGGCTTCAGAATATTGTCTCCTGAGTCACCTTATACCTGATATTCCGGACGCTTCAGTTCCCGGTACATCAGGAACACTGCCACTGCTCCAGCGAGTCCGTCTGCAATCGGTCCGGCAAAGAGTATTCCGTCAATACCGATAAAAAACGGAAGTATCACAATGAGTGGCAGCAAAAACAGAATTTGTCTGGTCAGTGACAGAAACATTCCAAGTCCCGGCTTTCCAATGGCTGTAAAGCTATTGGAAGTGATGGGCTGGATGAAGTTCAGGAAGGTAAAGAATAAGAAGATCCTGAAGTAACTGACTGCAAAACGAATATACTCTTCACTTCCATTTCCAAAGATCGCAATGATCTGTCTTGGGAAAATCTGAAAAATCAGAAAAGCAATTACTGAAATCATTAGCCCGCTCTTCGCTGCCAGCAAATATCCTTTTTTTACACGATCATATTGCTTCGCGCCATAATTGTAGCTGACAATCGGCTGTAATCCCTGGGAAATTCCAATGATAATGGAAAAGAATACCTGATTGACTTTTGTAATAATCCCCGCACAGGCCAGTGGAATCTCCTGTCCATAAGAAGACAGACCGCCATAATAGGTCAGTGACTTGTTCATGACAAGCTGTACTACCATCATAGCAAGCTGGTTGCTGCACGACGCAGCTCCCAAAGTTACATCCTTTTTCATATAACCTGCTGCCGGTTTCAGATGTTTCGGTTTTAAATCCACGGTTTTGCAATGGCTCAGATAACGAATGACCAGCATCACTGAAATATACTGTCCTATCACAGTCGCCCAGGCAGCTCCTGCCATCCCCCATTCAAATCCAAATACAAACAGAGCATCCAGAATCGTATTGATAATGGCTCCGGTCACATTACAGATCATAGACATCTTCGGACTGCCATCTGCACGGATCAGGTGCCCTCCTCCCGCAGTCAGAATCAGCACCGGGAATCCAAGTGAGGTAATTCGAATATAAGTCTTGGCATATTCCATGATACTGTCCGGTGCGCCGAAAAATCGGATCATCGGTTCCAAAAATAATTGTGTAATGCATAATAACAGACATCCTAATACTACCATTCCGGTAATGGCATTTCCCATACAGTGTACTGCTTCCTCTTCATTCCCCCTGCCTTTTGCCAGATTAAATGCAGATGCCCCGCCGATTCCAAACAGCAGGGCAATGGAAATACAGGCGGTGCTTAAGGGAAATGCTATATTCGTTGCAGCATTTCCCAGTGCACCCACGCTGTTTCCTATGAAAAACTGATCTACAATGTTATACAGTGCGCTTGTAAGCATCGCTATGATACTTGGCACCGCAAACTTCTTCAGCAATACCGGAACAGGCAGAACTCCAAGTGGATTTTCTGTTCTGTTTTCGTATTCCATGTCATTCTCCTTCTATTGGTTGAAATTGCTTGCTTTCACCGGAATCTTGAATTCCGGATGTTCCCCTCTCCAGATGGTCTGTGGCATACAGGATAATATCTGCATATCTTCTGTAGAAAGCTCGAAGTCAAACACTTCCATGTTCTGCTTCATATGTTCGATGGAAGAAGATTTTACCAGTGGAATAATCCCCTTCTGGATCAGGAATCTCAGACAGATCTGAGATGCCGATTTGCCATATTTTTCAGTAAACATGGACATCATTTCATTATGGATCGTATCTCCCCGTCCCAGAGGACTCCATGCCTGCATACGGACACCTTTACTTTGTCCGTAAGCTACTGCCGCCTCCTGGGAATATCCAGGATGAATCTCCAGCTGGTCTACCTGCGGTTTTAACTTTGCATGTTTCATGATCACATCCAGATGATTCGGCAGGAAGTTACTTAAGCCAAGTCCTCTCATTTTTCCGGCCATGCACAGTTCCTCCATGGCACGCCAGGTCTCTATATCACGTTCTTTCCAGTCGGTTTCTTTCAGCGAAGACTTTGGCCAGTGAATCAGATACAGATCCAGATAATCCATCTGCAGACGCTGAAGGCTCCGATCCACAGCTGCCTGCACTTCTCTGTATCCTCTTTCATCAATCCAGGCTTTGGTTGCAATAAAGAATTCTTCTCTTGGAATTCCACTTTCTTTGATCGCCTGTCCCAGGACACGCTCCGTCTCGTAGATGGATGCCGTATCAAAATAGCGATAGCCAGCCTTAATCGCCCCTTTCAGGACTTCCAGATCACTGCTGCCACCCATCTTGTATGTACCAAATCCGAGTACCGGGATCTTCATGCCATTTTCCAGAATATAGCAGTCATTGAATGAATTTACCATATTTTACTCCTTAAAATTTACGCACCATGTCACTGGTGATCTCTGCGATGCTGTGTGCGCCACACATAGCCATAGTATCTGACAGCTCTGCTTTGATCTTTTCTATGTAGCATTTCACACCTTCTTCTTCGCCACCGTATACAGCTGTTACAAATGGTCTTGCGATCATCACTGCATCTGCGCCCATAGCCAGTGCCTTGAATACGGTCACACCGTCACGGATGCCGCCATCTACCAGGATCTTGATACCGCTGCCTTTTAAAGCTTCCACGATCTCAGGAAGGACCTCTGCGGTTGCCGGGCACTGATCCAGAACACGGCCGCCATGATTGGATACCACAATGGCTGCTGCGCCGGCTTCTTTTGCCTTCAGGGCACCTTTTACGGTAATGATTCCTTTTACGATAAATGGTACGTCATGTTCACTGATGATAGCTTTCATCTCTTCCACATTCTTGCTTCCTGCTGGTGGCTGGAAGTTCTTCAGAAATGGCAGACCTGCCGCATCAATATCCATAGCGACTGCGAATGCATGGCTGTCTTTTACCAGTGCCATTTTGTCCGCTACCATCTCTTTGCTCCATGGTTTTACAGTTGGCACTCCGGCACCGCCTGCTTCCTTGATGGCCTGAGTTGCTGCCACCATAACGTTGCTGTCCATACCATCTCCCGTGAACGCTGCTATTCCGTTTGCCGCACAGGCATTTACCAGAATCTTGTTGTACTGCATATCGTTGTAGCAGTCACCATAATGCAGATTTACCGCTCCTACCGGGCCTGCAAATACCGGCATATCAAACTTCTTTCCAAAGAGACAGACTGAAGTATCAATCGGTGCATTATCACAGATGGTATCCATATTTACACGGATATTCTTCCATGCATCAAAGTTGCGGATGGCTCCGTCTCCGCTTCCCTTTGCTCCAGGTCCCGGCACCAGATTGGTGCAGGCACGGCCATTACATACGTTGCACGCTTTACAATATTTTCCGATACGCCCACGGGCGTTCTGAACTACTTCCTGATAAGTCATTTTTTCATTTCTCCTTTATTTTAAATATTTTTTTCGATTTGCACTTGTATTCTTATATGCTTTCGGTATGGAAAGTTTTTTCTTTCCAACCAGTTTCTTCAGCTTTTTCTGAAATGCACTCTTACTGATCGTCTTTCCTTTCTCATCAGAATAAGTAGTCTTGTATGAAGAAAATCTAGTCAGTTTTCCTTTTGTACTGGTTCCGCTCAGTTTCGTGTAATAATCAATCTGTCCCCGCAAAAAGCTGGTTGCAATATAAATTCCGGTCTTTTTGTAATAACGAAATCCATCTCTGATTTTTGCAACCTGGACAACTTTTCCATTCTTATAGGTATAAAGGCGGGCATATCCACTTGCATGATATACAGGCCTTCCCGCTCCCCAGACCAGAAGCTCCGGCACATTATCTTTATCCACACAGGCCAGTGCAAAGGAGCAGCTTTTGGTCTCCACATAGCCAGATTCCCAGTCGATATAAGTTTTACTCAGAAACTGATTATACGCTTTTAATGCCTTAGACTTCTGGGATGCCGCCTGAACAGAACCGGTAAATGCAACCAGAAGCACCGCAAACAAAAATAATCCCACTATTCTTTTTTTCTTTTTCACAGCTCTTTCCCCCTTGTATTATAGTTTGGGGATCCCCCCAAAAAATCATATATTAAGCATATCATACCGTTTAAAATGTTTCAATTATAAAAAGATTCCCGGTATGGATCTTGGATACTACTGTACACAAAAACAGAGGAGCTGTACGCTCCTCCTACAAATACTCCCGCATTTCTTTGATCATGTGTTCTTCTTCTGCAATGACTTTCTCTGCCAGCTTCTGCACGGATGCGGAAGCTGCCGGATACTGATGCAGATAACGGTACAGGGATTTTACGCCCATATTGCAGCCATCTGTGATCAGATCTGCCACCGTACGGTCTGATTCTTCGCCGCCCAGCTTCACATTTGTCTTCATCCAGGACATCATCCTGGCGGTCACCGCCGGTTCTTTGCCCTGGTCATGATATTCATTCAGATACTTATGTGTTTCATTTCCCAACTTCTCATGCACTTTCTTGCTTTCCTGCAAAATGTCTCTCATATGATCGTCATTCACATGATCCAGCACATCATTCAGAGACGTGACTCCCATTTTGATTCCAGCATTACATTCCCGTAAAAGTTTGATGGTATCGTCTTCCACTAAAAAACACCTCCTTCAGGAAATACTCTTTCCAGAAAGAAGTGTTTTTATGTACTCTATTCGATCGGATCCATGTCCAGTCCTAATTCTCTTGGAAGGAATCTCGGACATACATTTTCAGATGATGTAATGACAGATGCCGCCAGATTCGTTCCAATCTGCGCTGCTTCTGCCAGTGTCTTTCCGTAAGTCAGCCCGATGGTCACTCCGGCAAAGAATGCATCCCCAGCTCCTGTGGTATCTTTTACCATCACCTGACGAGCAGGACAGAAACCTTTATTTCCTTTCATGTCTGCATAAACCGAACCTTTGCCACCCATGGTCACAATCATAGATGGAATCTTGCCCAGCATCACACGTTCTTCCAGAATCTCACATAATTCTGCCGGTTCTTTTTCGCTGTAATCATCTGCAAACAGCATACCTGCTTCCAGTTGGTTGCAGACAAAGCAATCCACTTTCTGCAGTAAGTCCCTGCGCTCCACTGCAATACTCATATTAGATACAATCGCAAAAATCTTTTTCTCATATTTATCTGCCAGAGCAAATACCTTTTTCATCAGATCCTTGTGCATATCGGCCTGTACCACAATGGAATCTGCCTGTGAAAAGATCTCATCTCCATTTTCTTCCAGTATCTTCATGATCGGCATCATATCTGATCTCTGAGAAATAGATCCCGCCAGATCCCCATGATTATCAAAAACTGCCAGCCAGGTTCCCATACCGCCTGGAATCTTCTGAATATATCTGGTGTCCACTCTGTGATTATTCAGCTTTTTCAACACATCTGCTCCCAGTGCCGAATCGTCTACAATACTGATAAAGGTTGGCCGAAGCTCCACATTGGCGATATCTTCTGCCACATTCCGGCAGACACCTCCATGAATATATTCAATTCTTCCCACATTTCGGCCATCCGGTATATAGACATCATCCGGAAAGCCCTTGATGTCTACAAATACCGCACCAATTACTACTATTCCCATACGTTCCTCCGCTTATTTCGCAATATTGTATTTATTATAACCTGATTCGACTGATTTCACCACTGGTTTTCATTTTTCGAGAGAGCTCTTTTGTCCTCTACCTCTTCGCTTCGTAATCTACGTTATCTTGCCGGTATGATCTCGATCCAGTAATTATCCGGATCGTTGATAAAATAGATTCCCATAGCTGGATTTTCAAAACATACACAGTTCATTTCTTTGTGCAGAGCCAGTGCAGCATCCATATCGTCTACATAAAATGCCAGATGGAATTCATTGTCGCCCAGATTGTAACTGTCCTTCTCCCAGTCACGAAGCCATGTCAGCTCCAGCTGATACCTGGATTCTCCATCCTCAAGATAGACCAGAATAAAGCTTCCGTCCTCTGCGCATTTTCTGCGTACTTCTTTTAATCCAAGCGCTTTTTCATAAAACTTCAGAGACTTCTCTAAATTTATAACATTAAAATTATTGTGTGCAAATGTAAATTTCATCGTTTTCCTCCGTATTTCTTATTTTGTATTTTCCATTTCCTGCAGTAATTTTCTTTGATAAGCAGGATCTTCCACGCTTCTTTTTAGATCGTCCAGCCGATTTTCCTACAAATCTTTCAAATGGGAATCATAAATCTTCCTTAGCAGATATAAGGATATGGCCAGTGAAGCCAGTTCTGCTACCGGGTAGGACCACCATACAGCGTGCAGTCCGAATGCATGTGCAAAGAGATACGCTGTCGGAAGCAGTACCAGCAGCTGTCTGCACACGGATGTAATCAGGCTGTACATTCCATTTCCCAGGGCCTGAAATACCGAACCAATGACGATACAGAAGCCAGCCAGGAAGAAACTGAGGCTGATGATCCGCAATGCCTTCACTCCAATGCCAATCATATCTTCCGATGCATTGAACATCCGAAGCAGCGTATCCGGCATGGTCTGAAACACAATCGCACCCAGCACCAGAATGGTTACTGCTGCACCACATCCCAGCTTTACAGTACGCATAATTCTTGCTTTGTTTTTTGCTCCGTAGTTGTAGGCAATGATCGGCACCAGACTGTTGTTCAGACCGAATACCGGCATGAAAAAGAAGCTCTGAAGCTTGAAATATACACCAAATACCGCCGCTGCTGTAGAGGAGAATCCCAGCAGAATCTTGTTCATACCATAAGTCATTACCGATCCGATGGACATCATCAGGATGGATGGTACACCTACGGTATAGATTTCTTTTACCGTTTCTCCGTCAAAACGCATTCGTTTGAAGGAAAAATGAATTTCTTTGTTTTTTCTGACATTGCAGTAGATACCGATACACATTCCGCAGAACTGTCCGATAACGGTCGCAATCGCAGCTCCGGCTACGCCCATCTTTGGAACAAATCCAATACCGAAGATAAACACCGGATCCAGAATAATATTCACAATAGCCCCGGTTCCCTGAGAGATCATATTAAACAGGGTCAGACCCGTGGATTGCAGCAGTCGTTCCATACAAATCTGCATAAATAATCCAAAGGAACAGACACAAACAATGGTCATATACTGCACTCCATATTCCAGGATCTCCGGATCAGTTGTCTGTGTTGCAAAGAATGCTCTGGAGCCTGCCAGCCCAATCACTGCAAAAACCAGATAACTGCAGATTGCCAGCAGCACTCCATTATTGGCAGCCTTGTTTACTTTATCCATTTCCTTTTCCCCCAGGCTCTTGGACAACAGTGCGTTCACACCCACACCGGTACCGGAAGCCACTGAAATCATCAGGTTCTGAATCGGAAAGGCCAGTGACACTGCTGTCAGTGCACTTTCATTAATCTGGGCTACAAAAATACTGTCTACAATATTATACAATGCCTGCACCAGCATAGATAAAATCAATGGCAGTGACATCGTAAACAACAATTTCGGAATGGGCATGATACCCATCTTATTCTCTTTTACATTTTCGCTCATACCTAAACTCCTTCATATCTTCTTATAGTGCCTTCGGCAGATTCCACTCATAATGCTTGGCCAGCACACGGATCATTACCACCAAAATAACAGACAATACCATAGCCGTTCCAGAACGCAGCCAGTCATACAGAATTATATAACAGACAGCTCCTGCAATCGAAGCACATGCATATACATGCTTACGCAAAATTCCCGGGGTCGCATTGGCCATCATATCTCGTATCAGGCCGCCCCCTACTCCGGTGATTACCCCGAGAAAAATCTTCAGAAACAGCATATGATTCATATCATTATTCATAACAGAATTTACCCCTACAACGGTAAAAACCCCCAACCCGATGGCATCCATCAGGTTAAAGAGGGTTTCATATAAGGCTGATTCCAGAAATTTAGGTGAGGAATGATTGACTTTGATGATCAGGAAAAGAATCAGTATAAAGATCGCCGAGACCACTACGTAAACCGGCTTGACAAACATCATTGGCGGATGAACCCCGATAATCAGGTCACGGATCATTCCACCGCCGACAGCCGTTGTGATCCCCAGTACCAGAATCCCCAGCAGATCCAGTCGTTTCTGTATGGCAACCATGGCACCGGAAAGTGCAAATGCAACCGTCCCTATCATTTCCAGAACAAAAGTCAGGTCGATCGTTCCAGGCATAAAAAATCCTCCAGCTACTTATTTTGTACCGAAAATACGGTCACCTGCATCTCCGAGTCCCGGGCAGATATATGCATTTTCATTTAGTTCACGGTCAATATGTCCAACATAAATCTGGATATCCGGATGTGCTTCCTGGAGCTTTTTCAGTCCTTCCGGAGCTGCAATGATGGACATGAATTTGATCTTCTTTCCGCCATGCTGTTTGATAAAATCTACTGCTGCAATGGCAGAGCCACCTGTAGCCAGCATCGGATCTGTCACTACGATCAGACGTTCAGAGATCGGATCCGGCAGCTTACAGTAATATTCATGAGGAATATGTGTCACTTCATCACGGTACAGACCGATATGTCCAATCTTTGCAGTCGGTACAAGCGCCTGTACACCACTTACCATTCCAAGACCTGCACGCAGAATCGGAACAATCGCCAGCTTCTTACCTGAAATAACAGGAGACTTACAGGTCTCAATCGGAGTCTCAATCTCGATGTCTTCCAGCGGAAGATCCTTCAGTGCTTCGTACCCCATCAACATGGCAATCTCTTCTACCAGAGAACTGAACTCTGCTGTTCCCGTATTCTTATCACGCAGTCTGGTGATCTTATGCTGAATCAATGGATGTGTCATTTCAATTACGTTACTCATTTTTTTCCTCCATAATGTTCTTATTCTAAATTTACGCCTGCTTACCTTTTCTCAGATCTGAATTCTGAGGATTGATACCAATTCCTCTGCTGATGTCTCCGGTGGAATTCTTACCGAATTCATAATCATTTCCAGGAAGAATGGCATTCAGTAAAATGCCAGCAATTGCTGCAATAGCGAGACTGGTCAGTGTCACATCCGTTCCTAAAACATGGAAAGTCAGACCATCAGAGAATCCCAGGCCACATACCAGAATCACTGCTGCAATAATCAGATTTCTGGACTTGGTAAAGTCTACTTTATTTTCTACAATGTTACGTACACCAATAGCGGAAATCATACCATATAAGATAAAACTTACACCGCCAACAATGGCAGACGGCATGGAACCAATGATCTCAGACATCTTTGGAATCATACTCAACACCACTGCATAAATAGCTGCCAAACGGATAACCTTCGGATCATACACATGGCTCAGTTCCAGTACACCGGTATTCTCTCCATAAGTGGTGTTGGCAGGTCCGCCAATCAATGCAGACAGAGAAGTAGCCAGACCATCACCGATCAATGTGCGGTGAAGTCCTGGATCCTCAATAAAATTCTCACCAACAGTAGCAGAAATTGCACTGATATCTCCGATATGTTCCATCATAGAAGCCAGTGCAATCGGTGCCATGATCAGAATCGGAGTCAGATGGAACTTACAGATCTCAAATGGTGGCAGGCCCACAAATCCTGCTGTTGCTACCCTGGAAAAATCCAGAATTGCACTGCCATCTGCATTGGTCACACCTGCTGCATTTAAGATCAGAGCCAGACCATAAGAAATCAGCACCCCCATCAGAATCGGGATGATCTTAAACATTCCCCTGCCCCAGATATTAAAGATGATGACAACAGCCAGTGCGGTAAACGCCAGCAGCCAGTTGGATGATGCATTGCTGATCGCAGATGGTGCCAGACTCAGTCCGATACAGATAATGATTGGACCTGTCACGATTGGTGGCAGGAAATACATGACTCTCTTAACGCCTGCTATTTTTACAATCAGTGCCAGTACCAGATATAACAGTCCGGCTACTACAATACCACCGCATGCATACGGAAGCTTTTCTCCCATGGTCATATCCGCAAAAATTCCGGTATCCAACTGTGAAACCGTGTAAAATCCACCTAGGAATGCGAAAGATGAGCCAAGAAATGCAGGTACCTTTAACTTCGTGCAGCAATGAAAAAATAACGTGCCCAGACCGGCACAGAACAGGGTCACCTGTATGGAGAGTCCCTCTCCCTCAAAATAGTTGTTTACCAGAATCGGCACCAGAATCGTAGCGCCAAACATGGCAAACATATGCTGTAGTCCCAAAAGCAGAGTCTTTGGAAGACCAATCTTTGAGACATCGCGTATTGCTTCATTTCGCTCGTTCATTGTAATCTCCTCTTTCCCTTGTGTGCAGATGCAGACTCCCCTGCATCCGTTATTTTTCTGTTACCTATTATAGTAGTTAACGATCATTTGGTCAATTGGAAGTGTTTGCTGTAAATTCAATCTATTTTTGTATGTTTTTCACTCCCACCGCCATGACATACTGTGCTTCATGACGCTGTTCCACCAATTCTTTTTCATATCGAATCACTCCATGATTCTCATATGGATCATTGAAGTAATATCCGATTTCGTCATATCCCACCAGCAGCATACAGTGTTCGTTGGAGATCCAGGTAAATGTCTTCTCCGGTTCGTCTGCCAGATGCCAGTCCGGTCCGGTCACAGGTTCCTTCATATCAATACAGGCCCAGAACACTACCGGCATTCCCTGGTCAATATACTTTTTTCTGAGCTTTGTCATGGACGTTCCGGTCTCATCCACTGCCTGAAAGGAACTTCCTGTTACAGACACTTTATCTGAAAATACTCTGTCCAGCGTCTTGCAGATGACTGGAGCATAGCACCCCATACCATCTTCCCGGTATGGATTTCCGCAGAATACCTTTCTCGGATCTCCGCCATAAATGATTTCACCTTTGGTCTCAAATTCCTGCTGTTCCAGATACTGCTTAATCCACTCATCCACCGTAATTTCATATCCCAGATACTGTAACAGCATAACCGACGAGACGCTTTCGCACCCCGTCGGATATCCTGGACTCTGGCTGAGATACGGAACTTTAATCAGCTGTTTTTCCATTTCCCGCACGCTCTCCATCGCTCGTATATTTTCTCATAAAGGTCAGTACCACAAGCAGCATGGCAACACTGACTGCCAGCGTAATCCACCAGATTCTGACAAATCCCGCAATCACATAACCGATTACACATACCACAGCCACAACTGCTGCATACTGCATCTGTGTGGACACATGATTGATATGATTACTCTGGGCTCCTGCCGAAGACATAACCGTAGTATCAGAAATCGGAGATACATGATCTCCGCAAACTGCACCTGCCAGAACTGCGGATACAGAGATGATCATCATCTCCAGCTGCTTTGCATCCGGGAACATAGCCACCACGATCGGAACCAGAATCGCAAAAGTACCCCAGCTGGTTCCTGTAGAAAATGCAAGGAATACGCCAACCATGAACATTACCGCCGGAATGATCACACCTGCAGAAGTATGTGCACCTACCACACCTCCCACAAATTCTGCCAGTCCCAGGGTATCACTGACTCCTTTCAGTGTCCATGCGAAAATCAGAATCGCTACGGCAGGAATCATCAGCCGGAAGCCTTCTACAAAGCTATCCATAAAGCCCTTAAATGTAACTACTTTTCGTGGCAGATAAAGAATCAACATAAAGAAAATGGTAACCATAGTCGCAAAAATCAGGCTGGTCTCCGCATCGCATCCTGCAAAAGCAGATACCACATCGGTTGCACCTCCAAGGAAACCGGTATAAACCATAGCTCCGATCGCTGAAACAATCAAGACCAGTACCGGAAGAATCAGATCATATACTTTTCCATTCGGACATACATCTTCTGTTTTTACATTTTCAAATTCTTCTGCTCCACTGGTGAACAGATCCCCTTTTTGCGCATTCTCCTCATGTTTTTTCATCAAGCCAAAATCAAATCCGCTCACACAGATATAGACTACCATGATAATGGTCAGAATGGCATACAGATTATACGGTATGGTTCTGAGGAACAGCTGAAATCCGGTAATACCGGCATCCGCCGGCACATAGGAATTGACTGCTGCCGCCCAGCTGGAAACTGGTGCTATGATGCAGATCGGTGCTGCTGTCGCATCAATGATATAGGCCAGCTTTGCTCTTGAAATCTTGAACCGGTCTGTCACCGGCCGCATGACAGACCCCACAGTCAGACAGTTAAAGTAGTCATCCACGAAAATCAGAACACCAAGGCCGGTAGTTGCCAGCATAGCCGTTTTTCTGGACTTAATATGCTTTCCAGCCCAGTTACCGTAAGCCGCCGATCCGCCTGACTTTGACATCAATACAATGATCATGCCAAGCAGTACGTCAAAAATTAAAATGTTCAGATTCATGCTGCTTTTCATAATATCAAACAACGTTACAAATGCATTCCATGGGTGAAACCCTGTACAGAGCAGTGCCCCCAAAGCCACTCCCAGGAACAGGGAACTATATACTTCTTTTGTTACCAGTGCCAGAACAATAGCCAGTAATGGCGGCAATAGCGCCCAGGCTGTTCCGATAAAAATTGATCCGTCCATACTCTCTTTCCCTTCTCTTTGAAAACGGTTCAGAATCTGAATCCTGAACCGTTTATAATTTATATTACTCTGTCTCAGCTTCTGTGCCTGTATCAACTGGCATTTCTTCCTCTGCCAGTCCCCATTTTTCCATCCAGCTTTCTGCATTATTCTGCAGTTCCATCACAAGTTCCATCACATCTGTGGTATCCATATCAGCCAGCATATCTACCTCTGCCGGTGTTTCGATCTTCTCATACTCTGCATTGATCGTCACATATCCGCTTAAAATCGGTATCTGTTCTCCTTCTGCAGATACAGTTACATTATTTAATGTCCAGGTGAAGCCCTTTCCTGCGGTCACATCTTCAAAGGTACTGTCAATGGCCATCCCCACATCAGAACCGCTCTCTTCGTCCGGAACAGATACTTTGATGTTCATTGATCCAGACTCCGCATCAAAATTCATAGCAAAAATATCTGCGTCCAGATACGTTTCTTCTGCATCAGAAACCTTCAGATTTACATTCATGTCCATGGAAGTATCTGTCATTTCATTGTCAAATGCATAAGCCAGATGCATGACATTCTCTTCATTGCCTTCTTCATAAATATCCATATCCATGTCAAATCCGGCTGCCATATTGGACGGATCTGCAAAGGTATATAACATATCCATAACCATAATAGTCGGTTCCTGTGCTTCTGTTGCAGCGGTCACTTCTTCTGTCTCAGATTCAGCTTCTGCATCATCATACAGATCAGAAACAGTGTCATTCTGTTCTTCCATCAGACTTTCATCCATCTTCATGGTCATAGACATCTTCGTTACCTGATCATTCTCTACCCAATAGGTGACCGTAAACTGATCTCCCAGTATTGCTTTGCTCTGTTCCAGTGCTTCTTCCATGGTCTGGTTGAAATCTTCCACATCAGATATACCAGAAGCGCTCAATACAGAGGAAAGCTCTGTCAGCAGATCACGATAAATATTTACCACGCTCTCGGTATCGTACGTAGCATCATAGAATGTTACTCCTGGATACTTCTCGTCTTCTCTTGTTTCCACATTCATGGCATCTTCTGCCGACTTTGTTGCTTTTTCCAGAATTGCCTTAATATTTCCAACCAGATCTGTGGTATCGGCAGCAGAAGCAGTTCCATCCGGGAAGAACTTCAGATCAATATCTTCTGGCATATTCAGTTCTCCAAACATCTGCTCCCATACAGAACCATTATACTGATCCTGAAAACTTCCAGCCTTCAGTCCCACCGTCTTTGATAAGAATTCTGGCAAAGTCAGTGCCAGCTGATTCTCATCTCCATAGAGAGAAAGACTTGCAATATCTTCTGAATTCACCGCTGCAGCCAACTTAAACAGCCACTGCTTATCCGTCAGATCCACTGTGGTATCTGCTGTCAGTCCCAAATCCCCCTGTAATTCTTCCGGCAGTCCTGCATCTTTCAGAAGTACTTCTGGAATTGTCAGATTCGCTGCCACCTGAGCACCGCCCGCATTCATAGCCTCTACCAGTGCATCCCAGTCCAGCATATTGCTGATCGGAGATGGAGTCTCTGCCTCATTCTGCTTTTCCAGGATTGCATTCAAATCATCCAACGGTGCTGCACCTGCTGAAACCTGTAAGGAAACCACACCCACTGCTGTAACAACTACCGTCTTGCCTAACCATTTTTTTAATTTGCTCATATCTTCCTCCCATATAGTAGAAATTTTTTATGATCTTATTTGAATCATACATGAAAATATGATTTCTTGCAATATAAATGTAGCAATTTCACTAATTACCCGTTATAATAGAATGTGATTTGATAAAAAATAACTTTACCATAACAGGGGGACAGGGAATATGAATTTTTCTATTGCTGAAATGAAGGAAACGTTTCAGAAGCTTTATCACACAGAGGCTGACCTTCCGGTTTATTTTGCACCGGGTCGTGTGAATCTGATCGGAGAACATACTGATTATAATGGTGGACATGTATTTCCATGTGCACTGACTCTTGGTACCTATGGTATGATTCTTCCAAGGGAAGATCGTGTGTTACGTTTTTATTCCATGAATTTTTCCAAGGCAGGTGTGATTGAGTCTTCGCTGGATGACCTGACTCCTTCTGATCAGGCTGGATGGACTAACTATCCAAAGGGCGTAATGTGGACTTTTGCCAAACGTGGCTGTCCGATTCCAAAGGGTGCTGATATCTTAATCTACGGAGATATTCCTGCTGGTTCCGGGCTCTCTTCTTCCGCATCTCTGGAAGTTCTCACAGGACTGATGCTGCGTGAAACCTTTGGATTTGATTTTACCAATCAGGATCTGGCTCTCATCGGTCAGTATTCTGAAAATAATTTTAATGGAATGAACTGCGGTATCATGGATCAGTTTGCCAGTGCTATGGGTAAAAAGGACTGTGCTATCTTCCTGGATACCAACACTCTGAATTATGAATACGCACCAGTGAAGCTGGAAGATGCCAAGATCGTCATTACCAACAGTAATGTAAAACACAGCCTGGTTGGCTCTGCATATAATGACAGAAGGAATGAATGTGAGACTGCTTTGAAGGATCTGCAGAAAGTAGCAGACATCGCCTCCCTTGGGGATCTGACGGAAGAGCAGTTTGAAAAGCTTAAGATTCATATCGTAGATCCGATCTGCCAGCGTCGTGCCAAACATGCTGTTTATGAAAACCAGCGTACGATCCAGGCAGTAAAAGCCTTAAAAGAAAATCGTATCGATGAGTTCGGAAAGCTGATGAACGCTTCCCATATTTCTCTTCGTGATGACTATGAAGTATCCTGCAAAGAAACAGATATTCTTGCAGAACTGGCATGGACGATTCCTGGAGTGATCGGTTCCCGTATCACCGGTGGGGGATTTGGCGGATGTACCGTCAGCATTGTAAAAAATGATGCCGTAGATACTTTTATCGACACTATCAAGCCTGCATATAAAAAACAGACAGGTATCGACGCAGATTTCTATATTGTAGATATCGGAGATGGCGCAAGAAAATTATAATCTGGAAATTGTTTCTGACAGAAATTCCGGCATCGATTGGAAAGTTTAAACTTTTCTCGATGCCGGAATTTCTGCTTTATTTTTTCAAATACTGATCTATCTTCTCCTGGTTCAGCTGTTCACCGATGACAATGATGACTTCCTGTCCATTTGCGATCGGTTCCACTGACATCTGATCATGAGTGATATTGCACTCCAGCCAGCTTTCGTCTTTTTCTTTTAAGAATCCCTTGATCCGGAATACTCTTCCACATTCCTCATCCTTCAGGATTGCCTCTGCTGCTTTCTTCAGTTCTTCTGGCTGAATTGGCAGATTCATATAATAAACAGACGAATATGCCTCCCTCTGATCCATCCAAAATTTGGCACAATGATCTGTGCGATATCCACTTTTGATCAATTCTTCAAACTCTTCCGCCTGCATTTCGTTCCAGTTTTTTCGACAAATGTCCTTTTCCAGTACCCGGTTGCACTGAAATTCTTCCAACGCATTCTGCAAGAAATTTTCTGTAGCTTTCTCCTGTACCTCACTGACACACTGAGTCCTGCTCATGAGTACTTTTCCCGCACAGGTCAGTTGCTGCGCCAACATATATCTGGAGCTTTCTGACAGATCCAGATTCAGCCCGGCATCTACAATCGTAAAGACAGAACCAATCTCATACCAGCGATCCAGTGGTTCCTCCCGCAGGATATCAAAGAATTCATCCACATCAAAAATTCCGGATGGTTCAATCAAAACCCGGTCGTATCCACACATTCCCATAGAGATCAGCTTCGTCTTAAACCTCCGTCTGTGACAGTCTTCATCACAGCCCCCGGCCACCATCTCCAGCTCACATTTTTCTCCCATCAGATCCTGCAGCAACATCATATCTACATTCACCGCGCCAAAATCATTTTCAAGAATGCAGATATTCTCTCCGGTATCCATCAGGTATTTGGCATATTTTTTTATAAACGTGGTTTTACCGGATCCCAGAAATCCGGTAATCAAATCTACTTTTACCATATCTTCCCTCATATCAACGCGGCATCTTCATTTCACTTCGGTCGGTGCCCGCGTAAAAAGAATCGGGTGTGAAATTCACACCCGATTCATATTAATCTTCACTATGCAATTTGCATCTTACAGCTGTGGTCCTGCTGCAACCAGTGCTTTACCAGCTTCATTTCCTTCGTATTTAGCGAAGTTCTTGATGAATCTGCCAGCCAGGTCTTTTGCTTTTTCTTCCCATTCAGAAGCGTCTGCATATGTGTCACGAGGATCCAGGATTCCTGTATCAACACCATTCAGTTCTGTAGGAACTTCGAAGTTGAACATTGGAATTGTCTTTGTAGGAGCTGTCTTGATATCTCCGTTCAGGATTGCATCGATGATACCACGAGTATCTTTGATGGAGATACGTTTTCCAGTTCCGTTCCATCCTGTGTTAACCAGGTAAGCTTTTGCTCCGCTCTTTTCCATCTTCTTAACCAGCTCTTCTGCATATTTTGTAGGATGCAGTTCCAGGAATGCCTGACCAAAGCAAGCTGAGAAAGTAGGTGTAGGTTCTGTAATTCCACGTTCTGTACCAGCCAGTTTAGCTGTGAAACCAGACAGGAAGTAGTACTGTGTCTGTTCTGGTGTCAGAATAGATACTGGAGGAAGTACTCCAAATGCATCTGCTGACAGGAAGATTACGTTCTTAGCTGCCGGAGCTGAAGAAACTGGGCGAACAATGTTTTCGATGTGATCGATTGGGTAGGAAACACGAGTGTTTTCTGTTACGCTCTTATCAGCGAAATCGATCTTGCCATCTGCTGCAACTGTAACGTTCTCAAGAAGAGCGTCACGTCTGATTGCATTGTAGATATCTGGTTCAGATTCTTTATCCAGGTTGATAACTTTTGCGTAGCATCCACCTTCAAAGTTGAATACGCCGTTGTCATCCCAGCCGTGTTCGTCATCACCGATCAGAAGTCTCTTAGGATCTGTGGAAAGTGTTGTCTTACCTGTTCCGGACAGACCAAAGAAGATTGCGGTGTTTTCACCATTCATATCTGTGTTAGCTGAGCAGTGCATTGCTGCAATGCCCTTCAGTGGCAGGTAGTAGTTCATCATAGAGAACATACCTTTTTTCATTTCTCCGCCGTACCATGTGTTAATGATAACCTGTTCACGGCTTGTGATGTTGAATGCTACACATGTTTCGGAGTTCAGTCCTAATTCTTTGTAGTTTTCAACTTTTGCTTTAGAAGCGTTATATACAACGAAGTCTGGCTCGAATGTTTCAAGTTCTTCCGCTGATGGTGTGATGAACATGTTTGTGATGAAGTGTGCCTGCCATGCTACTTCAACGATGAAACGAACTGCCATACGTGTATCTTTGTTAGCTCCACAGAAAGCATCTACTACGAACAGTCTCTTGTTGCAAAGTTCTTTCTTAGCAATGTCTTTTACTGCTGCCCATACGTTTTCTGGCATTGGATGGTTGTCGTTCTTGTATTCATCTGTTGTCCACCATACAGTATCTTTGGAATTCTCATCCATAACAATGTATTTATCTTTAGGAGAACGTCCTGTGTAAATACCTGTCATAACGTTCACTGCACCAAGTTCTGTAACCCGTCCTACTTCATAGCCTTCCAGCCCAGCTTTTGTTTCTTCTTCAAACAGCTGTTCATATGAAGGATTGTGAACGATTTCTGTTGTTCCGGTGATGCCATACTTGCTTAAATTGATCTCTGCCATCTTCCATTAACCTCTTTTCTTTCCTAGTATCTAATTTTGATAACCGCCTGCAAATGCAGGAAATACGGTATCTTTCTCATCAACGGGAGATTGTTGCCTTCTCCACAGATGTTAGTATACAAAATAAGTTTGAAGAAATCAACTAAAATTATTCATAATTTTTGTATACATTTTCTTATTCATCTCAGCAGGATTCCTTATATCTTCTATTCATATTATCTAATTGTAAATCTATATTCAATGTGCTAACATATGCGAAGCGAAGACTTTGCTTTTATTAAGGATAGGTATTATGAACACACATGAAATGGACATGACCACAGGTTCTCTGTGGAAAAAAATATTTGTTTTTTCGATCCCACTGATGTTTTCCAACCTGCTGCAGGTATTTTTTAATATGGCGGATGTGGCAGTTATCGGTCGTTTTGTCGGTGCCATTGCGCTGGGAGCTGTGGGATCTACCACGATTATTGTGACACTGACTACCGGCATTTTGCTTGGTATGGCCAGTGGTGTAAATGCCGTTACCGCTCTCTTTGTAGGATCTCGTGACAGTGAGCGGGTAAAGGCAACTGTACATACAGCCATTCTGATTTGCCTGGCTGCAGGTATTTTGCTTCTTCTAAGCGGACTGTTTTTTACCAGACCTCTTCTGACTTTAATGAATACCAAGCCGGAGCTGATTGATGGAGCTGCCCTTTATCTGACTGTCTATCTGTGTGGCTCTCCGGCCCTTGCGATCTATAACTATGGAAATGCCATTTTAAGTGCCATTGGCGATACAAAGCGGCCACTGACCTATCTGGCGATTGCCGGTGTGATCAACGTGATACTGAATCTGATCTTTGTACTGGTATTTCATCTGGGTGTACTGGGCGTGGCTCTGGCCAGCATTATTTCCCAGTATATCTCTGCATTCCTGGTTCTTAAGTTCCTGCTTCAGTGTAAACAAGATTATGGTCTACGTATTCGTGAGATCTCATTTGACCGTGCCATTGCAGGCCGAATTCTGAAAATCAGTGTACCAAGTGCTGTGCAGTATTCTCTGTTTGCTGTTGCCAATCTCTGTATCCAGACCGCGGTAAACAGCTTTAACCATGTGATTGTAGAAGGCAATTCAGCAGCTTCCAATGCCGATACTCTGGTTTACGATATGATGGCCGCTTTTTACACAGCGTGTACCAGCTTTATTGCCCAGAATCTGGGAGCCGGAAAAAAGAAACGAATCTGGCATTCCTACCTGATCACTACCTTGTATTCTTTTCTGGTAGGACTGATCCTGGGGCTATGTATTTTCATTCTGCAAAAGCCATTCCTGTCACTGTTTACCAGTGATCCTGATGTAATGAAATATGCACGTATCCGTATCTCTATCATGGGCCTGTGCTACTGTGTTTCTGCTTTTATGGATAATGCCACTGCTGCAGCAAGAGGTCTTGGAAAAAGTGTAGAACCGACCCTGATCGTCATTCTGGGATCCGTAGTTTTCCGCGTTATCTGGATCTATACCGTATTTGCTTACTTTCATACATTGCAGTCCCTGTACCTGGTCTATGTCAGTGCATGGATTCTGACCGCCATTTGCGGAAATCTGTTTTTCATTCACCATTACCGGAAGTTACAGACTGCTCCATAATCTTGATTTAGATAGAAAAGAGCTGCCATTTCACTGAAATCTCAAGTGAAATGACAGCTCTTGCTGTTTTCAGTTACTTTTCTAATACTTTTTCACTAATTGTTGAAGCTTCGCATTCTATTCCATTTTCCTGAATCACCGTATATATTTTCCGAATCAATTGCTGATCTTCTTCCAGCCACTCTGCTATCTGTTCGGGAGTATCGCCCTTTCGCATTCTTTTTGCTACCAATTCAGACAATTTTTCAACAGAGCCTCTCTTCATTAATCTGTCTGATTCCAGTTCTAACACCTGTCCTCCCATAATCTCACCTAACCCTTCTTTGATTTTTTTCGATTTTAAGAAAATGTAACCCGTAATCCGATTGATTAACTCCATCATATCACGAAAACTTTTTTCCTGACCTTTTTGTAAAAAGATCTTTTCCAGATACCTCTCTATGGCTCTGTATTCCGTGTACAATTCCTTTCTTAATGTTCCATCTATTTCCAGCTGTTCCCTCAGCTTTTCATAACGAATAATGTAAAATGGCAGCAACATCACCAGATTCTTTTCCAACAATTCTTCCAGTGAATACCATTGCATTCGTAGCACTGGCACCTTGTAATTCACTGACTGTCCATCTGGAAACACTAACTTCAGGTTCATACAGTCTTTCGGGTTGTCTCCACGTAAATATAATACACAGGAATGCGGGAAACGGATCTTATAAAGTCCTTCTTCTTTTTCTGCATATTCTAACCCAATCGCAAAATCATATTCGATCATCCGCAGAATCATCGTACTGTCTTTATCCCCACAGTTCTTTCGGATCCGGATACTTCTTACTGTCGCATCCCCATCCATTCTGGTATTTGATGGTCATATAAATCGGATCTTTTCCGTCTTTTACCTGAACATAACAGATACCGTCTTTATCAAATTTATCTGTGATGTCAATTTTCTGATCCCGATAATATACCCAGACACTGCCATCATCCAGATATTCCACATCCGGTGAATCCCATTCTTCCAGATATTCTTCTACTGTCAGCGGACGTTCTTTTCCATTCGGTTCATAGGCAATGCCGCCTCCGCTGACCTCTCTTTCTTTTCCATTTTCATCCTTCCATGTGATACTGTAACCGGTTCCGTCGTCGGTCACATCCAGTACCGCATCCGTTCGTTCTCCATTCATCCAGATCTGTACCATGCGCTGAATTCCACCCACATTCATGGCATAGGCTGTCCCGGTTCCACCAAGAAGGACACATCCTGTTACTATAGCTGCTGCTATCTTCATTTTTGTTTTTTTCTGTAATGCTGCCATCTGTTCTACCTCCTGAAATGAGCATTCATGAGGCTCTAATGCAGAAAATGCGTCCTTATACTTTTCTTTATTCGTCATCTTCCCATTCCTCCTTCAATGAACCCCTTAGCATAGACCGCCCACGGGAAAGCCGCACTTTCACGTTGCTCTCTGATAATTTCAGAATATCGGCAATTTCCCGCACCGAATAATCTTCGTAATAAAACAGATGAATCACAATCCGATATTTCTCTGGAAGCTTCATGACTTCTTCAAACAGATCTCTGGATTGTGGATCTGGAAATGTCAGTGTTTCCATATAATCTTCCAGAGAACATTTATGCTTTTTCCAAAACGTCATAGCGAGATTCTTTGCTTTATTAATCGCAACTCGTAAAAGCCATGCCCTGATATGCTGCTCACTTTCAAATTCTTTCTTTGTTGTATAATACTGAACGAACGTCTCCTGAACCACATCCTCCGCATCCATCTGATTTTTGCAGATGTTAAATGCAGCAGCGTAAAGATTCTTCTGGTAACGCTCTATCAGTTCCTGTACTGGTTGTCTCATGAGTACTCCCCTTTTTTCTCTTTCAGGTACCTTCAATTATAATACAAATGAGCTGATGAAAAAGTTACAGAAAAAAACTGCCGTCTCACTTAATTTTAGTGAACACGGCAGCCTCAGTTTTTCAACAGAGCCTCGCTCTATGCCTATTTTTTATCATTCAGCTTTTGCATATTTGATCTGTTTTTCTACTTGTGCAAGTGTCGGCATTGCCGGGATCGCACCTTTTTTCTCTACGCAAAGACTTGCCACTGCATTACCAAACCGTACATGCTCTTCCAATTCATCCATGGTAAAAACTTCTGGTCTCTTTCCATCTTTGCTGATACAATATAAAAAACCTCCCACGAACGAGTCTCCTGCACCATTAGTATCCACGGCTTTGCTTAGAAATCCGGGAATATATACGCCGCCATCTTGGCAATACAGATATGCTCCATCACTTCCAAGTGTAACTATAACGATCTTAACACCTTTCTGGAACAAAATTTTTGCTGCTTCTTCCGGACTTTCTTTGTCAGTCAACAGTTTCGTTTCTTCATCTGATATTTTCATGATATCCACGTAAGGAACCAGGCTTCGCATATGTTTCTTTGCAGTCTCCTCATCCTGCCATAATGAAGCTCTGTAATTGGGATCATACGAGATAATACTTCCTTTTTCTTTCGCACGTCGAATCGCATAATATGTTGTATCCCTTGCAGGCTGCTCAGTTAATGATAAAGAACCAATATGAAAAATGCATGTCTTATCCAGAATATCAACATCCATTTCTTCTTTTTCCATCTTGGTATCTGCTCCCGGTTTTCTTGCAAATGAGAATGTTCTCTCTCCATTCTTATCAACATTTACAAAAGCAAGTGTTGTAAAATAATTTTCATCCAGAAGCATTCCTTCTGTCTCTACATTTTCTTTTTCCAATACAGTTTTTAAATACTCACCGTGTATATCCTTTCCGGCTTTCCCGATAAAAGCAGTATGCGCCCCAAGCTTTGCTGCTGCAACTGCCACATTTGCCGGGGCACCACCCGGATTCCGGGCAAAGAGTGTCTGCCCGTCCTCATTTACTCCCTGCCAGGTGAAATCAATCAAAATCTCTCCAAATGTTGTAATGTCGTAAAGAGATCTTTTTGCCACTTCATCTGTATCCATAAGGAGTCCGGCTTCGAGCAATTTTTCCAGAATCTGGTTGCATTCATTTTCTTCATCGGTATGAATATGCAGTTCTCCAGATTTAAATTCCGGTATGCTGAGAACACCAAGCATAGATTTTGCATTTACCACATACCTGCCACTGCAAAGCTCTGCATCACATGAAATCCCTTCTGCAATGCTCACAAGCTTTCGTGCATTTGTCATAGTTCCTAAAATTACTTTTGCAATCATCATTTCCTCCTAAGCAAATATGCTGATAACCAAAGCGCAGATAAGACCGGTAAATCCAATAATCGTCTCCATCATCGTCCATGATTTTAAGGTTGTCTTCTCATCGATTTCAAGCAAGGAACTTACCAGCCAGAAACCAGAATCATTCACATGGCTGAATGCAGTTGCACCACCAGTAATTGCACATACCATTGCCGCAAGATATAATGGTGAAAGACCTGCAGTAGCCGGCATAGATGCCATAATTCCTGCTGCCATCGTCATTGCAACTATTGCCGCACCTACAGATGCTCTTACGAGAGCCGCGATCAGAAATGCAACTAAAATTAGCGGAAGTCCGCTCTCTTGCAGGGCAGGTCCAATGATATCTCCCATTCCACAGTTCTGAAGCACCCAGCGGATAATCCCACCTCCGGTAATTACTAAAAGGATCTGTCCTGTCGGTCGAAGGGATCTGTCCATGATCTTTTTCAGCTGTTCTCCATCATATCCCTGTTTTTTTCCAAGAAAATACATTGCAAACAAGACCGCAATGATCAGTGCTACAAATGGTGTTCCGATAAATTCCAGTACTGGCCGTATTCTGTAAAGCACCGGAATATATTCTGAAAGTGTACTGCACAGAATGAGTACCAGCGGAACAAGAATGATCGCAATGACGGTTGAAAATTGTGGAAGATTCGCTTCTTCCTCTTCCCTTACTTCTGAAACTGTGGTTGGCAGTCCGGTATGGATTCTGGTTCCGATAAATTTAGACCATATAATTCCGGCAAAAATAAGTGATAAAATTCCAGTCGGCACGCCAACTGCGATCATAACTCCCAAATCTACTCCAAGCATATTAGCGACCAGGACCGATCCTGCTGATGGAGGTATGAAAGCAAATCCTGTTGCAAGACCTGCAAGAAGGGGAATCACATAATACAACGTTGATTTTTTTGTTTTCTTTGCCAGTCCAAAAGCAAGTGGAATCAGAATCACAACTCCTGCCTCAAAAAACACGCTCGTCCCAACTACAAGTCCGGTAATCCCAAGCGCAATCCCTGCTTTTTTCTCACCAAACCGATTTACCAGAGTCTGCGCAACGCACTGTGCGCCACCCGATATTTCCAGTATTCCTCCAAACAGGGATCCCAGACCAATCAGTAATACGATTCCCTGCAGGGTCTCTCCTGCACCTTTTTCTACTGTGTTTACCAAAATCGGAACTGACATCCCAGCTCCGAGACCGATAACCAGCGCAGAAATCAGCAGAGACAGTACTGGATGAATTTTAAATTTGATAATCAGCAGTAATAATAGTATAATTCCTGCTGCAGCTGCAATCAGCAGTCTTGCCGGATCTGCTGCAAATACTGTTTCTGACATTTTTATTTCCTCCCGTATCTTTTCTGATTAGTGAACATATTTGTGGATTGTTGCTTTTACTGCACCCGGTCCTGCAATCATTTCACGGAACATTTCTTCAATCTTTTCCCCAATGCCATCTTTATAAAGATCAGTGAAGAACAAACGCTCATTGGACAAAATTGGTTTCAGCTGATCTTTAAATGTCTCCGGCTTTCCGACTACGATATCACTGAACTGTTCCCCTATTTCTTCATTCATCGGATCTGGTGCAAGTTCGAATTTTTTTCCCTCATCATCCACTGCCAGCATATATCTGAGCCATCCTGCGATACCAAGTGGAATCGCTGTCAGTTTTGATGCATCTCCATATTTTGCCACATAAGCTTTTACAGTCTCACCAAATCGGATACCAACCATCTGTGATACGTCAACTGCCAGGCGAAGGTTCGTATCTCCCAGATATTCATTTGGGAAACGATCATGAAACAGCTCATCTACAAATGCCTGCGGAGAAAGAATTCCCGGGTCTTCCACTACCGGAAGTCCTTCATCATAAGCTACCATTCGTGCCATTTTCATCATATCTTCATTGGTATTGAGCATATGTGCAAACAGGTCATATCCAAGAACAACACCAAGCGGTCCTGTTGCAGAATGAACCGGATTTAAGCATACCGTTACTTTCATTCTCTCTGAAAGATTGACGGTATTTCTGTCTGCCATGTATACACCAAAACCTTTTTCCAGTGCCGGGCGTCCATTCGGAAAACTATCCTCAATGACCAGATACTGTGGTTTTTCTGCATTTACAAATGGAGCAATGTATGTCTTCTTCCCGGTAATAACCGGCTGCATCTTTTCCACACCGAGCGCTTCAAGATCAGCTGCAATCTGTTTGCTTGGACGTGGAGTGATCTTATCAATCATAGTCCATGGGAAAGCAACTACTTTTTCATCACTTACATATGCGATGAAATCAGAATCTACAAAACCCTGCTTCTTCCACTCTTCTGCCATAGTAAGAACAGATTCACGAAGCTTTGCACCGTTCTGTGAACAATTGTCCATCGATACCAGTGCGATTGGATATTTTCCTGCTTTGAATCTTTCATAAAGCATTGCTACCAATACTGCCATTGCCCCTGTTGCTTTATCCGGTCCATTCTTAATATCTGCTTCCACAAACGGGAACCAGGTTCCATCTGCTTTCTGTAATGCATATCCTTTTTCTGTAATTGTAAAAGATACCATCTGAAGAGACTTGCTTGTAAAGATCCCTGTCAGACGCTTCCACTGTGCCTGATCTGAAGACTGCGCTCTCACTGCTTCCGCAAGAGATCCGAGTACTTTATATTCACGTGTTCCGTCTCCATGTAAAATTACGCTCAGCCCGAGGTTATCATATGGATCATAAATCTTATCTACTACATCATAGTCAAATGTCTCTACACAGGTAATTCCTCTGTCAAGTCCTCCATCCTCCAGAAGCCCATCTGCAATTCCACCGATAAAAACACGGAAAATATTACCGATTCCAAAATGAACCCATCTCGGTTCTTCTTTTGCTTTTTCAGATACCTTCTCCACATCATATCCAGGAAGTGTAATTCCCGCATTCTTCCATGCCACACCGTCTTTGATTCCTTCAATTGTTAACTTCATCTTATTACCTCCCGATCTCTACTTTTCATTTTTAGTTATACTTTTCACTTACGTTTATATCAAAGTTGTAAGTACAGTATATAACTGGGAAGCATAATTATCTATTGACAATACATACATTTTTACAATCTATTTTTTATACATTTTTCACAAAGTCTGTATGTGAACTTGTATTATGTCAATATCTATACTAAAATAAATCCAAATCTTATGTGTATGATTCACATATAAGTAATCAAAGGAGAATAGCATGCATGAAAAAGGAATGACTACTATCACGCTGAAAAAAATAAATCGTGATAAGGTCTATCAATACATCTACAGTCAGAAAGAAACTTCTAAGCTTCAGATCGTTCAGGATCTGCAAATGGGTCTTTCTACTGTCAGTCAAAATTTAAATGAGCTGGAAAATGATGGCTTAATCAGCCGAAATGGATATTTTGAATCAACCGGTGGACGGAAAGCTCAGATCATAAGAATTGTTGAAGATTTCCGCATTTCGATCGGACTTGGAATTTTAAAAGATATGTTTCATATTGTAGCGGTAAATTTATATGGAGATGCAATCGCAACTGAAACAATCGAACTCCCTTATGAAAACAGTGATACCTACTATACCGCCTTAACCGAAAATGTTGAGCTGTTTATTCAGGCAAACCATTATGAACCCGAAAAAATTGAGGGAATTTCAATTGCCACGCAGGGAATCATCTCCCTCGATGGAACTTCCGTAACCTACGGAAATATTATGGGAAATGCTAACATGCAGCTTTCCGATTTTTCCTCCAGGCTTCCGTACCCATGCCATCTGGAACATGACTCCAAAGCAGCAGCAAATCTGGAACTCTGGAATCATCCGCAAATTGACAGCGCACTGGTTTTTTTGCTGAATCCAAACCTTGGTGGTGCAATCATCACCGGACACAAAGTCCACCTGGGAAATCATATGCACAGTGGTCTGATTGAACACATCTGCATCGACCCGAATGGACCGGAATGCTACTGCGGAAATCACGGCTGTCTGGAAACTTACTGCTCTGCAAACGCCTTGAAAACAGCTGTCGGTATGCCAGTCAAAGATTTTTTTAATCTCCTTCACCAGACACAGGCTCCGAATCTCCTGCAGATCTGGCGAGAGTATCTGGATTCCCTTGCATTTGCAATCCGTAATCTAAATCTTGTGATCGACAGTCCGGTGATCATCAGTGGATATCTTGCACCATATTTTCAAGAAACGGATATGCAGTATCTGCTGAATAAAATCAACGAAAGTTCTCTTTTCCAGATGACCAGAGACCAACTTCTGGTAGGAAATCATGGACAGTATACTCCAGCAATTGGTGCAGCACTCCATTATATCAAAGCGTTTTTGACTCCAGATGTATCGTAATTATGGGGACGGTGGAATGCTGCGAATAAAATTCAAGAATGCAGGCAACTCAAAATGATAAGCAGATTTTAAAATCTATCAAAAGTTTTTTTGCAAGATTTCCAAGTGGGAACTTGCATCCCCAAATGTCAGGAGCTCCGGCTTCTTTTCTCCTCTGGTGAATGGATTGGCGTAAAAGAGCAGAATTCCTTTTCTTGTTTCTGCGCCAAACCTTATCCAGTGATAGGTTTCCTGCGCCGAAAAAGTAATCGTTCCATTGTATTGTCTCCATCCATCTTTTCGTACTTCTTCCAGCAGCACCATCTTTTCCCCATCATTCAGATAAAAGACCTGCGCATTTCGTTCTCTGGTTTTTATCTTCAGTTCGAATCCCATAATTGCGCATTGATCCGGCAGTCTGTCCCCGAAACGATATGCGCCCGGTATCCGCTCTCCGGATGCCTTATAGCATTCACAGAAAAATTGTACTTCACAGTTTCTGGTTACATAGACGTGACAAGCCTGTATGCTCTTCAGAAACTGTGCCGGTGTCATCTCTTCCATATAACACCATGTAGAAGGGTCTCCCGGTTTTGGTGACACAGCTGCATCTCCATAATGTTCTGTTTCTTTCAGATGCACATCACTTCCGCCTACCGCACAGATCCTGTGACCGTCAGCCCACAGAAGATCTGATAAAGCCACTGCTTTTTTATTGGCTTTTTCTGCATGCTGGTTTGCATCGTGCTCAAATGTAGGATTATTATCCACCTCCAGACAAGTCAGTTTTGACAGCTTTAAATCCATCCATTTCCAGCTCCACTGATCCAGAAATGGATGGTTCAGACTGAAGATCTCATGGTTTCCCACTTTGATCCGGTTGGCATGTCCAATCTCCTGCGTCATCTCCATCCCAGGCAACACCATACAACTGGTCAGTGGCCATTTTTTTTGCCACACATTGTGATCGGTAACCGCATAAAAATCCAGGTCTTCTTTTTCTGCCCTGATCTTCATCTCTCTTGGAGTGTCATGTCCGTCTGACATGGTCGTATGAATATGAAGATCTCCACGGTACCATCGGCTCTCTTCCGCAAAAATCTGCTCCTGCTGCAAGCCCTCATATATTTCCTGTATACCTTCTTTGTTTTCTGTTGCGCTTTGTTGTATCCAGTTATGCGTTGGGAATTCTTCTGAATTATTCAGTCTTTGCCTTTTCAATATTTTCGCAAGATCTTTTACGGAATTCAGACAGATATCGGCCTTGTTTCTGGCATTTTTTTCTTCTCCGGTTAAAACCAGGCAGGTAGCAATTCCAGCCTGATGTCCGCAGGCAATATCCGTATAGCACCGGTCTCCCACCAGAAGTGCTTCTTCTCTGGTACAGTCATATTTTTCAAGAACATATTCTGCCATCTCCGGATGTGGTTTGCCCAGAAACTGTGGCTTGCGGTTTACCGCAAGAGATATCATATAACTGATTGCCCCGCAGTCCGGTAACATAATCCCGTCTTCATAAGGACAGCATAGATCCTCGTTCGTCGCATACCATGGTATCTTATTTTTCTGCAATACACGGCATACTGTTGTCAGTGTTTCATAAGTCAGTTCCCGGTTATAGGTAGTCAGCACTGCTGCAATGTCTATTTCTTCCTTTTCTGTCACATTCAATCCCATCCTGCGGCACTCCCACAGAAATGCCCTGGTTCCAAATACAAAAATTTTCTGGTCACCGTACTGTTTTTTCAGTACCGAGATTGCAAATGTACCGGCTGTGACAAATTCCTCCTCCGATACCCGGATTCCCCATTTCTGGAACTTATCCACATATTCCGCCACGCCTCTGGATGAATTGTTGGTAAAGTAACAGCAGATTCCCTGTTGTCTGTGAATCTCTTCAATCAATTCCGCAGTGCCGTCTATAAGCTGTTTCCCCAATGCCAGAGTTCCATCTATATCCATAATAAATAATCTTTTTTTCATCACTATTTGATCCCCGAATGTACAAAACTCTCTATAAACTGCTTCTGAAATACTACAAACAGAATCAGAAGCGGTGCGCACACAAGAAATGTAGCTGCACTGACATCACTCCACTGTGCACCAGTCTCAAAGGACATGGCAAACATGGCAAGTCCCAGAGACAATGGTCTTTTAGATACAGAATCCGTCATAACCAATGGCCATAAGAAGTTATTCCACTGGTAGGATACAGAAATCATACCAAACGCCACGAACGCCGGTTTGAGCAGCGGTACATAGACTTTCGTGATAATCTGCATAAAAGATGCGCCCTCTACCTGGGCTGCCTCTTCCAGTTCATAGGGAATGGTCTTGATCGTCTGTCGAACAATCAGTGTTCCCATAGCGGATGCAAAAAACGGAAGAGCGATTCCGATCCGGCTGTCATTTAAGCCAAGTTTTACCATCAGGCTGTAGTTTGGCAGAATCAATACTTCCGGTGCAATCATCATCTGTGCCAGAAAAATCACAAAAAGCACTTTGCTTCCATAGAAGTCCATTCTGGCAAAGGCATATCCGGCAAACGTTACCAGTACTAACTGTACAGCCAGAACCATCAGTGTAATCAAAATTGTATTTCCATAATATTGCAAAAAAGGCACCGTCTCAAATACGTGACGGATATTTTCCAGTGTAGGAGCCGCCAGGGCAAAGAGATCCAGCGCCTTTCCAGATGGAATAAAGGCAGTACGGATCACCCAAAGTAGCGGAATGACAGAGATGACCATCAGTATCCACATCAGAGAACGGTAACATACATCTCCAATACTTAATTTCTTTATCATTTTCTTTCCTCATTCATTATAATAGGCATGTTTATCATCATAGAAAAACTTCACAGCTGTCACAATCAGTAAAATTCCCACCAGAATCACGGTCATAGCTGACGCTTTTCCATTATTCCAATAGTCAAATCCAGTCTGATAAATATAGAACAACAGCATATTGGTTGCATTTCCAGGGCCTCCCTTAGTCATGATATACAGATAATCCACCGTCTTAAAAGCACTGGTCAGTGCAATAATAAATACATACATGGTAGTCGGTTTTAACAATGGCCAGGTAATGGCCTTAAATCTGCGAAATCCAGTTGCACCATCTATTTCTGCTGCTTCAAACACTTCTTTTGAAATGCCATTTAACCCGGCAATATAAAATAACATCAGATAGCCTGCCTGCTTCCAGATCAGCATAACAATAATCGCCCAGATCGCTGTTTTCCCATCTGCCAAAAGCCGCCAGTTAGAATTGATATATCCCAGAAGGCCGTAGATCGGTGTATAAATAAACATCCAGATATTGGCTGCCGCTACCAGAGGAATAAAGGTCGGATAGATGAATCCGATTCTGGTCACGGTCTTTCCCCATTTTCCAAGAGAATTGGAAAAGGATGCCATTGCCACACCCAGTAAAATACTGGCCGGTACAGTCACCACTGCAATCAAAAGGTTATTTCTTAATGATTCCCAGAATACTGGATCAGAAACCAGTGCCTGATAGTTGGACAGACCTGCAAATACCGGCTGAATCGTTGTCAGATCATCTTTATAAAAACTGGAAATCAAGCTCTGTATAATGGGATATACGGTAAAGATTCCAAGGAAAATCAGGGATGGCAATAGCAACATCCATGCCCTTATACTGGTTCTCCATTTCTTTTTTCTTGCCCGTTCCTGAATGACAGTCAGGGACACCCGAGATGTCCCTGACTGTATGGCCGGACCGGCAAGTACCTGCTGCGCTGTACTCATAAAGTCCTCCTGTTATCTGTATGCCTGAAGAATACCATCTGCAGTCTGCTGTGCGGCAGCCAGTGCTGTTTCCACATCCTGCTGACCAGTCATCACATAAGAAATGGCATCGTCAATAGCTTTCTGTACTTCTGCCTGATTGTAGGTGGACAGTTCTGCATATCCATATTCCAGCTGATCTCTTGCTACCAGGCAGTATGGGAATTCTTCTGCATACTGTTTCATACGTTCTGTTTCATAAGCGCTTGGTCTGGTTGCCACATATCCGGTATCAATGCTCCACTGAGCTACACGCTCATCATCTGTCATCCATTTAATGAAGTCAAAGGCTGCCTGCTGGCGTTCTTCCGATACCCCTTTGAAAATATAGAAGTTACCACCACCTGTCGGAGAACCGAAAGATTCATTTTCCGGAAGCATTGCCACACCAAAATCAAAGGTAGCATTGTTTTTCACATTGGTCAGGTTACCGGTTGTGTGATACATCATGGCTGTTTTTCCTTCCAGAAAATCAGAAGGTGTAGTTGCCCATGCTACGATACCAGATGGCTGTGATCCATCCTCTGACAGGCTCTTCCAGAATTTCAATCCGGTTGCTGTTCGGTCATCGTCATAATAAGTCTCTGTTCCAGTATCATTCATCAGATTGAATCCGTCCTGCTGTACACAGAATGTCTGAAGCATCCAGTATGCATAACCATCAGATGGAATCTGAATACCGTACTGGGTGGTCTGTCCGTTTTCAGTAATCGTCAGCTTCTGTGCATCTTCATACAGTTCATCCCAGGTTGTTGGCGGCTGCTCCGGATCCAGACCGGCTGCTTTGAATGCGTCTTTATTATAGTAGAGGACAATAGTACTTCTCTGCCACGGAATACCATAAGTAGTCTCTCCATCACGGCTGTTCATCATAAATCCATCGTAAAATCCATTCAGCCATTCCTGGTCTTCTTCTGTAGTACAGAAGCTGTCAATATCTGCGATGGCATCCATAGCCAGCAGAGAATACAAATCTATGGAAAACATAATTGCCAGATCCGGTGTATTTCCGCCTTTGATGGCCGCCTGTACTTTTGTTCTGGTATCTGCATAACTTCCCGCATAAACTGGTGTCACGGTAATATTCGGATTTTCTTCATGATACTGTGCACACAAATCATCAATCAGTGCATCAGGGCCTCCTCCTACTGAGACTGGGAAATACATGGTCAGTTCCATTGGTTCTGTTGCTGTCGTTTCTTCCTGTGCGAATCCTGTGGTTCCAAGGCTGCCTGCCAGCATTGTTCCTGCCAGAAGCATACAAATTTTTTTCTTCATTTTTTTCTCCTCTCCTGATCGTTATCAGATGAGTCCAGTATAAAGAAAAAAGTTCTACCCTACTATCATAGTGGGGTAAAGCTTCTGTAAAATCTATGGAAAAGATTGTAAAAATCATGTGAAATCCTGAATTAAAAATGCCATTCCACTATCTAAACAGACAATGGAACAGCATTTTTTACTTTTACTACTTCTTCGAACTCCTGCATACAGATCGGCCGGTAATAGTAATAGCCCTGCAGTTCGTCACATCCTTCCTGAATCAAAAAATCTGCGGCTTCTTTGGTCTCTACACCTTCGCAGACAATACTCTTCCCGGTTCGTTTTAACAGATGGAAGATCTCCTGTAATACAATACGTTCCTTTTCCGTCAGACTGCCGTCCAGAAACCGCTTGTCTATCTTGACTTCATCAAAAGCGATGTCTTTCAATGTATTCAGGGAAGAGTAGCCGGAACCGAAATCATCCATGGAGATGCGGATCTTATACTGATGCATGATGTCGATCATCTGGTTTACCGCCTCCCGGTTACGGATATAGACACTTTCTGTAATCTCAAAGATCAGATATCTGGTATCTATGCCATATTCTTCGATCAGTGCCAGAAGCTTTTTTGTAAATGCCTCAATATTGCGGAAATGACATGGGGAAATATTGAGAGACAATGTTATCTTTCTTGCCGATTGTTCTCTCTGCTTTACCATCCACTGAAATGCCTGCTCATATACATAGAAATCCAGCTGTTCTACTTTTCCGCATTCTTCCAGCACCGGAATGAACCTGTCCGGTGCCCAGATCTCCCCGTCGCTTCTCTGCCAGCGTACCAGCACTTCTGCACTGGTAATTTCTGCTTCTTTCCCGGAGATCTTGGGCTGAAAATAGAGCAGGAACTCGTGCTTCTCCAATGCACTCTGGAAGGAATGTAGCACATCCGCACGCCTCAGTTCTGCCTGCTGCAGTTCCTCTGTATAGGCACAGATTCCTTCCACCTGCTCTTTTGCTTTTCTTCGTGCTGTATTGGTATGAGAAATGATTTTTTCCGTATTCTCTTCCCTGTTCAAATCATAATAAATTCCGGTATTCATAGAGAAATACTGAATTGGATAATTCTCCAGTACCTCGCTTGCAATCATATGATTATTTTTGTCAATCAGTTGCCTGCAGCTGTCAAAATCTTCCCCACTTACATCAATGACTGCCACAAACACATCGGAATGAAATCTTCCGGCAAATACTACTTTGGGAAAAGCCTCCAGTCTCTTGCATACATAATGCAAAATCTCATTTCCCATCTGATATCCCCAGAACTCATTAATCAGATGAAAGTCTTTGACATCCATCATCAACAGCATATAAGTCTTATGTTCTTCTCCATTATTCTTCAAAGTAAACAGCTTTCCGGTCAGCTCTTTCATCGTGATCATGTGCCCGGCATCCAGCGTCACGGTTCTTGCCATCTGAACTTTGCTGCTGTTACCTTTCTTAAATGCCTTGTCCCGGTACATCTTCTCATCTGCATGTTTCATCAGATCCTGCACCAGATAATAATGATTCTTATAGCTGACTTCATAGCCTACTGCATAACTGATCTCATGTACCGCCTGCATATTATATGCATCCACAATCTTCTGTAACTGCATATTCATTTTTTCCAGTTCATCCAGAGATGTATGCTCCTGAATAATAACAAATTCATCCCCTCCATATCTGGCCAGAAAGCTGTTTTCGGTCAGGATTCTGGTCAGGCATGCCGCAAAGGTTCTGATAAAACGGTCTCCTTCATCATGACCGAAGGTATCATTAATATACTTCAGGCCATTCATATCAAACATCATAATTCCCACATCCAGGGTATCATCCAGTTCCTGGATCTGGTTCAGCTTCTTTTCCAGCGCTTTTTTATTATGAATCCCCACTGCATCTGTTGCTTCGCTCTGCATCATATTCTGTACATAATCTTTCAGGACCAGCGTCAGAGAGCATCCAAATAAGGCAATTCCAATCAGTATCACACGTACCAGCACTGCCACTGTAGTATCATAATGGATCAGATTATCCAGATGAAAAGCCACTACAAGTAAAAACAGCAGGAATAATACCAGCTGTATATTACATAGATCAATCAGTTTCTTATTAAACTTCACGCTTCTTCTCCCTTTAGTCTTTTCTATCTGCCATTACTCTGCAATCAAAATCACATTCTGTGCCAGCCGCTTCTCCAGCCCGATCTTGCTCTCTTTAATCAGCACAATAAAATAACCATGTAATTCAGCCAATACTTCAATCGTAGCACCTGCCGTAAATCCCAGTGTCTCAAGATAATGCTTCTGTTTATCCAGTCCACAGATTTTTGCTATCGTATAGATCTTATGAAATTCTGCCAGATTTAATGGCATAACAACACCTCACTATTCGCAACTTATAGAAGTTAGTTTTTGCTAACGATAAATGTATCATGTTTTTTCGAATCTGTAAACTGTTTTTTCGGTATTATCTGATATAAAAGGTTTACTGTCTCACATCCACCAGTACCGCCTGCTCTGCATCTTCTTCTGTCAGATCTGTACCGGAGCCGGACACTTCCAGATACATCCGGCCAAGATCTTCTTCATTCACGATCCATGCCACGTTTACCTGCGCACTTTCTCCGGCTGCCAGACTGGAAATGTAGTTCTTTCCGATTTCATTCTGACTGTCATAATACTGCATTCCACCATCCAGACTCAATGCGCCATTCCATTCTACATAGTCATAATCTTCCCCGGACTGTGCTTCGTAATCATATCTCTGGTATCCATTTTCTGTCTGATCAAGCAGTGCCATTTCGATATAATAATGAACGTTTGACAGATCCTGCGTTCCCTGATTGGTAAATGTCAAGGTTGCGCACACCAGTTTTGCCGGGAAGTTCTCGGTTCGCACTACTTCATCCAATGTATTCACACCATCTCCACGTTTCACATAAGATGCTTCGTTGTCTTTTAACTTTCCATTCGCATCTGTCATATTTTTCCAGCTATCTGGTATGTATTTTGCATCCAGGGATGAAAGTTCATCTTCCACCTGAATATTATCTACTTTTACCGACACATCTTTGCTTTCAATGTAATTTTCTTCTGAATCTTGTGCCAATGTTGAGTCGTTCCTGATATCTTCTCCTGTTGTATAGATATGCGGCAGATTTTCTACGATGCTTTCTTCTGTTTCATTGATCTTTTCCCCGCCTTCTGTCAACTCTCCGTTCTGCAGCTGTATATAAGTATTCCAGTCCTCTAACTCTCCTGTACTGACCATCTCCCCGGTTTTCTCCAGCGTGATTCCCTCTGCCACTTTATAGGCCTCCTCTTTGGATACATCACTTCCAATATAGAGAATCACAACACGTTCTTCTTCCGGGCAGAGCAGATAAATCCGCTGGTTAAAATGAGTCTCTTCTTTCACAGTATGGTATTTCAAATACACTCCTTCATGTTCTCCAAAGGTTGTCTGCTCACTTTCTTCCACACTGGTATCCGTCAGTCCCTCTTTCAGATTGCCATCCCCGATCAATACACTGGCAAAAGAGAAACCTCCTTTGTTATCAGTGTTGATATAATCCAGATGACGCTCATCCTTCCATTCCATGCCTTCCGGGATATAGGAAGTCGCAATTTTAATCTCTGCGATCTGATCTGGGAGTGCCTCCGTTGTCTGGCTCTCTGTATCTGTGGTCACCCCGGTTACCACACTGTAACTTCCCTGCTTCTGCAGATTCATATGATAATTCAGGTAAACATTGACTGCTGCATAGGCTCCGGTTCCGATGAGCACACAAGCTACTGCCGCTGCTGTAGCTGTTCTTCCCAGTGTCCATACCTGCTTTTTCTTTCTGCCCCGTCCAGTATTCTTCTGTGTATGAATCTGTTTTTCTACTTCTTTTTCTATCATTTCACTGATAAATCCTGGTGTCTTTGGATACTGATCTTTTAAATCTTCTAATCTCATCTGCCTGCTGCCTCCTTATCTTTCAATCTATTTTTCAGTTTTTCTCTGGCTCTGGCCAGCCGCTTCTGCACTGCTCCTTCCGAAATATCCAACATCTCTGCAATCTCCCGACAGCTGAGATCTTCCACATAATACAACACTACTGGTATCCGAAGCTCTTCTCGCAGTTCCTGCACTGCTTCATACAATTCTCCGTAATTTTCTCTTTCTTTTTGTGGTGTCTCAATCTGCTCCATGTATTGATCTATGGGTAGAATCTTCTCGAACCGTCGGCAAATGTTATAGCATTCGTTCATCAAAATACGCATCAGCCAGGTCTTTACAAATCGGTCTTTGCGAAGTGTATCCAGCTTTGCAAAGGCTTTTACAATTGTTTCCTGTATGGCATCAGCACAGTCATGGTCATCTTTCAAGATAGCCTTTGCCGTGGCATACATCTGATGCTGGGACTCCAGAATCACATTTCCCAATTGTTCTTTTGTCACTTTATACTGCCCTCCTTATCCACAGGATGAAGTTTTATTTTCATTTCCTGTTCACTCTCACTTATTAGACGCATGATGATATAAAATATCCCTCAATTATAAAATTGTTTTTCAATCATTTCATATCTTCCGACATGACAAAGGGCTGCACAGATTTTTCTATGCAGCCCAGCTAATTTTCCCTGTCAATTTTATGCCATATTCTTACGCAGCCATGAACCTATCTCTTCTCCTGCACCATCATCATACAGGCCAGGATCAGCAGTGCACTGGATCCCCAGATGGCTTTCATCCCGATATGCAGGGAACAGATGCCTCCTATTCCGGCACCAATGGCAAATATCAGGATAATACCATAATAATGTGCCACTTTTTTCAGCGCTTCCGACTTCCTGTCTCTCAGATAAACCGACAGACTCTCCGTTCCACTTCGCAGGTTTCCGATACACATGGTGCTGGCGTAACCGTATCCATGCACCTTACGAAATGCCTGCACCTGCATGGAACAGGCGAAAGATACCAGCATAGTAGCCAGCATATTGTAATCGGATGGGATAAAACCGACTACAAACAAAATCACAAATTCAATGGCAACGATGATCTGCCTCCAATGTATCTTTCTTGCTTTTTTGTACTTATGGCCAATCTTTTCTGCCATCAGTACCCCCAAGGCAAATGCAATTACCGGGAATAGATAGTGTATCGCAGTTCCCCATTCTCCCATCATCATGTGCTGACTCATCAGCACCACATTCCCAGTCTGGGCATTGGAAAAGACCTTGTCTCGTACATTATAAGTATATGCATCCTGAAACCCACCTGACAGAGCCAGAATGGCGCTGAGCAGAAACGTCTCTGATGTCTGAATCTTCTCTTCTATTTCTTCTACATCTCTGTGAACTTCACGTTCTATCTTTTGCAGCTCATTTGTCATGTCTGTATAAGCCTTCCTTCTATAACCATTTTTCTTCTATTTCTTTTTTTAGATCGCAGAACATCTGGTAAAATTCTTCTTTTGCATCTGCCACAATTCCCAGCGCAATTTTCTGATTATAAGAATGTGTGACATATTTCCAGAATCTCTTTCATCATTTTCCAGGACTGTTCAAAGCAGATTTCATACAATCCCACCAGTCCCGTCAGAACAACATTATCATAAGGTTCTGTATAATGATAGATTTCTTTCATATTAGAAAGCGCAGCACAAAAATTCTCATACTTTTTCATACAATAGTTTTCCTTCCCGTTCGATGGCCTCTCGCAATTCATCCTGCATTTCTCTGTCAAGATTCACAATGTCAAATTCAAGGAGTGTGCTCGTTTCTTCTTCCACATCCAGTGCAAATTCAGCAAAATCACCGCCTGATACAGCTATATCAATGTCACTGGTTCTTTTGTAATCTCCTCTGGCCCGCGATCCGAAAAGAATTACCTTTTTCACCTGATATTTTCTGGCGAAATTTCTGATTTCCTCTATTACTTCTTTTCTGATACCGGTCTCTTCCATTTTCTGTTCCCACCTGTTTTTTCTTCTATTACCATACCATTCTATGACTCTTTTCGCAACCGCCAACCTTCCGATATTCTTAAGAAAAAACATATTTTATTTCCATAATTTTCACAGAGCAACCACATTTTTCCTTTACCATAAATTCATCGAATTCAACAGAAAGGTTTGGTTATAATTATGAGAAATAAATACGCAGCACTGGCACTTGGTATGGCACTGACTATGACGGCTATGCCAGTTATGGCCGCATCTACGACGAATACAGCTACAACAGAAAGTTCCGCAAAATCTGATGACACCTCCACCCTACCGGAAAAACCAGATGGAGAAAAACCAGACGGGGAGGTACCTGGGGAACCTCCACAGGACGGCAATGCTCCGGACGGCCAGCGCGGTCCTGGTGATGGTGGTCCGGGTGCAGGTGGTCCTGGCGGACAGTCGCAGGGCGTAGACAGCTACGATGCTGTAAATGACTGTACGGAAGATACTACATTCGACGGAGAAGATATCGAATCCTCGGGTACGGATGAAAATGCCATTTTGGTAGAAAACGGTGCGAACGTTAGCATAAAGGATTCTAAGATTTTACGTGATTCCTCTGACAGTACGGGTGGTGACAACTCCAGCTTTTACGGTGTAGGTGCTGCTGTTCTGGTCACTGATGGAACGGCATCCGTCAGTGGAAGCACAATTACCACAGATGCCAAAGGCGGAGCCGGACTGTTTGCCTATGGAGATGGCACGGTCTACGCAGCGGATTCTACTATCACTACCCAACAGGATACCTCTGGCGGTATCCACGCTGCCGGTGGCGGAACCCTCTATGCATGGGATCTGAATGTCACCACGAACGGAGAATCCTCCGCAGCCATCCGAAGCGACCGTGGCGGCGGCACCATGGTAGTGGATGGCGGTACCTACACCTCCAACGGAGTAGGGTCTCCGGCTGTTTACTGTACTGCTGATATTGCTATTCATCATGCAGATCTGACTGCCAATGGTTCAGAAGCGGTCTGCATCGAAGGCCTGAATTCTCTGCATTTATTTGACTGCAATTTGTCTGGAAATATGTCTGACGATGAACAGAATGACTGTACCTGGGGTGTGATTGTATACCAGAGTATGTCTGGTGACTCTGAAGTTGGCAACAGTACCTTTCAGATGACTGGTGGTACCTTATCAACCGGAAATGGCGGACTTCTGTATACTACGAATACTGAATGTACCATCACTTTAGATGGTGTGGATATTACCTATGCACCGGACAGCGAATTTTTCCTGAGATGCACCGGCAATGATAATGCCAGAGACTGGGGAACTACAGGTACCAACGGATCTGACTGTCTGTTCACAGGTATCAATCAGGATATGGAAGGTGATGTAGTATGGGATTCCATCAGCGATCTGGATTTCTATATGACTGACAACAGTACTCTGACCGGTGCCTTTGTAGACGATGAAACTTACGCCGGTGAAGGAGGCGACGGCTATTGTAATGTCACTATTGATGCGGGAAGCACCTGGATCGTCACCGATGACAGCACTCTGACCAGCCTTTCAAACGAAGGAACCATCGTCGATGAAAATGGTGATACGGTAACCATTCAAGGCAGTGATGGTACGGTTTACGAAGACGGCAACAGCGAATATACCATCACCGTGGATTCTTACGAGACAACTGCTGATACCAGTGGAGCAACTGCTTCCTCCAGCTGGTCTGACTATGCGGCAGATCGTCCGGAATCTCTGTAAATACCCAAACATGATAACGCCTTTTCAATCAGAATCCCACAGCGATAAAACAAAGCTGTGGGATTCTTTTTGATTTCTTAAAAAAACTCCCCTTTTTTTATTAATGGGAGTATAATAAACGATATATCATTTAAAGGAGAAATGACATGAGTACAATGAATCTGACCCTGTTAACGGATCTCTATGAGCTTACGATGATGCAGGGCTATTTTAAAAATAACTGTAATGAAACGGTCGTATTTGACATGTTCTATCGTACCAATCCATGTGGCAATGGCTATGCGATCTGCGCCGGCCTGGATCAGTTAATTGATTATATCAGGCGTCTTTCTTTTTCCGATGAAGATATCGCATATCTGGATTCTCTTCATCTGTTCGAAGACGATTTTTTGGAATATTTGAGAGGATTTCATTTTAGTGGCGATATATATGCCATTCCGGAAGGAACCGTTGTCTTTCCAAGAGAACCACTGGTAAAAGTGGTGGCTCCGATTATGGAAGCACAGCTGGTAGAGACTGCCCTTCTGACGATCATCAATCATCAAAGTCTGATTGCTACCAAAACTGCCCGTGTGGTTTATGCCGCTGACGGTGGCGGCGTCATGGAATTTGGTCTTCGCCGTGCACAGGGTCCGGATGCCGGTGTCTATGGTGCAAGAGCGGCCATGATCGCAGGATGTATCGGCACTTCCAATGTCCTGGCGGGGCAGCTGTTTGATGTACCGGTAAAAGGTACTCATGCACACAGCTGGATCATGAGCTTCCCGGATGAATACACGGCATTCCGGAAATATTCCGAATTATACCCGGATGCCTGCTGCCTGCTGGTAGATACTTACGATACACTGAAATCTGGTGTTCCAAATGCTATCCGTGTATTCACGGAAATGCGCGAATCCGGAATCGAACTGAAAAATTATGGAATCCGTCTGGACAGCGGTGATCTGGCTTACCTGACTAAGCGAGCCCGCCAGATGTTGGATGATGCAGGATTTTCCGATGCCTTCATCTCTGCTTCCAGTGACCTGGATGAATACCTGATCACCAGCCTGAAGTCTCAGGGATGTAAGATCGACTCCTGGGGAGTTGGCACCAACATGATCACTTCCAAAGATTGCCCTGCTTTCGGTGGTGTCTATAAGCTGGCTGCCGTACAGGATGAGAACGGTAACTTTATTCCAAAGATCAAGCTTTCTGAGAATATTGAGAAGATTACCAATCCTGGAAATAAGACGGTTTTCCGTATCTATGAAAAGGCCAATCACAAGATCAAAGCTGACCTGATCTGTCTGGCAGATGAATTATTTGACGAATCTAAAGATCTGACGATCTTCGATCCACTTGAAACCTGGAAACGTACCAAATTAAAAGCAGGCACCTATGAACTGCGTGAGCTTCTGGTTCCTGTATTCAAAAATGGAGAATGCGTCTACACCTCTCCATCTGTTATGGAACTGCGCGATATCTGCAGTAAAGAACTGGATACACTATGGGAAGAACACAGACGTCTGATAAATCCTTCGCAGATGTATGTCGATCTCTCAGACAAACTCTATGATATCAAAAAAAATCTGCTTCATCAGATGAGTATGTAAACAACCAATGGGGACGGTGTTTTCTGGCTTTAAAGAGCCAGAAAACACCGTCCCCATTGGTTGTTTACATACTTCCCGTCAAACGAATGATATCCTTCATTTCATCAATATCCATATCCAGCATAATCGCCAGTTCTTCCACACTGAACTTCGGTTCTCCTTCATCTCCGTCTGTCAGGTCTTTCATAACATTATCCAGATTCTGCACTTTTGCCACCAGACAGTCATCTTCGAACTTCTGCTCATCCTGCTGATTAGCTGCTTCTTTGACACCTTTACGAAGCCGTTCCCGGATATCGCTGTCCGTAACGCCCTCCATATCTCCTGCAAAGATATTCAACAGTGCCACATTGGCTTCCTGAATCAGGTCTGCCAGATTCATGCCATCCCGGAACATCTCTGCGGCCAGATCTGCCGCCAATGGCAGGAACTGCTCCAGGTGTTCCGTTGCATCTTCTGGCTTCTTCAGTGACTCTTTATAACGCTTCAGATATTCTTTATCTTCTGCCGTCAGACACTGATTGCCCTGGATCCGGTCTGATCTCCTCTGATCTTCTTTTTCCAGTTCTTTGGCTTCGGCTGCTTTCCTGGCTTTCTCTTCTTCCGTCTCTACCGGCTGGCTCTCCTGCTCATCGGAAAAAGAGATGCCTTCAATATGAATGCCCTGACTTTTAAAATAACGGAAGATCTGAAGCAGCTGCTCCCGGTTCAGATCCATACCTTCAAAAAAGCTGCGGATCTGATCGCCCTTCAGTACTTTTCCATTTTCATTTGCACTCTGGCTCAGCTCAGCCAGTTTTTTCTGAAATTCCTGTATTTCCATAGGATATCGGTCTCCTTATCTGTTTCCAAACTTCTGTATCGCCGATATTCTAACATAAAATATGGTATATTTCAATTTTCCATCTGCCGCCCCATGAAATTGGCTGCACATCTGGCCACGATCTGTTCCGTCTCGCCCATTCTGACTTTATCATTTTTACCCATAAGAACCACCGCTCCTATGGCATCTCCTTCGCAAAGAATCGGACTGATCACCTGTGCCCGTTTTTCTTCGTTTACTTCCAGGATATCAACGTGTTCTTTATCCGTCAGATTGTGCATGACATTTTCCCGTTCTTCAATCAGAGATTCCAACGATCCACTGATGGGTCTTCCTACATAATCCCTTTTTACACCCCCTGCTGTGGCAATGATCTGATCCCGGTCTGTGATACAGATTCCATGCCCTGTGGTCTGCGCCAGCGACTCTGCATACTGTCTGGCAAAGCTTCCCAGTTCCCCAATGGGTGAATACTTCTTCAGGATAATCTCACCTTCCCGGTCAGTAAATATCTCCAATGGATCTGACTCCCGAATTCTTAATGTCTTTCGTATCTCCTTTGGTATCACGACCCGGCCCAGGTCATCAATACGCCGGACAATTCCTGTGGCTTTCATAATGTATGGTATTCCTCCTGTTTTCTCTTAGTGTTTTCCATATACTGTGTCATATGGATATTATGTGGAAAAAAGGGGATTTTATACTTCTTTTTTATATTTCATCAAGGTATCCACCAGAACTTCTGCCTGTATCGGCTTAGCCAGATGCTCATTCATTCCTGCCTGCATGGCTCTCTTCCGGTCTTCTGCAAAAGCATTGGCCGTCATCGCCAGAATCGGAACCTTTTTTGCATCTGGCCGTGGCAGAGCACGGATGGCCTGTGCAGCCTGATATCCATCCAGTACTGGCATCATGATATCCATGAGAATTGCATCATAAGTACCATCACCGGTCTCCTGAAATGCCTCCAATGCTTCCTGACCATTCCAGACAGGTGTCACAACTGCTCCTGCATTTTCCAGAAGGAACTGTGCAATCTCCATATTCAATTCATTATCTTCTGCCAGCAATACGCTCATTCCATTCAGGGAATGTTTTTCACTTACCGGTGTATTTTCTGCCTGCGCTCTTCCTTCCAGATCTCGCTTAAATGGAATGGTGATATAATAAGTAGTTCCTACATCTTTCTGACTTTCGAACCGAATCGTTCCATTCATCTTATCCACCAGGCTCTTGGTAATCGCCATACCAAGACCGGTACCGCTGTAAGTGGAACGTGAACCTTCATTTTCCTGCGTAAATGGCTCAAACAAATGCTTCTGATATTCTTCACTCATGCCAATTCCGGTATCCGCACAGATAAACTCAATCCATACCATATCCTCCGTACATTTTACCTCCCGGCATGATAATGTCACAGTTCCTTTCTCTTTGTTATATTTCACTGCATTACTTAGAATATTCATCAATAGTCTCTTTACGTGCAGTGGACTGCCGATCAGATAGGGATGTGGAACGGTCCAGTCCTTACGGATCAGTTGAATGCCACGTTCTGCAGCTGTTTTTTCCAGTACCTGCTGAATCTCCTCAGCCAGATCTATTATCTGGAATGATCTGGATTCCAGCACGATCTCACCTGATTCCAGTTTGCCCATGTCCAGTACCTCATTGACCAGCTCCAGAAGAAGCCCTGATGCTTCCCATATCTTTTTCCGGCACTCTGCCTGCTTTTCCATATCCGTATCGTAATGATCCCCGATTTTCAGCATACCACGAATTCCATTGATCGGGGTTCGGATGTCATGGCTCATGCGCTGAAGGAATTCCGTCTTTGCCACATTCGCACTTTCTGCACGTCTGGCCGCCTCTTTCAGCTGATTTTGATATTCCATCTCCTTGCGATGCTGTTCTTCCTGATATCTCTGTGCCGTTTTCACACGAATCAGCTGAATCATGAACAGTGCCAGAATATAACACACAGTAATGAAAATCATGTTTTTCAGAGTAGTCACAAAGACATTTTTCTCAGGCATAAAAGCGTAAATTTGATAGGATGAAGCAATGCTGAGCATTCCAAGGCAATGATTCGGTCCTTTCTCTTTTGTCTTCACTGTCACCAGCTTTTCTACCTGACCAAGCTGCCTGATATTCTGGAGCACCGGCACATTGGACACATGCTCTCCTAAAAGTCCTTCATCATTGGATGCAATAATCCTGCCTTCACTGGACATCACAATCGTCCCATCCAGATCCATACTCAATCCTGCCAGCATCCGCTCAAAAGGGATCCCGTACTTACTATAATTGGCACACTGTTCCCGTACATACTGTACATTCCCCTCCAGTTTTTCTTTTGCACTGGCCCTGTCTGTACGTACGGAATAGATCAGCATAGCAGTAAAAAGAAGAATTCCTACAATCAGTGCAATGCCTATACTTTTACTGTTTTTTCTGATCATTACTCTACCTTAAAAATACGGTGTTCCTTTCGCTCTGCTGCCTGTGGATATTCTCCATCTGCATAACCCAGCGCACAGTGTCCGATTCCTTCATATTCTTCTTCTACACCAAGAGACTTCAGCAGTTCTTTTCCCCATTCTGTCTCGAATTCTTCCTTTGCACGATGAATCCAGCAGCTGTCCACACCCAGTTCATGTGCTGCCAGCATCAGATTGCCCATGACGAGACTTCCGTCATAGACGCGGGTCGGTACATCCTTTTTTGCTAATACAATAATCATGGCCGGTGCTCCGTAAAATGGATCAAAGCCGTCCTTCCAGCCTCCGATCTCCTGATTCATTTTTGCGATCTTGTCACGCACTTCTTTGTTGGTAACCTGAATCATGATCGTAGCCTGACGTCCCATGCCGCTTGCTGCATACAGACCAGCCTCCATGATCTGATCCAGAATCTCCTGTGGCACCATGTCTGGCTTGAACTTACGGACACTTCTTCTTGATTTCATATTCTCTAATACTGCGCTCATTATTTTATCCTCCAGTACTGTAATTCTATTCTCTATTTTAGTCTTTTCAGAGATGTGATGCAATGTATTTACGAAAAAAGAACTGCTGGACAGTATCTTTTTATCCTGTTAAGATAATTGAGGGAATGAGAAGTTTCAGACTATAGCAAAAGAGGGATAAAAGATGAATAATGAAACTATTATATTTTCTGGAATATTTTTTCTTATGGGGCTGATATTTCAGGCAGTTCCGGTTATATTGAAATATCTGAGAAAAAGACGGTCAGAACGCTGCACCTCCATGACCACAGCAACGATTACCGGCTATGTGTGCCGCAGGGATGACTCATCCACTACCTATGCTCCGGTATACCATTACTGGGCTAATGGACAGGAATATGAAAAGGCCAGTACCTGTTCTTCTTCCAGAAGAAAACACAATACCGGGGATAAGATTACTCTTTATTATGACAGCAGTAATCCAAAAATCATCTATGTGGAAGAAGAACAAAGTGTCCTGAACCTTATTTCTGTTATTTTTCACTTATTGGGAACAGTATTTATGGGAATTGGAGTAGTGGTTATCTTTTGCACCTATTATGGTCGATCAAGCATATCATAAAAAGATGCTGTCCAGCAGTTCCATACTTGTCCTGGTCTTAAAAAATGTCTCTCTGGCATGTCGGATAGCTGCTTCTGACATCTGACTCTCGTCTGCATTGACCAGAAAGTCTGCTTCCAACAGGATTTGATAATCCATTCCATCCACATCTGCATAGGTATGGTGATGGCAGACCAGATAACTGATTCTTTCTTTCATGGCTTCGTCTACGCCAGTATCTTCCAGAAAAGCCTCTACCAACGGTGCACTTTCCTGTTCCTGATACTTTCCACTGGCGTTGCCATATTTTTCCCGGCACAGCGGGCAGGCAATGTCATGGATCACGGCTGTGATCTCCAGCGTCTCCTGCGTTCTGGCATCCAGCTGTTCTTTTTCTCCGATTAATCTGGCATAGGTGTATACTTTCAGGAAATGGGCGATATCGTGTTTATTTCCACCTGCCTGTGCTATCATTTTGCATATCATATCATTTACTGTCATCTTTCCATCCCTCCTCTTCTACCATATATCGGTAGATTCTCTCAATTATACTTTTAACCTGTCTATCCTTTATTGAATATATTCTGTCAGCACTTTATATAATATCGGCGGATTAATCGGCTTGGACAAATGATAGTCCATACCTGCTTCCAGTGTATTTCTTCGTTCTTCATCAAACGCATCTGCTGTCATGGCAATAATCGGTACTTCCGGTGCATCCGGGCGATCCATTCTTCGGATCGCTCTGGTTGCATCCAGTCCATTCATAATCGGCATCCGTACATCCATCAGAATCGCATCAAACTGATAAATCTCTGATTCCTGGAAAAGCTTCACGGCCTCTTCTCCGTTCCTTGCAACCGTCACAATGCAACCCACTTTTTCCAGAATGATCTGCGCTACATAAATATTGATCTCATTATCCTCCACCAGAAGAATCCGATCTCCCTTCAGTTTCTCTATAGAAGTATCCTTTTCTTCCTCAGGCTCCTGCTCTTCTTCCTCTTCAACAGGGACATAGAGTTCCACTGTAAATTCCGTTCCCCTTCCCAGCTGACTGGTAACTGAAATCTCTCCGCCCATGGCATCTACCAGGCTTTTGACAATCGGAAGTCCCAGACCTGTTCCTCTTGCAGTATCTCCCAGTGCCGAACGCTCCTGAGAAAACGGGTCATACATATGATCCATAAACCCCTGGCTCATTCCTACACCATTATCCCGAATCGTAAAGCGGATCCCTGCCTTCTCGCCACGCGGTTCCAGGGATTCTGACAGAAATTCCACCGTGCCGCCGGTCGGTGTAAACTTTGCCGCATTGGATAACAGATTGAAAAAGATCTGGCTGAAACGCAGACGATCTGCACGTATACAGGTAATCTGGTCACTTAATCGGAATACAAAATGAATGTCTTTTTCCTCCATCAGCGGTCTTATTACCGTATTAATTGAGTCTTCAAATTCCTGTTTGGTAAATGAGCCTTCTTTCAAAGTCAGTTCCCCATTCTCGATCTTGCTCATATCCAGGATATCATTGATCAACCCCAGCAGAAATGTGCTGGATGTGTCGATATTGTGCAGATATTCCCGTACCACCTGCAGATCTTCTTCATCTCTGGCCAGATGAGTCAGGCCGATGATGGCATTCATCGGTGTGCGGATATCATGGCTCATTCTGGACAGAAATTCTAACCTGGCATGGGCAGCGGATTCTGCTTTGTGCGCTGCCACTTCCAGCTCTTCATTTTTCCGGTTAATTTCCATATATAGTTCTTTGCGTCGCTGTTCTTCCACGGTAATATCACACCAGATATAGACGACCGCATAACTGGCATTGATAATCAGCCATCCCGGATTGGCCAGCTGCACCCAGATAAATATGGCGTTGGTAACAAAAAATGCGATCAGCAATACCGCATTGGTCTGTGGTGTAATCTTCTGCCAGTTCCACAATACGATCAGCAAACCAAACGCAGAATAGAACATCATGGAGCCAACACCTACTGGCAAAAAGAAGATCCCTCTGCTGTATTCCATATCAGCAGTCAGATGGAAAAACAGTCCGGTAAATGGATTACTCAGTGCAAGTATCACATACAACACATACGGAATCATGATGTAAGTAATATATCGATATAACTTTTTCAGTGGATAATCTTTGTGAATCAATACAAAAGCGTAAGCCACCCACACCGCTGCCAGTAACGGCATGCTAGCTACATAGATCGTCATAGAAAGCTGATAAGCCCACCAGCTTGTGAATACATTCTGGGCTGTAGAAGAGACAATATCAATGCAGTCATAGAGAATACTGAAAATAAGGACATAATAAAATGCCCTTCCCGGAACATCTCTTTTCTCTTTTTTCAAAGAATGCTCCTTGAGCAGCATAATCATAAAAACAGCCAGTGCAAAAAAATCAGTCTCTACATGCCACATACGTTTTATCCCCCGTATTTCTTCAGGCGCAGCCTTCATCAGAAAGCTGCTTTATCATCGGGTCACTCAGATTTATCTTATCACACTGACTGTAAAAAACAACTAATTTCTGGAACAATTCTCTGCATCAGCAGCCAGCACGAACATCAGCACATGGATTATTTCTTCAATAGATCGTATACTTCATGAAGATCCGTGATTTCATAATCTATATGTACGTCTTCCAGTGGTGCTGTATGCCCCGGATTATACCAGCAGGTACGGATACCTGCATTGTTGCCACCCCGGATATCACTGGTCAGGGAATCTCCCACAATCATTACTTTCTCCCTGTCCAGTTCCTCAATCTGTGCAAATACCTTGTCAAAAAATTCTTTGTTCGGCTTTTCCACGCCAAGTTCTTCCGACAAAAATACCCCATCCATCAATGCTCCCAGACCGGATAAACGCAGCTTCTTCTCCTGTGCCACAATCGTTCCGTTGGATACTACATATTGCTTCACCTTTCCTCGCAGTGAATCGATGATCTGATAACTGTCGTCACGATACACAATCGTATCTCCCAGCGCCGACTGATAGGCTTCATTAAAAGCCGGGGCTGCCGATACATCCAGGTTCTCTTTTTCAAAAAACTCCTGAAATCTCCCCACCAGTACCTGCTCTCTGGTCACTTCTCCTTTCTCCAGCCGCTCCCAGTAACCACGGTTGATTTTTGCATATCGCAGCAGCATTGCCTCACTGCATTCGCCCAGATGAAACTGCTGAAATAATTTGTGAATAGCTGCTTTCTCTGCTGCATGAAAATCCAGAAGGGTCGCATCCACATCCCATAAAATTGTCTGTATCATAGTTTGCTGTTCTTATCTCCTGTTGTATATTTTTTTCTCTAATGCTATAATAACCCAGAATTGGACATTTTTGTTTAAAATATTGTGATTATGAGGAAATTTATGAGAATCAAAGCACTGAAAGCTGCCTTTCCGGCAACCATTCCGATCTTTACCGGATTCTGGTTTCTGGGAATGGCCTATGGAATCTATATGAATGCATCAGGATTTTCTTTTGTCTACCCTTTGTGCATGAGTCTTCTGATCTATGGTGGTTCGTTGGAATTCGTTGCTGTAGAGATGCTGCTTTCCCCTTTTGCTCCATTACAGACATTTATCATGGCGCTGCTTATCCAGGCACGACACCTGTTCTACGGTCTGTCTATGCTGGATAAGTTCAAAGGCATGGGCTGGAAAAAATATTATCTGATCTTCGGAATGTGTGATGAGACATTTTCTATTAATTGTTCTGCTGATATCCCAGAAGATGTGGACCGGGGATGGTTCTATTTCTGGGTTACTCTGTTGAATCAGCTCTACTGGTCAGCAGCTGCTACCACTGGCGGTATTGTAGGATCTCTGTTAAAGATCGATACCTCAGGCATCAGTTTTGTCATGACCGCCATGTTCGTAGTCATCTTTCTGGAACAATGGTTAAAAGAAAACGAGCACAGTGCTTCTCTGATCGGGCTGGCTGTCTCTGTCCTGTGCCTGGTCATCTTTGGCCCGGATTCCTTCATGATTCCAGCTATGGTACTGATTGTCGGCCTGCTGGCATTGCTTCGCAAACCACTTGAGAAAAAGGAGGCTTTACAGGAATGACACTTACACAACAGATTATCACCATAGGCTTATGCGTCCTTGGCACTATGACGACACGTTTTCTTCCATTTATGATTTTCAATGAACATCATAAGACACCGGAATTTATACAGTATCTCGGAAAATATCTGCCACCTGCGGTCTTTGGCATGCTGGTGATTTACTGTCTGAAAAATGTCAGCATTTTCCATGGCAGTCACGGCATTCCAGAACTGATCTCCATTCTGGTCACAGGCGGGCTGCATATCTGGAAGCGCCAGATGCTGATCTCCATTGCTGGCGGCACCATCTGCTACATGCTGCTAATCCATTGGGGACGGTGTTTTCTGGCTTTTTGAGTGTCCCAAATAACTTTCAGGGCGGCGAAGAAACTCTTCGCCGCCCTGTTCTCATTCACATCTTATCATATTTTGTCAGATTATATTTTTTTACAATCTTACATAGCTTGGATACGTATTTGGGATCAGTAGCATATCCACCATCTTTGATGATCTGAAATGCTTTTTTATAATTCTTACAGCCTTTCAGTCCCTGATATCTGAGTCTGGATCCATTCATCGCTGTATTCAGATAGCTGGAATGATCGGAAATGCTTTTCTGATAGGAGCTGTATGCCCGGAATTTTGCTGTGACCGTATACCATTTTCCTCCAATATACTCTTGCGTCTTCTTAGAAAAGGTCTTACCGCCCCAGCCACCGGCCTTGATTCCAAAGAGGTTCTTTCCTTCCAGTGCCAGAGAAGATGTACCATATGCACTTTCGTGAATGGCCTGCGCCATGGTCACAGAAGCCAGAATTCCTGTCTTTTTCATATCTCTGACTGCCATTGGTGCAATCGTCGCAATGAAGTCTTCATTGGTTGGTACTTTTTGATACCAGGCTCCATTCTTATCAAAATAATAATCCTGCTTGTTCAGTGCCTTCCATTCACTCTTGTAGGTGGCACCAATGGTTCCCTTTTTTCCACTTTTTCGGAAATAGTACTCTTTTTTTCCAATCTTTTTCCAGCCGGTAACCAGTTTTCCCTTCTCGCCCGGTTCTCCCTTTTTCTCAAAATAGAACCGCTTCGATCCTATCGTCTTCCAGCCGGTCTGCAGATTTCCATTTTTATCAAAACAGTACCAGCTGCCATGGATTTTCGTAAATCCTGATTTTGCGTATTTCTTATTGGCATAACGATAACGCAGCTTTCCATTTTTGCTGATCCATTTGCCGGCTGCTTTTTTCACCGTCGCTTCTGCTGAATTCTGCGTTGCCGCCTCGGTTCTGACCGGCACCAGCAGCAGACTCGTCAGACTCAAAAACATCAGGCAAATGAATACGATTCTTTTACAGTTTTTCATACTCGCTCCCATATCTCTGTTATATTTTTCTCGTAACTGTTCAGTACCCTTCACAGTGGAGTCTGAATCGTTACTTTTTCTTTATTATAAATAACTTCCGAAAAATACTCAAGACACAGGAGCAGAGTTTTCAAAAAGCCACTTTTACACGTCCCCAATGGCTCTATTCTACTTCTTTACCTGCCAGGAGTGGAGTGAATTTCTCGATGATGGCATCTCGATCCTGTGCGGCTTTGGCCAGATCCAGATCACACAGATTTTCCAGTGGAGTCTCGCTATAGCCTTCTGGGATGTCGCCGATGACACCACGTCCGGTAATTGGATATTCCGTTGCGTATTCTTCCATCGCTTCATCGGAAATTGCCCAGTCAAGGAACGTGTATGCTGCCGGATTGATTTCTTCTTTGTTGATCAGACAGTTTGCTTCTACATCCCATCCACAGCCTTCTGACGGGAATACAACTTCGATTGGGTTGCCTTCCTGAAGCAGTGTGGAGCAGCGATAACCAAAGGAAATACCGATACCACATTCTCCTGCTGCTGCCATCTTGGCCGGTTTGGAACCTGATGTGGTGTAGTTCAGGATATTTTTATTTAATTCATTCAGGTAGTTCCATCCTTCCTCCTCTCCCATGATCTGCAGAATACCATTGACGGATAACATACCGGTTCCGGAAGAGGTCGGGTCTGGCATAATGATCATACCTTCATACTGTGGATCTGTCAGATCTGCAAAGGAAGTCGGTACCGGGACCCCTGCTTCTTCACATACATCCGTATTTACCGCAAATGCAGTTTCATATACATCACAGCCAGTCCAGAGGGCTGCGTCACTATCGCTGTCCCAGAACTTTGGATCCAGCTTGTCAGCACCTTCCGGTGTATAACCTTTGATCAGATCGTAAGGTTCCAGCTGAAGCAATACGGATGCGGAAGTTCCCCAGATGACATCTGCTACCGGATTATCTTTTTCTGCAATGACTTTTGCAATCAGTGTACCAGTGGATTCGCGGATCACATCGACCTTAATATCCGGATATTTTTCATAGAATGACGCCAGATATTTATCGATCTGATCATCTTCAAATGCAGTATAAATGGTCAACGATCCTTCCGTTGCTTTCTCTTCTGCACTGACGCCCAGCACTGGAACGGTGACTGCTGCCATTACTGCCATTGCTGTTACCAGATTCTTTTCCATTCTTTTCTTCATAATATAGTCCCTCCTTCTTTTTGCTGCAATGCAGCCATTTATCAATGACGCTTACTTCAGGCGGCTCCTTTCCACCGGTTCAGACGTTTTGATACTTTATGATTGACGATTTCATAGATGCTGCGTACGGCTACATTGATCAGGAAAATGAGAATCGACATAGCTGCTGCCGCTGCATAATCGCCATTGTCATCCATATTCAGGATGGCGATTGATGCCGGTTTGCTCTGGGCAGTATAGAGAAATACCACCGCCGAGACGGTTACCATGGCATTGACAAAGAAATAAATCAGTACTTCCAGCACCGCATTGACGGACATCGGAAGTGATACTTTAAAAAATACTTCCCAGAATGGAATACTCATGGACTCTGCCACGTTCTCATATTCCCTGTCCAGTTTCTTCAGTGCGGTAGTCGCCGTCATAAATGTGACGGAAAACAGATGAATAATCGTACACCAGATCATGATGATAAAAGATCCATACATACCGGAAAACAGATTAGGCACCGTCACATGCAGGAATGGCAATGTGATCTTCGTTTTATTAAAGAACATGATATAGCCAAGCCCCAGAACCAGTCCCGGTAATGCCATTGGCACTGTAGCAAAGAATCTGCACACACTGGCCAGACCACGGTAATTCTGCCCCTTTTCAATCAGATATGCAAATACAAATACCAGAATCGTTCCGATCACTGCAGTTCCCAGCGACAGCTTCACACTGTTTACGAAGCTGACCACTCCGGTTCCATGAAGAGCCGCTCCAAAGTTAAAATGATCCAGGGTAAAGGTAAAATCATACGGCCATCTTTTTACGAATGCAGATAAGGCCACAGCTCCGATCAGAATCAGAAAGCATCCTACTACACAGCTGTCAAAAATCTGATAAAAAATATCTCTGCCTCTGCTGTGTTCCGGTGTAAAAGCTACTGCCTTAGATGACAGCTCGTTTCTGGCATTCTTTTTCTGCATCATCAGATCAATGACGAAAGAGATCAGTGCCGGTATGGTCAGGACCACACCTACCACAGCTCCCATGGACATCTTCTGCTGACCAACCACCTGACGATAGATATCTGTAGCCAGCACGTTGTAGTTGCCTCCTACTACTTCCGGTGCACCAAAATCGGTAAAGCTCATGGTGAAACAGGCAATAAAGCAATTGATCAGTCCATATCTCAGTGATGGCAGCGTAATACGGAAAAAGGTGCGCATCGGTGTGGAATCCATGACTCTTGCGGCTTCATACAGCCGATTATCTGCACTGTCCAACGCCACGGACAGGATCATGTAGGACTGTGGCAGACAGTAAACCACCAGCGCCATGATGATTCCCGTTGGTCCGTAAAGTCCGATATCCACACCCAGAATCTTGGTCACAAATCCGGTTCTGCCGAACAGATACATCAGCGCCATGCCATGTACCATGGTCGGAATAAAGATAGGGATCAACGCCAGATAACGATAGATCTGTTTTCCCTTCATATTGGTTCTGGTGATTCCATAGGCATACAGAAGACCGATCACGGTAGACAATGTTGCTGTAATCACAGAAATAAAAAGAGAATGTCCGATGGAGGAAAACAGCAGTGGATTGCCAAAATATTCTTTAAAATTTCCCAGTCCCACCCAGTTTCCCAGGTCATCCGTGAAGATCTGTCCGAACATCATCAGCATCGGCATCACCAGGAAAACTGCAAACCAGAACAGCATGATCACCATCAGGACTTTCTGTATGGCATCTCCGGAATCAAATGTTTTATGTGTTGTTGTATTTTTGTTTTTCATAAGTCCCATCCTCTGATTCTTTGTTTTATGATTCTTTCATGCAGCTTCTATGCATGCAGAAGTTGGGCATCCGGCTGAAAATAACACAACTTTCCACGTTTGAACCGGATCGATACCGAATCTCCTTTTTTGATCTGGTATTTGATCATATCATCCAGACTGAGATCTATGGAAATGTATTCGCTGTTCACCATCTCCTCATCATGTCCTTTCAGGCTAAGCCATAACCGGTACGCATAACCATGGAATTCGATTTCTTTTACTTTTACATTGAAAGAATTCAGTGACTTCCGCTCTACAATCTCGATATTTTCCGGCCTGCATGCCTTCAGATTCATCTGATTCAGTGAAAGGTTTTCCACCAGAGTCTTATCTGTGGTACTGTTCACATTTTCCAGAATGTCACTGCGGAAGAAGTTAATGGATCCAATAAAATCTGCCACAAACGGGTTGTCCGGATGATCATAGATCTCCACCGGTGTTCCCTTCTGCATGATGCAGGCATTGTTCATAACTACAATGGTATCTGCCATGGTAAGTGCTTCTTCCTGATCGTGGGTAACCATGATGGTGGTGATGCCCAGCTTCTGCTGCAAAGCCCGGATCTCTTTTCGTACCTTCTGCCTTACCTTTGCATCCAGGGCCGATAATGGTTCATCCAGAAGCAGGAAATCCGGTTCCACCACCAGGGCTCTGGCCAGAGCAATTCGCTGCTGCTGTCCACCGGATAACTGGGACGGATATTTGTCAATCTGGTCTGCCAGATTCACCTGTTCCAGTATATTGGTAATCTTCCGGTTCATTTCTTCTTTGGAAAGATGCTGCTTCTTCAGTCCAAAAGCGATATTCTGCCGGACCGTCATATTAGGAAATAATGCGTAAGACTGAAACACAATACCAAAGTTCCGTTTGCCTGGCTTTAAGTCTGTAGCATCTTTTCCATTGATATACACTTCTCCGGCTGACGGCTTTTCCAGTCCTGCAATGATTCTTAATAAAGTAGTTTTGCCACAACCGGATGGGCCCAGGAGACATACGAATTCTCCTTTCTGAACCTGAAGATTAATGTCCGACAATGCAGTAAAATTACCATATTTTTTTCCGATATGCTTTAATTCCAGAAAAGTATGTTCCATATTCTTCGCCTCTCTTTGTTCATTCCATTAGAAGAAAAAGGCGCTTTCCGCACTTTGGAAAACGCCTTTGTTTCATCTGCAAATGGATTTTGTAATTGCTGTCTAATGTATCTTGGTACCAGGTTTCTGTCAACTATATTTCTGTAAATTTATCATTTTTTTTTTGCATCAGTTTAATGAAAATGTTTGCCTTGACGCTATCCTGGTACCATGTTATAACGTGTACTCAAAAGAACGTAACAGGAGGCGTCTATGGGGTTCCAGAACAGCGAAGAAATCGAAAAACAGAAACGGGAAATCATCTCCTATATAAAGAACCTGATCGTGGAACAAGACCTGAAGGAACATGATCATCTTCCTTCTGAAAATCAGTTATCAGAATTGTTTCATGCCAACCGCAACACGGTTCGAGGCGCACTGACGGCCCTGAAAGCCCAGGGCACAATTTATTCACAAAAAGGGCGCGGTTTCTTTGTCGCAGAACACCCAAAGCCCCTGGTTTACCGTCATGACAATTCCCTTGGATTTTCCGAAATCCTGAATCAGGGTACCCGGAACTATACCAGTAAAGTGCTGGCCGTCTTTCGTTCCCATGCTACTTCTCAGGAGGCTTCTTATCTTCATCTGAATGAGGGAGAAGAAGTCTATCACCTGAAGCAGCTGCGTACTTTTAACGGAAGGAATCTGGCGGTCTGTGATTCCGTGATTCCGGCACGGCTGGTTCCGGATTTTGAGACGCATGTGGAAAATTTTCAGGGAACCAATCATATTTTCCTGAACAGTTACCATTTTCCGCATCCAACCTGCCGTTATGTGCATCTGGAAGCATCTCTTCCCACCGAAGAAGAAATGGCACTGCTGGAAATTCCGGAAAATACACCGATTCTCCAGCAGGAGAATATCTTTTATATAGAAGACCTGGGCGATATTGAATATTTTACCGTCCGCGCCAGAGGTGATATGTTCCATTTTTCAATGGACTTTCAATAATTTTAAGGAGGATTTTATTATGAAAAAACTGGAAATTATCATCAAACCAGAAAAGCTGGAGATCATCAAAGCCATTCTGGATGAACAGGATGTCAATGGCATGAACTTCGTCAATACCATGGGATATGGCAAACAAAATGGCACCATCAAATCTTATAATGGCACAGAATACAAGATTGGCTTTGTTCCAAAGATCAAAGTAGAAACCATCATCGCAGACGAAATGGTAGAACCGATTGTGACCAAAATTCTGGAAGAAGTCAATACCGGACAGTATGGAGATGGAAAAATTGCGATTTACAATGTTGAAGATTATATCCGTATCCGCACCGGAGAGAGAGGAAATGACGCACTGTAATGATGCGTGTGCTGACTTATATAGAAGAATTTAACACCTTCTCCATCTGTCTGCGTCTTGCAATTGCTACTTTATTCGGTGGCTGCATCGGTCTGGAGCGTGGTGCTCACGGGCAGCCTGCCGGCATACGTACCTTTTCTCTGGTTAGCCTGGGAGCCTGTCTCTCTATGATCACGGATGAATATCTGGTACTGGCTTATCAGTCCGGTGATCCTGCCAGACTGGCTGCCCAGGTCATCAGTGGGATCGGTTTTCTTGGTGTGGGCACCATCATCGTTACCCGTCGCAATTATGTGAAAGGTCTGACCACTGCTGCCAGCCTGTGGGCCACTGCCTGTCTTGGCATCTCGATTGGCTCTGGTTATATCATCGGCAGTGTGATGGCTTTTCTGATGATTGTATTTGTCATGACGGTGCTGACTGTGATCAGCCATCTGGTGGATGACTATGCCAAAGAAATCAATCTCTACATCGAAGCTGACAAAGACTGCGGCATTGATGCGATTTATCAGTTTATCAAAAGCAATCATTTCCGTGTGGTCATGATTGACAAACAAAAGAAACAGGCCCTTCAGGGCAAGGATGGGGTCTATACTGTGAAGCTGAATCTTGGAAAACGCCAGAATCACGCCCTGATCCTGGAGCAGCTTTACGATGTTCCATCGATTCATTATGTAGAAGAAATCCGCTAGATTTTTTCGGTGCAATTAGGGAGATTACCATAATGTTTACTGCTGATTATCATTTACACAGTATGTTTTCCTTTGATGGACACGACACCATCGAGCATATCTGTGAAACAGCCATTCAAAAAGGCCTGGATGAGATTGTTGTCACGGATCATATGGATCTGTATTCCAACAAGCCATATGAGTATATTCTGGACTGCCCGGCGCTCTATGCCGAATTGAAACGCTGTCAGGCACTTTTTCAGGATTGTCTGACTGTGCGGGCCGGTATCGAATATGGGCAGCCCATGGTGAATCCTTCCCAGGCACAGAAATTTCTTCAGGATTATCCAGACCTGGATTTTATCATCGGCTCTGTACATAATATGGAAAATGACATCGATGTGGGAGAATATGATTTTACTAGATGTGACCCTTACACTGTCTACGATCACTATCTGGACTGGCTGATTCTCTTCGCTGAAAACTATGACTATGATGTGATCGGGCATATTACCTACCCTTTACGCTATATGGCAGAGGCTGGGATTACTCTGAATCTGTCGGCTTTTCTTTTCAAGATTCGCCACCTTTATTCCATTATTATCGAGCGCGGAAAAGGTATTGAGCTAAATGTGTCTGGCTATCGACAGGCTCTGAAGGAGCCTATGCCAAATGCCATGCTGCTTCATCTCTACCGGGAATGCGGCGGCCGTATCCTGACCATCGGATCTGATGCACACTACTGCTGTGATGTCGGCAGCCATATCCGCCAGGGACAGGCTCTGGCAAAGGCGGAAGGCTTTTCCCAGATTACCAGATTCGAAAAACGTGTACCCATCTTTGTAGATATTTAAAAAGCCACTTTTACACGTCCCCAATGGCTCACGAAGGAGGTGTTTTGTATGAACATCGAACAAATCCTAAGTGCCGGCATTGATATCGGTACTACCACCACGCAGCTGATCTTCAGCCGCCTGACCATTCAGAATACGGCCGGATTTGGGCGGATACCTCAGACAGAAATTACGGATAAGCAGATTCTCTATCGTAGCCCGATCTATTTTACCCCTCTTTTAGACGAATATACAATGGATGGCAATGCCATTCGCCATATCCTGGAACAGGAATATCTTTCGGCCGGAATTCGGCCTTCTGATATATCTACCGGTGCTGTCATCATCACTGGAGAAAGCGTGAAAAAAAGAAATGCACAGCAGGTAGCAGACGCCCTCTCTTCTATCGCCGGGAGCTTTGTGGTATCTTCTGCCGGACCAGATCTGGAATCGATCCTGGCCGGGAAAGGCTCCGGTGCTGCAGCTCTTTCCCGGGAGACAGGAAAAGTAGTTGCCAACCTGGATATCGGAGGAGGAACTACCAATATCTGTCTCTTTGAAGATGGAGAAATGGTGGACTGTGCCTGCCTGGATATCGGTGGGCGGATGATTCAGGTGCAGGATGGCCTCCTTACCGGAATGACAGAAAAATGCCGGAAGCTGTTGGAACGACATCAGCTGAATTGCCATGTAGGTGCTCCGGTTTCTCTTCCTCTTCTACAGTCTTTCTGCAGTCTTCTGGCCGATCTCTGTGCAGCCTGCGTAGGATGGATTCCGGCGGACAGATCTGCCTGTCAGGCAGATCTGAAGCTACTACAGACCAATCATTTATTATCCGGCCATGTAGTACCTGAATTTTTTACTTTCTCCGGAGGAGTCGCTTCCTGTATGGAAGATCCCTCCCTTCAGGAAGTCTGGGACCGATATGGTGATATCGGACCACTTCTTGCTGCTGCATTGATGCAACAGCCATTTTTTCAAAATGGGAACCGCAAAAAAGCACAGGAAACCATGCGTGCGACCGTCATCGGCGCCGGGAATTACAGTACTGCCATTTCAGGCAGCACCATTTCTTATACAGATACCGATTTTCCGCTTCGCAATCTTCCCATTGGGAAAATCACTTTACAGACTGCTGAGGATCTATCTTTTATGGAAATGCGCCTGCATCGTGTGCTATCCTTGCTGATGGCCGAAGCAGACGGCCGCATGGCTGTAGCCTTTCAGGGAATCTCCTGTCCGTCTTTTTTACAGATCCAGGAAATGGCTCTGCATATTATGAATCAGTATGAAACCTGCTGTCCCCCTGGAAGTGACATCATTCTGATCACGGAAGCCGATATCGGGAAAGCACTTGGCCAGGCGCTGCGTCATATTAATCACCAACATCACCGGATTATCTGTCTGGATCACATCTGCTGTGACAGTGGTGATTATATTGATCTTGGAATTCCGGTGGCCAATGGCACCGTGATTCCGGTGATTGTAAAGACTATGATTTTTCAAAATTCCTCATCCACTGCAGGAGGTGACGTAGGATGAACTTAAAAACCACATTATACGGACATACGTATCTTTTTTCTGACATTAAAGAGGTACTGGCCAAAGCCAGTGAAGCCAAATCCGGAGATACTCTGGCCGGTCTTGCAGCCAGTTCTACTCTGGAGCGGATCGCTGCCAAAGCAGTGCTCGCTGATTTAACTGTACAGGAACTGACCGAACATCCATCGGTTTCCTATGAGGAGGATGCTGTCACCCGTCTGATTCTGGATGATCTGGATCAGAATTCTTATCATCAGATTGAGCATAAATCTATTGGTGAACTGCGGGACTGGATTCTCTCCTCTTCCGTCTCCGGGCGGGATATTCTGGCTCTGTCTAATGGTATGACCAGTGAAGTCATTGCTGCCATATCCAAGCTCATGGGCAATCTGGATCTGGTCTATGCCGGGAATAAGCTTCGCATCACTGCCACCTGCAATACTACTATTGGCGGTGAAAATATTCTGGCCAGCCGCCTTCAACCCAATCATCCTATCGATGATACCGAAGGGGTCACAGCCGTCACCCTGGAGGGATTAAGCTATGGGATCGGAGATGCTGTTCTGGGTCTGAATCCTTCTATTGATACTTTTGACAGTACGCTGTCGATCTGGAATACACTGGGCGAAATCCGTGACAAATGTCAGATTCCCACACAGACCTGTGTCCTTTCTCACATCACAACGCAAATGAAAGTGCTGGAAAGCGGACAGGGCAAAGCAGACCTCTGTTTTCAGTCCATTGCCGGGTCAGAAAAAGCCTGCAATGCATTTGGCATCACTCTGGAAATGCTTTCTGAAGCCTGGCAGATGTTTCTGGAAGACGGTTCCGCCAAGGGACCTAATGTGATGTATTTTGAAACCGGTCAGGCTTCTGAGCTCTCCTCTTCCGCTCACTATGACACAGATCAGCAGACAATGGAATGCCGTTGTTACGGTCTGGCGCGCCACTATCAGCCATTTCTGGTCAATACTGTGGTGGGTTTTATGGGGCCGGAATATATCTATGATACCAAGCAGCTGATCCGTGCAGGACTGGAAGATGTCTTCTGTGGCCATCTCCATGGACTTCCTATGGGCTGTGATGTCTGCTATACCAACCATATGCCGGTGGATCAGAATGACAGCGAAACTCTGCTGATGCTGCTGGCAAACTCCGGCTGTCACTATTTCATGGGGCTTCCTCAGGCCGATGATATCATGCTGATGTATCAGTCTACCAGCTTTCACGATGTGGCTGCGGTACGGGAATTATTCCACAAACGTCCGATTCCGGAATTTGAAGCCTGGATGATACAGCATGGTATCTGGAAAGACGGACATCTGACTGAACTGGCCGGAGATCCGACCATCTTTTTGCATTAGTATGTCAAGGAAAGGAGCGTCTCTATGATCACATACCCTGAAGAATTGGAAAAAATGAAAAAATCTACCCCTGCCAGAATCGGAATCGGTCATACCGGAGCCCGGTATACCACCTCCTCTGCGTTGTCATTCTGGGCTGACCAGTCCAAGGCTGCCGATGCCGTATTCTCTGAGGTACCGCAATCTGTGATTCAGGATCTTGGGGTTCTGGAAGTTCATACGAAATGTCAAAATAAATATGAAATGCTGACACGACCGGACTGGGGGCGTATCTTCGAAAAAGAGACACAGCAAACGCTTCTTCGTCACTGTGTCTCTGATGTGGATGTACAGATTTATTTTGGAGACGGTCTGTGTGCCCCGTCTATTGCGGCCAACATTCCCGACCTGTTTCCCACACTTCAGATGGGTCTTACCGACCGGGGAATCACAGTGGGGACTCCGTTTTTTGTCCGCTACTGCCGGGTCAATACCGCCCGTACCATCGGTCCACTCCTGCATGCCAAAGTGTGCTGTGTCCTGATTGGAGAACGGCCGGGACTGCTCACCAGCGAAAGTATGTCCGCCTATATCGCATACCATGCACGCCCGGATATGTCTGAATCTGACTATACCGTGGTATCCAACATCAGCCGCTACGGCATTCCACCGGTAGAGGCTGCCGCCCATATCGTCGATCTCATCGAAGAAATCCTGCGAAAACAAAAAAGTGGTGTGGCTCTAAAATGAGCCACACCAATGTTATTCTGCCTCAGACTGTGTTTCGCTCTCGGTTTCTTCTGCCGCACTCTCCGTCTCACTTGCAGCTTCTGTCACTTCTTCTGTCTCCGAAGCAGATTCTCCTTCGCTGATCCCTTCGGTATCTGTACTTGCTTCTGAAACACTTTCTGCCTCTGTTCCTGTCTCGCTCTCAGTTTCTTCCTGCTTCAATGTGAAGATATCATCAAATGTTACTTTATCCCATACTTTTTCGTTGATATCTAAGGACTCCGTATCCCATTCTACAATCTTGTTGTCGTAGAGTTCTTTCTTTCTGTCTTTGATGATCTCTTCTTTTTTCTGATCTGTCGCATCACGGTCAAAAGTGCTTACCATCTGTACAACATAGAAGCCATTCTCGCCTTCTACCGGTTCTGTTGCAATCTCCCCATCTGACAGGGTATCTGCTGCGTTCTTCAGATTCTCATTCAGAGTCTCTTCATCTGCACCGTAAGAATAGCTTGTAAGGCTCTTGCTTTCATCTACTGCCTTGACTGCATCTTCCAGTGTCTCACCACCCTGTACTGCATCGATAATGCCCTGTACCTTCTCTCTGGTCTCTTTCTTTTCTGCACTTTCTTCCGTCTCAGATTCTGTGGTATCCTCAGATGTTTCTTCTGAAGCAGCTTCGCTGACTGCTTCTGTCGTGTCCTCTGTTTCGGTCTCACCTACTGCTTCTGTTTCACTTGAAGTCTCTGTTTCACTTACAACCTCTGTTTCTGTCTCAGTCTCGCTTGCTGCCTCTGTCTCTGCTACAGTTTCGCTCTCATCTTCACTTGTTGCTTCCGTAGTCGTCTCAGATTCGCCTTCGCTCGCTGCTTCTGTAGCATCTTCTGTCTCGCTCTCAGTCTCCGGAATGGTAAAGTATGCATACTGAATGGTCTTCTGCGCTGCTTCTTCATCAGAGACTTCCGTATCTACATCTGCCTCGATTGCAGTTTCCATCTTGCTCTGAATAGTATATAATGTCAGAATTCTGCTTACCGTATCTTCGGTAGCAGACATCTCTTTTAATACATCCTTGCTGTTATCTGCAATAAACTGCTTCGCAGCTTCTTCAATCGCAGCCTTGTCCTCATCTGTCAGTTCCACATTGTAATCACTCATGTGCTGTTCCAGAATCGTCATGTCCTTCAAATCATTCAGGACACTTTCTTTTACGGTCTCACCGTAGGCCTGTCCGCTTCCGGTCAGATCCTGCTGGAATACGTTGGTTCCCTCTCCAAACATGGCCCCCAGATAACTCTGTGTCTGCGCCTGACTGTAACGAAGCATAAAGTTTGCTTCTCCCAGCGTCAGCTTGGTATCTCCCATTTTTGCTACAACCTCATCATTTGAAGAAGAACAACCTGTCAGCAGTCCCATCGCCATACTCGCACACATACCTGCTGCCAGAATTCGTTTTCCATATTTACTCATCTTGATTCTCCTTTATATCTCATTTCATCATCGGGCCTGCAGCCCATACCTGTTATCAAGTATAGCTCTTTTTCCTCTATGTCGCAATCATTTTTGTAATCCCGGGACTACTTTCGTTCTGGATATCCGCTTCCTGACCCCGGAGATAGCTTGCTTTCTCTTTTCCGGGGGCGATTGGCTTCTGAATATCCGCTTCCTGACCCTGGAGATAGCTTGTTTTCTCTTTTACGGGGTCGATTGGCTTCTGAATATTCGCTTCCTGACCCCGGAGATAGCTTGCTTTCTCTTTTCCGGGGTTGATTGGCTTCTGGATATCCGCTTCCTGACCCCGGAGATAGCTTGTTTTCTCTTTTCCGGGGTCGATTGGCTTCTGAATATTCGGTTCCTGACCCCGGAGACAGCTTATTTCTTCTTTTCCGGGGCGGTTTTACTTCTGGATATCCGCTTCCTGACCCCGGAGACAGCTTGCTTCTTCTTTTCCGGGGCTACTTAGCTTCCGAATATCCGGTTCCTGACCCCGGAGACAGCTTGTTTCTTCTTTTCCGGGGCCATTTGGCTTCTGGATATCCGCTACTTGACCCCGGATTCAGCTTGCTTCTTCTTTTCCGGGGCGGTTAAGTTCATTTTCCCGGTATACAACCGTATACATCTAATTACGAAATCCCTGCAATATCCTCGATCATCCCCCGTGTCAGTTCCAGCACATCTTTATTATCTTTTGCCGACTTTCTTGGCTTGGTGTACAGGAAATATGGTCTTGCATCGATGACGAACTTCATCTTTCCCTGATATTTCTGTACCATCTGTTCGATCTTCTTCGGATCTGCCTGGGTCTTTTCATACATCACAAGCTTGATGAAATCGCCCTTCTGGGTCACTTCTGTAATGAAGGCCTGATGGGCTTCTGCCTTCAGCCGGGCAATCGACAGAAGATTTTGCACTGCCTTCGGCGGTTCCCCAAAACGATCCAGCAGTTCTTCCAGCATATCATCCTGTTCTTCCCGACTCTCTATCATGGCAATCCGCTTGTAGATATCCAGCTTCTGATATTCATTGCGAATGTATTTATCCGGGATGTAGGCATCAATATCCAGATCCATCACCGTCTCATATTTTTCCTGAACCTGCTGCTCACCCTTCAGCTCCCGGACAGATTCATTCAACATCTTGCAATACAGATCGTATCCCACAGCCTCCATATGTCCATGCTGCGCTTCTCCCAGGAGATTTCCTGCTCCCCGTATCTCCAGATCCCGCATGGCAATCTTAAATCCACTTCCCAGTTCTGTAAATTCACGAATGGCAGACAGTCTCTTCTCTGCCACTTCCTTGAGCATCTTATTGCGTTTATACATCAAAAATGCATACGCAGTCCGGTTGGAACGGCCTACACGGCCACGAAGCTGATACAACTGGGACAGTCCCATGGTATCGGCATCGTGAATAATCATGGTGTTGACATTGGAGATATCCAATCCTGTCTCAATAATCGTCGTAGACACCAGTACATCGATGTCACCATTGATGAAGTCATACATAATCCGTTCCAGTTCCCGTTCCTTCATCTGCCCATGTGCGAAGGCTACATTCGCCTCCGGCACCAGCTTTGCAATGGTATTACTCATCTCCACAATGGTATTGACACGGTTGTAGACATAATAAACCTGCCCACCCCGATTCAGCTCCCTGCTAATGGCTTCCCGGATCATCTCTTCGTTATACTCGCACACATAGGTCTGGATCTCCTGCCGTTCATTCGGTGCTTCCTCCAGCACACTCATGTCACGGATTCCGATCAGACTCATGTGGAGAGTTCTTGGAATCGGTGTTGCTGTCAGCGTCAGCACATCGATATTATTCTTCAGCTGTTTGATCTTTTCTTTATGCGTTACACCAAAGCGCTGCTCTTCGTCCACAATCAGCAGGCCAAGATCTTTGAACTTCACATCTTTCGACAACACACGATGGGTACCAATCAGGATATCCACTGCTCCTTTTTTCAGATCCTCCAGTGTCTTTTTCTGCTCTGCCGGCGTTCGGAAACGACACAGCAGATCTACCCGCACCGGGAAATCCTTCATTCGCTGTACAAAGGTGTTGTAATGCTGCTGCGCCAGGATCGTGGTTGGCACCAGATACACCACCTGTTTATCCTCCTGCACTGCCTTAAATGCCGCACGAATGGCTATCTCTGTTTTTCCAAATCCCACATCTCCACAGACCAGACGATCCATGATCTTGGTACTTTCCATGTCTTTCTTGGTATCCGCTATCGCCTGCAGCTGATCATCGGTCTCCTCAAACTGGAACATCTCTTCGAACTCTCTCTGCCATACAGTGTCAGGACCATAGACAAATCCCTGCTTTTCCTGTCTGGCCGCATAGAGCTTCACCAGATCCTGTGCCACGATCTGCACCGCCTTGTGAACACGGTTCTTCGTCTTGTTCCATTCCTGTCCGCCCAGCTTATTCAGCTTCGGCGGTTTTGCATCTGCACCGGCATATTTCTGGATCACATCGGACTGCGTGGCCAGTACATAGAGATTGCTGCCACCGCTGTACTCAATCTTCATGTAATCTTTGATAACCTTATCTACTTCAATCTTTTCAATTCCCCGGTAAATGCCCAGTCCATGACTTTCATGCACCACAAAATCACCCACATTCAGATCTGTAAAGCTCTGAATCTTCGTACCTTCATAGGTATGACGTTTCTTTCGTTTTTTCTTTTCTCTTCCAAAAATATCGCTTTCTGTCAATACCGCAAAACGGATCAGTGGATATTCATAGCCATGATGCAGATTGCCATCAGTCACCATGATTTCTCCCGGCTGAATCTCCCGATCCCGGTCATCCGAATAAAAGCTGTTCAGCTCATATTCCTGCAGATCCGAAGCCAGGCGCTTCGCTCTGGTTCTGGAAGCCGACAGCAATGCAATGCGGTATCCTTCTTTTTTCCACTTCTGCAGATCCTTCACCAGCTGCTCAAAACTGTTGTGATAAGAATTCACCGACCGTACCGTCATACTGTAAGTACCGGAAATATTCCATTCATCTCTCGGTACGTCCATAATACACAGCCCCAGACAATTTCTCCGGTTCAGACGCCCAATGATCTCCATACAACCATAGAGCAGATCTGTCTGAGATGGCAGAATATACCCCTTATTCAGACGATTCTCCATACTCTCCGCAAATTCTTTTTCTACTGCGGATCCTTCCTGACTGATTCGATTCGGTTCATCCAGAAAAATCATGGCATCTTCTTTTAAATAGTCCAGAAAGGATACTGTCTTTTTGTAAAAATACGGTACCAGGTTATCCAGCCCTTTACGTTCCTGGAGATCTATGAGCTTCTCCTGAATCTCACCGACCAGCGTTTTAACATGAAAGGCCTCTTCCGTGCGCATACTCTGCCGGAAAAAAGCTTCCTGATTTTTGCCTTCCTGCCGGATCTTCTCCATAGCTTTGCTGGCCTGCTCCATACTGACCAGCACTTCATTAGCAGGATAGATTCGAACGGAATCCAGATTCTCTATGGATCTCTGACTCAAACTGTCAAAACTGCGGATAGAATCGATCTCATCCCCCCACAATTCAATACGAATCGGATTCTCTTCCGTCAGCGGAAACACATCCACAATGCCACCTCGAATGGCAAACTGCCCCACTGTCTCCACCTGAGGCATCTTCTCGTATCCCATCTCCACCAGCTGAGCAGATAACTTCTGCAGATCCAGGCTGCTGTCATTCTGAAACTCCAATACATGCTCCTGCATATAGGCGAGCGGCAGAATTCGTTCCATACAGGCCGGAAGTGTGGCAATCACCGTGATATCTTCCTCTTCCATAAGGCTTTTTTGCACCATCATTCTCTGCATACCGATCTGGTGGCTCTGGATATCCGCATTATAAAACATCAGATCACGAGCCGGATAAATCAATACATTTCGATCAAAGAACCGATAATTCTCGTAGATTTCTCTGGCACGCAGATCACTGTAGGTCAGAATCAGTTTCTGACCATACGTTTCCCCGATGGAATACATAAAATGTGACTTCTGGGAATCAATGCATCCAGATACCTGCAGAACCCCCTGGTTCTTCTTTATTCTTTCCTTTATCTGTCCATATTCTTCCAGGCTGTCCAGCGGTGCCGTGAAAGCTCTCATATCTTATACCTTCCTGTTAAACTCATTCATTGCCTTCTCTGCATCCCCGCAGATCATCATAACTGCTGCGTCCGCAACCCGTTTCTTGGCATTTTCTATCTCATATTTATCATCGCCGGTGAAATGCCCCAGTACATAATCTGCCAGATCATAGCCCACTGGCTTTTCTCCTACACCAACTTTAATACGCGGGAATTCCTGACCTCCCAGATGCTGGATAATGCTCTTGATTCCATTATGTCCACCGGCACTTCCCTTTAAACGTATGCGGATCTGTCCCGGATTCAGACTGATATCATCGTAAATAATGATCAGTTCTGTTGTCTCATCAATCTTATAAAAATCCACCAGTTCCCGGACACTCTCTCCGCTTAGGTTCATATAAGTCTGTGGCTTGGCCAACAGCACTTTCTGTCCTTCTATGATGCCCTTTCCGATCAGGGCCTTATGTTTCTTTGTCTCTATCTCAATCCGGTAACGGTCAGCCAGTACATCCACCGTATCAAATCCCACATTATGTCTGGTGTTGGCATATTCCCTTCCTGGATTTCCCAGTCCTACAATAATGTACATCTTTTCTCCTCATTTTGCAGCTGTTCCGTACCTTCACAGATACAGCCGTTTCTGAACAGCTGCCTCTTTTTTATCATCTCATGAAGCTTATCATAGCATATAACACAGAATGTGCCAAGGCGCAGAAAAAAAGAACCCTGCCATTTTCTGACAGGATTCCTCTTTTCTTATTCCTCAGCTGCTTCTTCTTCGACAACCGCCTCATATTTTTCGAGAATGATCTTCTGGATATTCTCTCTTGTAGCTGAATTAATCGGATGTGCAATATCCTTATATTCTCCATCGGATGCCTTTCTGCTTGGCATAGCGATGAACAATCCCTTTTCGCCTTCAATTACCTTTATATCGTGAACTACAAATTCATCATCAATGGTAATGGATACCACCGCCTTCATCTTTCCTTCTTTTGCTACTTTGCGAACTCTAACATCTGTGATAATCATAAATCTACCCTCTCATTTTTTTGCTTTTGTATGAAAAAACGAATCTGCCTCCTTACAGGATATATCGTTCGTTTTTTTCCACTACAATTCTGATTCCCTCTTTTTCAATATAAGAGGAATCTGCCTGTATCGTTCCTCTGCTTTCCACGATACAGTTCTCAATATGTGTATGATCTCCAATATATACGTCATTCAGAATAATGGAGTTCTTAATGGTACAGTCATTGCCCACATACACTTTTTTAAACAGTACACTATTCTCCACCGCTCCATTGATGATACAGCCTGACGATACCAGACTGTTCTTCACTGCTGCACCCGGATTATACTTGGCCGGAGGCAGATCCTCAATTTTGGAGTACACATCCGGATACTGCCGGAAGAAATAATCCCGGACATCCGGCTTCAGAAAATCCATATTGGTCTGGTAATAAGCCTCTACTGTAGAAATATTTCTCCAGTAGGTATCCATACGATATCCATACATTCTCTTCAATGTACGGTATGGAACCAGAATATCCTTTACAAAATCAAACCGATTCTGCTGCTGCGCTTTTTCCAGCAGCTCAATCAGCAGTCGTCTTCGAATGACATAGATTCCGGTAGATACCATATCACCAGAGGCACTGTCCGGTTTCTCCTCGAAATCGGTAATCTTGCCATCCAGATTCATCCTGACTACTCCAAACCTGGTGATATCATCTCCCTGCGGAAGACTGCTGCATACTATCGTAATATCTGCCTTTTTCTCAATGTGATATTCCAACACACGCCCATAATCCAGCTTGTAAATGCCATCTCCAGAAGCAATCACTACATATGGTTCATGACACTGTCTCAAAAAATCCAGATTCTGTGCAATAGCATCTGCCGTTCCCCGGTACCAGCTGTCATTCTCTACGGTAATCGTTGGTGTAAATACATACAGACCACCCTGCTTCCGTCCGAAATCCCACCATTTAGAAGAACTTAAATGTTCATTCAGAGATCTGGAATTGTACTGCGTCAGAACGGCTACTTTCTGAATGCCAGAATTGGTCATATTACTCAGCGCAAAATCTATACTTCGGTAACTTCCTGCCACAGGCATTGCCGCAATCGCTCTTTTATAAGATAACTCCTGCATCTTTTCGCTGTTCCCGCCAGCTAAAATAATTCCAACTGCCCTCATGCCTCGTCACCATCCTTTATGATTGATTCGCCGCTCTCTAATATGCCTTCAGGATAATCCGCAGCTTCTGTTTTTCCGATAATCGCTGTATTTTTTCCGATTCGGATGCCTGCCGGAATCACGCTGTCTTCTCCTATCGTAACCAGACCATCCGTATAAATTTCAGGCTTGTACCGGTTTGGCTTTTCTTCACCACAGCCAAGTATACATCCGGCTCCTACTCTGGTATTCTCTGCAATAATCGCTTTTTCCACGACTGCATTTGCTTCTATCACCGAGCCTTTCATGATGATAGAATCCTTCACAACCGCACCTTTCTGAATCACAACCCCTGCACCTATGATGGAATTCTCCACCCGTCCGCAGATCTCTGTGCCATCTCCGATGATGCAGCGGTGAATCTGGGCATCCTCTGAAATATACTGCGGCGGTATAATATCTCCGCTGGTGTAGATCTTCCAAAATTCTTCATATAGATTGAACTCTGGGATAATGTCGATTAGTTCCATATTGGCTTCCCAGTAAGAACTTAACGTTCCTACATCCTTCCAGTAACCATTGTACTCATAGGCCACCATCTTCTGTCCCTGTTCTTTGCAATATGGAATAATATGTTTGCCGAAGTCACACTCTGGTACATCCTTATTCGCCAGTAATGCCTCTTTCAAGACACTCCAGGTAAATATGTAGATTCCCATAGAAGCCAGATTGCTCTTTGGCTCCTTTGGTTTCTCCTGGAACTCAGTAATGCGGCTGGTCTCATCCGTCACTACCACTCCGAAGCGGCTGGCCTCCTCCCATGGTACCGGCATAACGGCAAGGCTTACCGCTGCCTGACTGGCCTTGTGGAAATCCAGCATCACTTCATAATCCATCTTATAGATATGGTCTCCACCGAGAATCAGCACATATTCCGGATGAAACATCTCTATATAATTCAGGTTCTGATAAATCGCATTTGCTGTTCCCGTATACCATTCGGTATCCACCGGCTTCTCATACGGAGGCAGTATACTGACTCCTCCAATGTTCCGGTCCAAATCCCATGGAATACCAATTCCAATATGGGTATTCAGCCTCAATGGCTGATATTGTGTCAGAACCCCTACAGTATCCACTCCTGAATTAATACAATTGCTTAACGGAAAATCAATGATCCTATATTTTCCGCCAAACGTAACGGCCGGTTTTGCAACCTTTGATGTCAGTACCCCCAGGCGGCTGCCCTGCCCTCCGGCCAAAAGCATGGCAATCATTTCTTTTTTAATCACCTTATCACCTCTTGCTGTTATTTAACGTAGTCCCTCTCTGGGATGATTTGTAGGTTTATTATATCACAGCATTCCCGTTTCGTGAACATTTTTTACAAAAAATCCATTTTATTTTATGTTCTTTTATCTATTTCGTCTTCATTCATTCTATATTTTTACATAAAATGCGCCTTTTTTCTACATTTTTTGTAATTACACGCCAAATCTGATTTTGATTTTTTGTTTAATTTATACTATTTCCCCCACTATACTTTCTTTTTTCCCGGATTTGCGGTATGATAAAAGCGTTACAGATATTCTGCATCCTCACCGATACAGGATAAAATTAAATCATTTGAAGGAGATTACTTTATGTATAAGATAGATTTTCAGTCACCGGTTCATGTACATTTCATCGGAATCGGCGGCATCAGCATGAGTGGTCTGGCTGCTATTCTTCTGGATCGCAGCTTCACCGTATCCGGTTCTGACCGCGGGGAATCCGATCTGACCAAATGGCTGGCTTCCTCCGGGGCAAAGATTTTCTACGGTCAGAAAGCGGAGAATATTGAGGATACTGTAGATCTGGTGGTTTATACCGCTGCGATTCATCCGGATAATCCAGAATATGCAGAATGCGTCAGAAGAGGCCTTCCAATGCTGACCCGTGCTGAGCTTCTGGGCCAGCTGATGACTAATTATCAGCTGCCGATTGCCATATCCGGTACCCACGGCAAGACCACCACGACTTCTATGGTATCCCATATTCTGCTGGCCGCTGATACGGATCCAACCATTTCCGTTGGTGGTATTCTTCCTGCTATTCACGGTAATATCCGTGTCGGCTCTGATCGTATTTTTGTGACAGAAGCCTGTGAATATACCAACAGTTTTCTGGACTTTTTCCCAAAGATCAGCATCATCCTGAATATCGATGCGGATCATCTGGACTTCTTTAAAGATCTGGATGACATCCGTCATTCATTCCGACTCTTCGCAGAAAAGCTTCCATCTGATGGAACATTAATTATCAACAAAGCGATTCCAAATGTAGAAGCTATCACAGGTGATCTGAACTGTAAGGTAGTGTACTATGATATGAATGCTTCGGCACAGGCTGACTACTATGCTGCAAATATTTCTTACGATGCACTGGCATGCGGCTCTTTCGATCTGATGCATGGCTCTGAAAATATGGGACATTTTGTACTCCATGTTCCAGGCAGCCACAATGTGGATAACGCTGTTGCAGCACTGGCTCTGGCAGACCTGATCAATATTCCGGTAGCTGCTATGCAAAAAGGCCTGGATGAGTTCGGTGGTACCGAACGTCGTTTCCAGCATAAGGGAGAAATCGGCGGGGTCACGATCGTAGATGATTATGCTCACCATCCAACTGAGATCCGCGCCACTCTTCAGGCTGCACAGAAGTGCAAACATCATACTTTATGGTGCGTTTTCCAGCCTCATACCTATACCAGAACCAAGGCTTTGATGGATGACTTCGCCTCTGCCCTTTCTCTGGCTGACAAAATAGTCCTGGCTGATATTTATGCCGCCCGTGAGACTGATACACTGGGGATCAGTTCTCAGACACTTCAGCAGAAACTGCTGGATCTTGGCTGTGAAGCCTATTATTTTCCGTCTTTTGATGAAATTGAGACATTTTTACTGGAAAAATGTGTCCAGGGCGATTTGTTGATAACTATGGGCGCAGGAGATATTGTAAAAGTAGGAGAAAACCTGTTAGGCAAATAATTATCCACATTATCCACATGTTTATACACAGTTTTGTGTATAGAAACATGTGGATTTTTTATGCTTATTTACTCTTTCTGCAAAAAACGACTTACTTCGACTTTTTCCCATAAATACAATGTTTTTTCGACTTTCAGAATTTTTTATACAATTCCAACATCTCAAACTGTCCACATTATCCACATTATCCACACTTTATGTTTACAACTTTTACCTGCAAAAGTCCTTATTTTCTTTTCAAAAAAGCTGTGCTATACTGGTTGAGCCGGGGAGACCGGCTTCTAAATTAATCAACAGGCGATCTATTATTTACTGCGCATTACGACAGCGAGCGTAACGCCCAATCTTCCGGAAGGTGAAAAAAGTGATTCTACATAAATATGCTGTGAATGATTTCACACTGGTACAGAACCAGTTTATCGACAATTACATGATTTCTGCAAATGGAGAGTTTGTAAAAGTGTATCTTTACCTGCTCCGCTGTTCCACCAGCGATATGGAGCTGACCATCTCTTCTATTGCAGATGCACTGAACCATACTGAGAATGATGTACGGCGTGCCCTTTCCTACTGGGAGCGGCTTCATATTCTGCATCTTACTTATGACTCTGAAGGTACACTGACGGATATTACCTTTGTGGATAACCAGAATATGGGTTCTGATCCACAGAAGCGTCTGAATCAATATGCTTCTTCTTTTGTGGATCTCCAGAATTCTCCTGCAAAGATCACGGTGTCAGCTGACCGTAAGAAGGAACTTTCCAGCCAGGAAGAGGTAAAACAGCTGCTATATATCGCCGAGCAGTATCTGGCCAAGCAGCTGAGCAGTACCGAAGTGAATCACATTCTTTATTTTTATGACGAACTACATTTTTCTTCGGATCTGATTGAATATCTGATCGAATACTGCGTCTCCAAGGGAAAACGCAGCATAAACTATATTCGTAAGGTTGCCCTGGAATGGGCTGCCCGTGGTGTCACTACTGTAAAAGAAGCGAAAGAAGACAGCACTTTTTACCACCGGGATTATTACACTATCCTGAATGCTTTCGGTATTCGCGGTCGTGGCCCGGCAAAGGCAGAAGCTGATTTCATGGCTATCTGGTTTCAGGAATATGGATTTACCACAGACATTATCCTGGAAGCGGTAAATCGCACCATAACCCGTATTCACACACCAAGTTTTGAATACGCTGACCGTATACTTCAGGAATGGAAGTCGAAAGGCGTCCGTCACGCATCAGACATTAACCAGCTGCCAAAGCCAGCTGCACGGGTTTCGAAGCGTCAGAATGCTGCTTCTTCCAATACCTCTGACAAGTTCGGTTTTCCACAGCGTAATTATGATTTTGACCAGCTGGAGCAGCAGCTTCTGGACTGCTAAGGAGGATTTATGGCTCTGAACAATTCACAATATGATGCAATTATGCGGGACTATCAGCGTCTGCAGTCCCTGCACCGGCATGAACTGGACGATCGAATCCTGGACGCTTATCAGCGTTTTCCACGTCTTCAGGAGATTCAGGCTCAGATTGCTTCCGAAAGCGTGGCATGCGGCAGACAGCTGCTTGGCGGAGACGAACAGGCTCTGGAACGTCTGAAGAATCACATTCACTGTCTGAGCCGGGAGCGTGCAGCTATTTTACAAAAAGGCGGTTATCCGTCCGATTATCTGGAGCTGACTTACACCTGCCCACACTGCAAAGATACCGGTTACATTGGCAATCAGAAATGCCAGTGCTTTAAAAAAGCCGAAATTGATCTTTTATATACACAGTCCAATTTACAGGGGATTCTGGAAGAAGAGAATTTTTCTACTTTTTCTTATGACTATTATTCGAATGAGATCAAAGATGCCTCCGGTAAGACCTCTCTGGAGCGCATTCATCGTGTGACCGATATCTGTCACCAGTTTATCCGCGATTTCGATCAGACTTTTTCCAATCTGTTCTTTTACGGCGATACCGGTGTTGGAAAGACATTCCTCTCCCACTGTATTGCAAAGGAACTGCTGGATACCACTCATTCAGTCATCTATTTTTCCGCTCAGGAACTGTTTCAGAATTTTGCGGACAAACGATTCAACCGTACCAGTGAGAAAGCGGATTCCACAGAGCATATCTATGACTGTGATCTGCTGATCATTGACGATCTGGGTACCGAGCTGACGAACTCTTTCGTGAATGCAGAACTGTTCTCCTGCATCAATGAACGTCTGATCAACCAGAAATCTACCATTATTTCTACAAATCTTCCGTTGGAGTCTTTCGCTTCCGCTTATTCCGAGCGTATTTTTTCTCGTATTTCTAACGGATATACCATGTTGAAACTTTTTGGTAAAGACATCCGCGTACAGAAAAAAGTCCAAAGGCTTTCTGCTAAAAAGTCTTGAATAAATAAATATTTCTACTTATACTAAAGATGAGATTAACTGCGCAAGTTATAGAGATAGCAGTTACCGCCAATATTTACAACAGATGATAAGGCAATTTGATAAAATATTTTTGGAGGATGAATTATGCAGGCAGAATTTTGTAATCTTGATTCTATACCTGTTGGACCACTGGGGATTATCCCGATGGCCAGCTGCAGCGAACTTGGAAAGAAGGTAGATAAGCATCTCGTTTCCTGGAGACACGAACGTGAGCATGCTCAGAAAAGATCCGTTGCATTAAAAGAATATGAAAAAGAAAGCTATGTGATTAATGCGAAAGTTCCACGTTTTGGGTCTGGAGAAGCCAAAGGTATTATCACAGAATCTGTCAGGGGGGACGATCTCTACATCCTGGTGGATGTCTGCAATTACAGCCTGACTTATTCTCTCAGTGGCCATACAAACCATATGTCTCCAGACGATCATTACCAGGATCTGAAGCGTATCATTGCTGCTGCTGAGGGAAAGGCTAAGAGAATCAACGTTATTATGCCATTCTTATATGAAGGTCGTCAGCATAAGAGAAACGGCCGTGAATCTCTGGACTGCGCACTGGCTCTTCAGGAACTTACTAAAATGGGTGTGGATAACATCATTACCTTCGATGCCCATGACCCTCGTGTTCAGAACGCCATTCCGCTTCACGGATTCGAGACTGTACAGCCTGTCTACCAGTTTATCAAGGGATTTTTCAAAGCTGCACCTGGTCTTCATATCGACAAGGACAGCATGATGATCATCAGCCCGGATGAAGGCGGTATGGGACGTGCTATTTATATGGCCAACGTACTTGGACTGGATATGGGTATGTTCTATAAGCGCCGTGATTATTCCAAAATTGTGGATGGCCGCAACCCAATCGTTGCACATGAATTCCTCGGCTCCAACGTAGCCGGCAAAGATATGGTCATTGTGGATGATATGATCTCATCTGGTGACAGTATTCTGGAAGTAGCCGCTGAGTTAAAAGAACTGAAGGCGAACCGCATCTTCCTTTGCTCTACCTTCGGACTCTTCACCAATGGTATGGAGAAGTTTGATAAAGCTTATGAACAGGGCGTATTTGACTATCTTCTTACCACCAACCTGGTATATCAGACACCTGAACTGCTTTCACGCCCTTACTATACCAGCTGTGACCTGAGCAAATATCTTGCTTATATCATTGATACACTGAATCATGATGAATCCATCAGTCATCTGCTGAATCCTCTGGATCGTATCAACAGATTCCTTGTAAAGAATAATAAATAAAATTTATACACAATTTACTATTATAATTATATAAAAAACAGGCATCATATCCGATGCCTGTTTTTTATAATGTTCGCAGAGCGTGCATTCTATTATTTAAAGTATTTTACTCCGGATTCGAAGATCTTCAGATCCTGTTCTCCATAGATATTGATTGCTACCGATTCACCTCGTCTTTCAGAGTGTGCCATCTTACCGAGGACACGCCCATCCGGACTTGTAATACCTTCGATAGCCATATAAGAACCGTTTACATTCCACTCTTCATTATTAATGTCCAGTTCTCCATCCGGTGTCACATACTGGGTAGCTACCTGTCCATTGGCAAACAGTCTTTCGATCCATTCTTTTGGTGCAACGAAACGACCTTCCCCATGGGAAGCAGGATTACAGTAAGTTGATCCAGATTCAGCCAGCTGCAGCCATGGAGATTTGTTGCTTACGACTTTTGTATAAACCATCTTGGAGATGTGACGGTTAATGGTATTGAAGGTCAGTGTCGGAGAGTCTTCTTTCTGTCCTGTGATCGCACCATACGGAACCAGTCCCAGCTTAATCAATGCCTGGAATCCATTACAGATACCAAGTGCCAGACCGTCTCTTTCCTCTAACAGCTTCGTTACTGCTTCTTTTAGCTTCGCATTCTGGAATGCTGTAGCAAAGAACTTGGCAGATCCATCTGGTTCATCACCTGCGGAGAATCCTCCTGGGAACATGATGATCTGTGCCTGATTGATCGCTTTCTCAAAAATCTCTACCGAGTCGCGAATGTCTTCAGCTGTCAGGTTCTTGAATACTTTTACGTCTACCTCTGCACCTGCACGTTCAAAGGCCTTCGTACTGTCGTATTCACAGTTTGTTCCCGGGAATACCGGAATGAAGACACGAGGCTGTGCTACTTTGTGTTTGCAGACGTAAATATTCTTTGTCTTATATACACCATTCTCGATCACTGCATCTTTATCTTCTGGCTTCACACACATAAATACTGCTGTAGGGCCATCAGATGCTGTCTCTTCGCCCAGGAATGCGGTTCCGCCCTGTTCTCCGGATACTGTCTTAAATACCTTCTCCAGAGTACCTTTCCATGCTTCCAGAGCTTCATCCAGTGTAATCTTCACATCTTTATAAGCCAGCACTGGTGTATCTGTCACTTCACCGATCACGATACCACCTGCCGTCAATTTATCCACTTCTTCTGCCGGTACTTCTGCAACCAGATCACCAAATCCAGGTGCAAACAGAGTATCTTTCTCCAGTGTATCATTCAACTGTACACCCAGACCGTTACCAAATGCCATCTTGGATACTGCCAGGGCCACACCCTTGCCATCCAGTGTATACGCAGATACGATCTTTCCTGCCTTTACGCCCTCAAAGAACTTGCCATAGAGATCTTTTACCTGTTCATATACTGGCAGATCATATGCATCTTTTTCAATCTGGAACAGAACCAGCTTATTTCCTGCTTTTTTCAGTTCAGGGGAAATCATAGTCTTGTCACTGGCTACATCCACTGCAAAAGATACCAGTGTCGGTGGTACATCAATCTCATTGAAGGTACCGGACATGGAGTCTTTTCCACCGATAGATGGAAGTCCAAATCCCAGCTGTGCTTCATAAGAGCCCAGGAGTGCTGCAAACGGCTGACTCCATCTCTTTGGATCTTCGCTCATTCTGCGGAAGTATTCCTGGAATGTCAGACGGATCTTCTTATAGTCTCCACCACCTGCTACGATCTTGGCTACGGACTCAAGTACTGCGTAAACAGCTCCGTGATATGGGCTCCAGCTGGAAAGATATGGGTCAAATCCATAAGCCATCATCGTTACTGTATCGGTCTTACCTTTCAGTACCGGAAGCTTTGCTACCATGGCCTGAGTCTCTGTCAGCTGATATTTTCCACCATAAGGCATCAGCACACTGCCAGCACCGATAGAACTGTCGAACATCTCCACAAGTCCCTTCTGGGAGCATCCGTTTAAGTCTGCCAGGTCCTCCATCCATTTTTCTTTTACATCTGCTACAGACTCTTTTGCAAAATAATTATCTTTTCCAGATGGAATCTCTACAAATACATCGGTCTCCTGATGTGCACCGTTGGTATCCAGAAAAGCTCTGCTGATATTTACAATCTCTTTCTCTCTCCAGATCAGCACCAGTCTCGGTGTTTCCGTAACAATTGCCACCTCTACAGCTTCCAGGTTTTCTTCTCTGGCATATTTCAGGAATTCTTCCACGTCTGCCGGATCCACTACAACTGCCATACGCTCCTGGGATTCGGAAATGGCGATTTCCGTTCCATCCAGTCCGGCATATTTTTTCGGTACCTTGTCCAGATAAATCTGGAGTCCGTCTGCCAGTTCTCCGATAGCAACGGATACACCGCCGGCACCAAAGTCATTACATTTTTTAATCAGACGGCTGACTTCCGGTCTGCGGAACATACGCTGAATCTTTCGTTCTGTAGGTGCATTACCTTTCTGTACTTCGGCTCCACATACTTCGATAGAACTCTCTGTATGTACTTTGGAAGAACCGGTTGCTCCACCGATACCATCACGTCCGGTACGGCCGCCAAGCAGGATAATGATATCTCCAGGATCTGATGTCAGTCTCTTTACGTCTTTTCTTGGAGCGGCACCCATAACGGCTCCGATCTCCATTCTCTTTGCCACATAATTCGGATGATAGATTTCTTTTACATATCCGGTTGCCAGACCGATCTGGTTACCATAGGAAGAATATCCATGAGCCGCCTGACGTACCAGCTTCTTCTGAGGCAGCTTACCCTTCAGGGTATCTTTTACAGAGACTGTAGGATCTGCCGCACCTGTTACACGCATCGCCTGATATACATAAGTTCTTCCGGATAACGGATCTCGGATAGCTCCACCAAGGCAGGTTGCTGCACCACCAAACGGCTCAATCTCTGTAGGGTGGTTATGTGTTTCATTCTTGAAGTTTACCAGCCATTCTTCAACTTCACCGTCAATCTCTACCGGAACAACAATACTGCAGGCATTGATCTCATCAGACTCTTCCTGATCATCCAGCATACCTTCTTTTTTCAGCTTTCTCATCGCCATCAATGCAAGATCCATCAGGCAGACAAACTTGTCATCTCTTCCTTTGAAGATCTCTGCACGATCCGCCAGATACTTTTCGTAAGTACCTACGATAGGCTTTTTATAATCTCCCTCCCCAAATTCCACATTCTTTAACTCTGTGGAAAATGTGGTATGGCGGCAGTGATCAGACCAGTAGGTATCCAGCACACGAATCTCTGTCATGCTTGGATCTCTTTTTTCTTCTCCTGCAAAATAATGCTGAATATGCTGGAAATCTTTAAAAGTCATGGCAAGATTCAGAGAATCATAGAGATCCTTTAAGGCCGCCTCTGACATCTCTGTGAAACCGTCAAAAATTATGACATCTTTTGGCTCGTCAAATACCGTAACAAGAGTATCCGGCTTTTTCATATCCGTCTCTCTGGAATCCACAGGATTGATGCAATAGCTCTTAATTGCTGCGAACTCATCATCTGTGATCTTCCCTTCAATTACATACGTTGTTGCAGAACGAATAACCGGATCTTCATCTTCCTTCAGGAACCTGACACACTGAACAGCAGAATCTGCTCTCTGATCGAACTGTCCTGGAAGATATTCTACAGAAAAAGTTCTGTCTTCTGATCCCATTTCAAAACTTTCGCGATATAACTGGTCTACCGGTGGCTCTGAAAATACCGTCTTGCATGCTGCCTCAAATACTTCATCAGAAATATTTTCCACATCATAACGGATCAGTACCCTTACTCCCGTCATGTTATCAATTCCCAGATAGCTTCGGATTTCATGTTTCAATTCTTTGGCCTGCACTGCATACGCCGGTTTTTTCTCCACATAAACTCTTCTTACGTTACTCATAAGCTCCTCCATGTTTTCTCCATGTTGTTTATTTGTAAATGCTCCGAAAGCCTGCATTACCAGATATTTACCACAAGCTCCGGACAATTACGTTCTGTCATTAACTACTCAGCAAGAAATGCCATATAACACTTCTTTGCTTCATAAACATCTGCTTTGCTGACAATCTCCCATGGTGCATGCATGCTCATGACTGCTACACCACAATCGATTACCTGCATTCCGTATAAAGCAAGGATATAAGCGATGGTTCCGCCACCACCAATATCGACTTTCCCCAGTTCTGCTGTCTGGAATGCCACGTTATGCTTCTCCAGAATTTTTCGCAGTTCTGCCATATACTCTGCATTGGCATCATTCGAACCAGACTTTCCTCTTGAACCTGTATATTTATTGAAAACAATTCCTTTTGCAAAATATGCTGCATTTTTCTTTTCAAATACAGATGCGTATTCCGGATCATATGCAGCACTTACATCAGAAGAAAGCATTTTGGAATTGGCCAATGTTCTTCTTAAAGTAAGGTCAGAATATACACCCATACAGTTCAGAAGCTCTGCTACTGTGTTTTCAAAGAATCTGGACTGCATACCAGTCGCACCTACGCTTCCGATCTCTTCTTTATCTACCAGGATACAGCATGCTGTACGTTTCACTTTTTTCATATCCAGGATAGCTTCCAGTGAGGTGTAAGCACACACTCTGTCATCCTGTCCATAAGCAAGAATCATGCTGCGGTCCAGGCCACATTCTCTTGCTTTACCTGCCGGAACCACTTCCAGCTCTGCGGAAAGAAAATCTTCTTCCTCTATGTCGTATTTCTCCTTTAACAGATTCAATACATTTTTCTTCACAGCATCTTTTTCTTCCTCTTTCAGTGGAATATTACCAATCAGGAGATTCAGTGCTTCTCCCTCCACTGCTTTTGCCGCTTTCTTCTCCATCTGTTCACCGGACAGATGAATCAGCAGATCCGAAATACAGAATACCGGATCGTCTTCTTCCTCTCCAATGTTGATCTCTACTACGCTGCCATCCTTTTTTGCAACTACGCCGTGCAGTGCCAGAGGAATGGTTACCCACTGATATTTCTTGATTCCACCATAGTAGTGGGTATCCAGATAAGCCAGTTCTGTATCTTCATACAGTGGATTCTGCTTCAGATCCAGACGCGGAGAATCAATGTGTGCTCCAAGAATATTCATTCCTTTTTCGATATCCTTGCTTCCGATGATAAACAGGGCAATTGCCTTTTCCATAAACACATCGTATACACGGTCACCAGCCTGAAGCCTTTCGCCGGAACGGATGACCTCCTTCAGATCTCTGAACCCTTCTTTTTTTGCCTGCTTCACTGCAGCCTTGACACATTCTCTTTCTGTCTTTCCATTATCCAGGAAATGACGGTAATTCTTATTCAGTTTTTCCAGCTCTGCCAGTTCCTTTTTTCCGTAACTGGTCCATACATTTTTTCTTTCCATTTTTGTTCACATCTCCATTATTTGTTCCTTTATTGTTATGTGGGAGCAGCTTTCCAGTTCATCCCACATCAGTGAATCAGTCCAAACTTGCTAAACGGATAGATCCGTACAAATGCTTTTCCAAGAATATGACTTCTCGGTACCGGACCAATCACACGGCTGTCACTGCTGTGATTCCGGTTGTCTCCCATACACCAGTATTCGTCCTCTCCCAGTGTAATCTCCTGCGCTGCCAGACCAGGATCCTGAATCACTTCTTTCCCATAATCTTCATCCAGAATCTCACCGTTGATATAAATATTTCCTTCTTCATCGATCCGCACTGTCTCTCCAGGCAAACCAATAATACGTTTGATCCAGCGTTTATCCTTCTGATCATCCGGATAAATAACGACAATATCAAACCTTTCCGGATCTGTAAAACGATAAGACAGCTTATCACAGATCAGATTGTCTCTGTCCTGAAGCGTATCCTCCATCGAATGTCCATCTACCTGTACTCTCTGTCCTACAAATGTGACAATAAACAATGCTGCCAGTATCGCTACTACAAAGCATCCGATCCAGCTTAATATTTCTTTCTTCATCTGTTTCTCCTTTTTTACCATTTCTGGTCATCTATCAAACCGTCAGTACTGCTGTTGCCAGAATCGAGCTGAGATTCACCGTTATATGAAACAGAATCGGAGCGAAAATGGAATCCCATCTGTCATACAGTAAAATCATAATCACAGCCATCGGAAATGCAGCCACCGCCTGCCGGAGATTGCCATGATATACGGCAAACATCCCGGCTGCCAGAATGATTGACAACCATCCTTTATTATAATCCTTTAGACGATGATAGACAAGACCTCTGAATAATACTTCTTCCATAATGGGAGCAATCACTCCCACGCCAATGATCTGCATCAGTATACTGCTTTGAAAAAGTGAATCCTGTGCAGAACTGACCATTATTTCTTCCTTATCATACAATTCAAGCAGCGTAAATACTGCGTTCATCACACCGGTAAGAGTCACATTTACTATCAGGGCCAGCAGCACTACGAATATTCCCTTCCAAAACGTAAATCTGCTTTTCTTTTGCTGTTCATAACCATCTGTTTTCATCATCCACAGATAAATTGGAAGTACCATCACTGCTGTTATAGTTACGCGAAAGGCTGCATCTGCATGCAGCCCCATCATCTGTACTATATTGATAGCAAAGAAATGGATCACAACCGGTCCCAGTACCCTGGCTCCTGCCTGTATGACTTTATCCATTATCAGGACCTCCCAAAATAGAGATCTATGCCATCTGCAATACCCTCTGCCATCTCCTGCTGGTGTTCCTCTTCTGCCATATAGGCATCGTCTGATTCATTAGACATGAATCCCATCTCTAACACTACTGACGGGACCTCACTCCAGTTCAACAAGATCTGGTTGTCCACATTGTAAAGTCCCTTTGCATTCAGCCCGGTCTCCTCACAATAGGACTGCAGAATAATATCTGCCAGTGCATTGCTCTTTTTTATATTACCTGTTCTGTCTTTCCAGTACGGATTCTCATAAGAAGGTGCCATTACTTCTACACCTTTCTCTGTGCTGTCTTCTCCGCCATTGGCATGAAGACTGATCAGAATCTGTGCACCGGAAGCATTCACATTCTTTGCACGCTCCGATTCGCTCAGATCTGATTCCTTATTATCCCGGGTCATATAGACTTCATATCCCCGGTCTTCCAGCTGCTTCTTTAATTTCTCAGCAACGGAGAGATTCAGTTCTGCTTCTGTCAGACCGGATACCGTTCCACTGGTTCCTTCACTGAACCCTTTTGCCTTTTCTTCTGCGTCCGGTCCTATTGGTTCTTCTTTCTCCAGATCACCGCCTTTTTCCTGATGAGATGCATCAATGGCTATGATGATCTTTTCATCCTGGCTGGCAGCTGTCTCTGACTCTGTTTCCATCTCAGCTTCGGTTTCGTCTTCCTTCTGCTGTTCTGTCGCAGCTTCTGTCTCTTCTTCTGTCTGTGCACTCAGTGCTTCTTTTACTGCCTTTTCGATATAAGCAGCCTTCTGCTCATCCTCTGACAGCATGGCACTGACTGGTACCATCCCCGATACGCCAACTGCCAGTGCCGTAAAAAACGCTGCAAATTTTTTCTTTTTCATTCTTCTTTTTGACTCCTGTCCAAACGGACCTCTTATACTAAATTGCATTCGGAACTTCTATCGTAGTTACTGTACAATTTCCGTTTACATACTTAAAGTAGAATTTTGCTTCCTTTGTTGCAGAATTGGCATTGCCCTTTTCTGTCTCAGATGTGTTGGTCTCAGATTCCTGTGTTTCTGTCTCGGTCTCTGTTTCAGATTCACTCTCTGCTTCCTGTCCGTCAGCAGGTTCATAAGAGCAGGTATAAGAAAGTGTCATCTCCATACCGATGTAACTTTCTTCTTCTTTTCCCGGATAATATACATCTCCAAAAGTCGGCTTAAAATCACTGAATGTAATACTCTTAACCTTCAATGTCTTATCCTGAAACAGGTTATCATGAATTGCTTTATACAGGTTGTCTTTATTTGCTGCCTGTGCAAACAGACTGCTTAAAGAACTGGCACCTTTTTCCTGCACTGCTGCAGTAAATAATTCATTGATCATTGTCTTGGCCATCTCAGTCATCTGAGTCTGTGCATTTTCCCCTGCTACCAGCTGATCACGCACATCCAGAACCGTAGTGGATGGATCAATCGTTGTCTCATAAGAGTCAAATGGGAGACCATTTACCTGCACTTTGCTGTCCTGTGCTTTCACACCGGTCAGTGCATAGCAGACAGCTCCCGGTGACAGATTCTCGTCTTCCTTTACAGAGGATGCATCTGGAGCCACACCATTTACCAGCACCTGGGAACCTGCCGGGGCAATCAGTTCCAGATCTATGGTCTTTCCTGCTGCTTCACCATCTATTCCCCACTGGTCAAACAGTCCAAACCGCTTGCTGCTCTGCTGCAGCATATTAATGGTCTTGGTAACTTCCTTTCCATCTGCGGTATAAGTAAACTTATATTCCTGTACAAACTGATTATCATTATTCAGAGAGCGTGCCCCTGTCTCTACCTGATAATCAGAGACTCCGATCACATTCTCCACATAACGCTTTGCCACATTCAGTGGGTTGCCATTCTTTGTACCATCGACAACAAAGGTAATCGCTGCTGCTACAATGATCACTGCAATGATCCATGCTGCCAGCAGTGTATTTCTCTTTTTCCTTTGTCTCCATTTATATTGTTGATTTTCTTTCTCTGCCATACTACGTACCCTCCTAACTTCTCTGGTCTTCCAGCTTCAAAATGACATCCAGGTTTGCCCATTCATAGTCATTTAACATAGAATCCACATTGTCATACCGTGGTACATACCATGTCTTTGTTGCAAAATAATCAATCCATTTCTGTGTTTTAAAGATTCTTCCGTGACGGGCAAAGATCTCGTTTCTCAACTTTGCCAGATCCTCTGAAGACCAGCTGCTGAGTTCCTCTGCGGAAACGTAACGGGAATCCACATCATACATCATATAGCTTTCATCATAAGCTCCGGAATTACTTCCCGATGAACTGCCGCCTGAAGAACTTCCACTGCCATCATCGATAGTAATACCAGAGGAACTTCCTCCGGATGAGCTGCTTCCGGATGAGCTGCTTCCAGATGAACTGCTTCCCGTGGAACTGCTTCCCGATGAGCTACTTCCCGATCCGGTGCTGTGATAGCCATCGCCATCCCAGTAACCACCCTGTCCATCATAATATGCTCCATCAGCAGAATAATAACCGCCCCACTGATCATGGTACAAACCATTGTCACCATAATAGCCGCCTTCGCTTTCATTATAGAACTTTCCATCTGCACTATAGTACTGGCTGGATGAAAAATCTGTAGATGCACCACTTCCTGTGGAAGATCCATCTCCCGTAGTGGAATCGCTCTGGGTACTGCCATCTGTGCTGTCTGTTCCCTGTTCACTTTCTCCGTTTTTATCAGAATTCTTTTTATTTTTCTTATCAGAATCTGACTGCGGTTTTACCGTAAAAGAATCTTTGGTAGCCGCAAATTTTTCTACCGTCATCGGCAATTCAGTTTCTTTTTCATTTATTGCCACTTCGGAACCCTGGCTCTTGGATGCATCTGGATCTACTACGGATAAACCGGCGTTGGTCACAAATGCACTTCCACCTGCTGCAAGCACTGTCGCACCTGCTACTGCCAGGATGGTAGTTAATTTCCTCTTATTAGACATTTTTCCTCACCTCTTGGTAAGGATCATAACACATACTGTTTCAATTGTCCATTATTTCTCCTTCTTTCCAAGGAATAAAATTGCCAATAATGCCGTAAATACAACAATTCCAGGCACAATTACCCAGTTTTTCCCTGTGCTTTTTTCTGCCTCTTCTTCGCTTTTTTTGTCTGTCATATCCATCGCATCAGACTCCTCCTTTTCCTCTTTTTCTTCTGAAACAGATTCTTTTTTCTGTATTGTAATATCACTCTCTTTCTTTCGTTCAGGTACCTGCCCGGACTCTCCGATCCAGAATGGTATTTCTCCGGTATCTTTCTGATTTCCAGCTTTATCTACTGCCACAACCCGGAGAGTCTGCCAGTCCTGCGCTTTCTTTAATATGATTTCCTGCTCTTCCTGTGTATTTTCCCTTATCTTTTTCCCGTTCAGCCACACCGTCACTTCCTGCAATGCCAGATTGTCTCTGCACTCCAATACAGCCTTTCTCCCTGACATTTGATAAATACCCTCTGCTTCCACTCCTGTAAGTAAAATAAATGGAGCACTTTTATCTACCGCAAATTCTATTTTCTGTTTTCCCATGCGATTATCCCCGGTATTCCAGGCCCGATCCTCGCTGGCACAGATCAGGTAATATCGTCCTTCTTCCTGAAAACAGGAATCTGATATTGTATAGCAATACTTTTTCCAGGTTCCGTCATTTCCCTCCTTCTTTACGGTATAATCCACTCCCCGTTTCAGCTGTCTGGTTTCTCCTTCATGTCCAAGCAGAATTCCAGATTCCGTCAGATAGTCTACATTTACCTCATAAATTTTAAGGCTGGCCGGACTGGCTACATAGAACTGCTCCGTCTGTTCTCTGGTCACATCATCTATATAATACACAGAGCCAAATCTGTTCACCGAAAAACGTATTTCCCTGCTGCTGTGATTTCCGGCCAGATCTTCTGCCTCTGCCTTTAATGTATAGACATCATCCCATTCCCGTTTTTCTGGAAGATTTTCCATCTGCAAGGCCAGTTCTTCCAGACTTTCTCTGTCTGTCTTGTTCCACACGACTCTCCGCTCTCCATTTTGGAATCCGGTCAGAGTCAGCTTCAGGCTGTCTTTCTTCAAATTCCTATCTTTCATCACACAGACGGGCGTCACTTTTCCATTATTCGCACTGCCGGCTGTGATCTGTTCAAACTGCAGCTCTGGTGCCATCCGATCCATCACAATTTCTCCACTGCACTGATATCGAACATTTCCTACCATATCCTCCAGCCGGATCCATACCCGGCAGCTCCCTTCCCGGTTCAGGAATAGCTGTGTTCCCTTCTTCCAGTTGCTCCGGCTCAGGTAAAGAGCTTCCCCGCTGATGGTCTTTTCCTCTTCAAAAGCTGCATATAGTTCCACACTTTTCACACCGCTTCCATACTCAGTCAGATCAGAAACTGCTATCTGCGAATCTCTGTTCAAATATTGTATCCCTTCTGCCGATTCTCGCTTTCCATTAAGCAGCAGCCCTGCCTGCGGTGCTTCTCTGTCTGTCCGCCAGGAAAAACTACGTATCTGGGATTGTGCGATGATTTCACCATTTTTATTCTTTCGTGCCAGGACAAACTCTGTGCTTCCGTCTTCCTGAATATTAGAAACTATCTTGCCATCTGTAAATCCACTGTTTTTTTCTGGAAAGACCTGTAACTGTGCTCCAGACTTCACCCATAAAGTCCCTGCGGGATCAACCCACATATCTGATGGATCGGTACATCGTATTGTATAATCCAGAGTTCCGGTCACCGGAGCCTCTGAAAGAATTACATCTCCGCCTTCCACATTCTCTGTTTCTTCTATATAGAATGTATAATTGCCGGTTGGATTGCCTGTTATACTTCCATCCGAATTCTTTTTCACCGTAACCGCATGCCGATAATGAATCGGTTTTCCCTTTTCATACATGGGACTTTCTTTACACAGTATGCTTTCATCTATTTCCAGTTCCGGATAACAAAATTCCTCCGGCACGCCTCCATCAGGGCAGTCCTGCTCCAGAAATCCGGTGACCTGTATCATCTCTTCCTCTTCAAAGATCAGATTATCCATCGCAGCATCCGAATAATAACTTTTTCTGGCATTACTAATGTGTATGGTAAGCGGTTTTGGCAAAATCTGTACTTCTAATACTTCCTGTGACGGTTCCTGAACTACCTCATATTGTTCACTGCCTGCTCCGGTCAATGTTGCGATCACTTCTACTGGCCAGATTCCTGCATCCGCTTTCTGTGCTTTTCCCTCTATGGCAATCTGCATTCCTTCCTCAAGACCAGTCACCTGCGCTTCCACTGCAACCTGATCTGTCCCATCGTAGTATCGTTTTGGATCTGTTATTCGCACATTTGTCAGGATGATCTGATGTCTTTCTGTTTCCGTCTCAGTCTCCGTTTCCTGATCTGTAGTACTTTCGTCTTCCCATTCGCTTTTCTCTTCTTCTGATTCGATTTCTGTCATCCATTCCGATTCGCTCCATATCTGGCCTCCCCAGTCTGTCTGTGTTGCCCCAACCTGATCCACTGCCAGTACCAGCGATGCCCACATGCCAAATACCAAAACGGCTTCTATTTTCCTCATACTTATCCTCCTCATTTCAAGTTTCTGTTACCTTGTATCACATCTGATATACCCGCTTTATCATTTGTTGAATCTCACTGATATCCTGATCCAGTTCTTTTCCCAGTTCCTGCATACGCTTATGGCTGTTCTGGATCTGGCTTCGTTCTTTTTCTGCCTGTAGCAGTTTCTCTTCTAATTGTGCACTCTGTATGCCACATTCTCTCAATTCCACCATATAATGTTTCCAGGAAGATAGCATCTCCGACCAAAACATCAGCCTTGTCATCGTAATCTGGCCTTCACCGCAGGTAAGAAGCTGTTCGCAATCCTCCCAATAGTCTGAAAATAACTGTTGTCCTTCTCCTGTTTCATCGTATTTTTTCCATTTCTCCCAGTATTCTCCCATCTTTTTATACAACTGGCTTTTTCTCCATAGTTCTGAGTCTGTTCCAGGCTCTTCCGGCAGCTGCGTTACTTCAGTGAACCATCTGGAAGCATATCGTTTTCCCTCCAGTCCGTTATAAAAATACCAGTAGGTAATTCCACTTTCATAAGCCACCTCCTGCCAGTCTGCCAGGCTTTGCATTAAGCACTCTCTGCAGTTCGTTTTCCTGCCATCTGGTATCTGTTTCCACAATTTTCGATAATACAGGTCTTCCTGTTCATCCATCTCCATATCCTGCTGAAACTGTTCCAGAAGTTTCAGATACCCTTCTTTTCGCTCCGGATATTTCATTACCAGCTGAACCAAAGCTTGTTGCTGTTCTTCTTCACTTAACAGCCCGGCTGCCTCCAGCTCACTGTGATACTCCTGTTCTTTGCTATTCCACTGTAATGCACGGACTTCTTTTATCCCCATTCCGGTTAGCAGACTTCCTGTCAGAAAAAGCATGACTGCATAAAACCAACTTTGCAGACTCATTTTTTTCAATTCCTTTCCGGCTTTTTTGATGGAGATCCTCTTCTTTCCTTTGTCCATCAGCTTTAGTGCCAGCTGTCTTAATTTTCTGCTTCCACAGGCCTCCGCCAGCAATTGCATCAGTCTTCCGTAGCTATAGCCATCCCGTTCTTCCGGCTTCATCTTGGGCAGCTCGCTCTCCCCTCTTGTATACTCTTTTGTTCCGGTATATTTTCCGGCACTGCCTTGCCGAATCAAAGATCCCATATCCACCAGCACGATTTGCTCTCTTTGCAGCATCAGATTATCTGGCTTCAGATCCCCATAGGCAATCGGTGGGTTCTGACGATGAAGATACTCCAGTATCTCTCCGATCTGCCTGCACCAGCATATCGCCATTTTTGGTATTATTTTCCCGCCATGTTCCATGTACTCCTGCAGATTGATACCCTCTATATATTCTGACACAATCATCACGGTATCTTCTGTCTCCAGAATATCCACCACCTCTGGAAGCCCGGGGCAATGCAAAGTCTTCCATACTTCCACGCTTTCTCTGGAAAAACAGACTCCTTCTTTTTTCACTTCTTTTATTGCATAAAAACGAAATAACGTCTCCTGAAAGGCCAGATATACACTGCCTTCCTGTCCTCTTCCCAGTAAACGCAGAATCTTGTATCTGTCGTCAATCCAGGTTCCTGGTTCCAGACCAATCCCCCCTTCCGGTTATTTACTTGTCGTATATGTGTCCAGAAACTCCTGAGTCCCCGCCTCTTCCATAAGCAGCAACCACTCTGAACGACATTTTCTTCATAGATGGAATCAATTGGCGAACGCCATGATATGATTCACAGATTTGAATTGAGTTTATTGTAATACAGGATGCAACATTTGTCCATTGTAAATGTTGCACAATTATTATTTTTGTATCAAATTGCTTTATTTTTTTCATAAAAATCCCCGTGTCATACAACACGGGGAACAGTTTTTACATTCTCTCCGGTGCATCAAATCCCAGCACGCCGATGCAGCTTTCCAGCACATCGCGGGTCAGTACCAGTAATTTGATCCAGGATGCTTTCTGCTGTGCATCCTCTTCGGATAGGATCTTGGTCTCATGATAAAATCTGTTGAATGCATTGGACAGATCATAAATATAAGAACAGATCTTATGTGGTGCCATTTCTTCAAATGCGCCTTCCATCACACTGTTGAACTTGCTCAGTTCCAGCATCAGTGCCTTTTCGCTGACATTAGCTGCCACACCAATCTGACCTGCCAGAATATCTTCGCCTGATGCCTGATATTTGTTCAGGATTGACTTGATACGTACGATGGTATACAAAATATAAGGTCCGGTATTTCCCTCAAAAGAGGTAAAACGATCAATATCAAATACATAATCCTTGGAAGCCTGGTTGGACAGATCACCATACTTGATAGCTGCCAGTCCCACAATTCTCGCCGTTTCCTTTGCCTCTTCCGGATCAATCTCATGGTTATCCATGATCTTCTGATACATTTCATCATTGATCTCTTTGATCAGATTCTCCAGACGCATTACTCCACCGTCACGGGTCTTGAACGGCTTACCGTCCTTTCCGTTCATGGTGCCAAATCCCAGCCAGGACAACTTCGTATCATCACTTACCAGACCTGTCTTTCTGGCACAGCGGAATACCTGAATAAAATGCATCTCCTGACGCTTGTCAGTGACATACTGAATCTGATCTGGATGGTACAGCTTCATACGTTCTACGATCGTAGCCAGGTCTGTGGTAGCATACAGGGATGCTCCATCTGACTTCACAATAATACAAGGTGGAATCTCCTTGGTGTCTGTATCTTCCTTGACATCTACGACATAGGCTCCCTGATCCTCATGGGCAAATCCGTCATCTTTCATCTTCTGAACCATGTCTGGGATATAAGGCTGTGCATCCGATTCTCCCTTCCACAGATCAAAAGATACATCCAGCTTACCATAGTTCTTCTTCAGGTCTGTTACAGAAACCTTCATAATGTGATCCCAAAGGGCACGATATCCAGGATTTCCAATCTGCAGCTGGCGTGTTGCTTCCAGTGCCTCTTCCTTATAACTTTCATCCTCTTTGGACTTCTTGCTGGCGGTCGGATAGATCTCTTCCAGATCACTGATGGTAAATGGCGCTTCTTCCGGATATTTTCCTGTATAATCATCCTGGAAATAGACCAGATCCGGCTGACGCTTCTGTAATTCCGTAATGATCAGTCCCATCTGCAGACCCCAGTCTCCCAGGTGCACATCCCCGATGACTTTATGTCCCATGAAACGTCCCATTCTCTTTAAGCTTTCACCAATGATTGCAGAACGTAAATGTCCTACATGAAGCGGCTTAGCCACATTGGCTCCTCCGTAGTCGATCACGATGGTCTTAGGTTCTTTTGCCTTTTCCACAGACAGGTCTTCATCCGCCTGCATCTTACGCAGATAATCTGCCAGATATGCACCTGACAGTTTCATATTGATAAATCCCGGATTCACGGCTGTGACTTCCTCAAACATATTGCTTTCTGCCAGGTTCGCTACAACATCATTGGCAATCATAATCGGTGCTTTTTTATACTGCTTCGCAGCAGCCATGGCTCCGTTGCACTGGTACTCACACAGGTCCGGGCGATTGGACAGGGACACTCTTGCAAGGGATGCATCATATCCGGCTTTTTCAAATGCCGGAACCAGCTCCTGGGCAATCAGATCTAACAGTTTTTTCATCTCAACTTCCTCGTTTCTTACTTCTCAATTTACACGTATTCTTATTGATTATACTGGTAAACGTGCGGATTTTCAATAGCCGTTTTTTTGTTAACGGCTACAGTCGGAAACGGAGGACATTCCAGGAAGCTTTTTTCAAAATCACTTTTGCTTTTCCATCTTCCATCTGAATATCGCAGGAGCTCTGTGGGCAAATCCTCTGCTGCATGGCGGAATTCTCTTCCTTCAGGTCATATCCGGCCAGTTCCAGTTTTTCCAGTGGGCTGGCAGCCTCGAAGCTGCGCAGATCCAGATTCAGCTGCACATCCTCTTCCAGATTTCGATTGACTGCAAAGACAGTCAGTGTCTCTTCTTCCTGATTCCAGACTGCAGTACCGACAACATCGCTTACTGCTCCGTGTCCGCTGGTCTCATGAACCGGAGAATCCACCGGTGTCTGCAGCACCATACCTCTGCCATATAAAGATCCATGAAGAAATGGATAGAAAATTGTCTGTCTCCAGGCTCCACCGTCTTTTTCTGTCATAATCGGTGCAATCACATTCACCAGCTGAGCCAGGCAGGCAATCTTGATCCGGTCTGCATGGCAAAGCAACGTAATCATCATTAATCCCACCATCAATGCATCTTCAAAGTTGTAATGATCCTCCAGCAATGCCGGTGCTGTCTGCCATGGATGATTTTGTGTTGTGTCTTCCTCCTCAGCCTTAGAATGAAACCATACATTCCATTCGTCAAAACTGAGATGCAATGTCTTTTTACTGCGTTTTTTGGCCTTCACATAATCACAGACCGATACTACGGTATGGATAAAATCGTCCATATCATCTGACTGTGCCAGATAGTCCCCACTGTCCTGGTTCAGATTACCATAATACTGGTGCAGGGATACATAATCCACATAATCATAATTATGTTCCAGCGTCACTGCCTCCCATTGTGGGAATGTCGGCATATCCCGATAGGAACTTCCACAGGAAACCAGTTCAATAGCAGGATCAATCAGTTTCATGGCTTTTGCTGTCTCTTCAGAAATCCGTCCATACTCTTCCATGGTCTTTTTTCCAAGCTGCCATGGTCCGTCCATCTCATTTCCCAGGCACCACAGTTTAATATCATACGGCAGTTCCCGTCCATGGCTGCGTCGCAGATCACTGTACTTTGTTCCTGAAGGATGATTGCAGTATTCCAGCAGATTGCAGGCGTCAGCGATGCCTCTGGTTCCCAGATTCACTGCCATCATCATGTCTGCCCCCGCTTTCTTTGTCCATCGTGCGAATTCATCCAGCCCAAAGGTATTCGGTTCCAGTGTCCGCCATGCCAGATCCAGTCTTGGATGACGAACCGGTCCCACACTGTCTTCCCAGAAAAAATTAGAAACAAAATTGCCGCCCGGATAGCGGATCAACGGCACTCTTAATTCTTTTACCAGATCAAGCACGTCTCTGCGGAATCCATCTTCATCGGCTGCCGGATGATCTGGCTGATAAATTCCTCCATATACTGCTCTACCCAGATGTTCAATAAAAGAACCGAACAGGCGATCATCTGTTTTCGCTACTGTATAGGCCTTGTCTACTGTCATCGTTGCTGTCTTCATACTTTCCCCCAATCTGCCGCCTGTGCGGTCTCCTGTTCTCTTTCTTATTTTTCCTCAATCCGCTAATCTTCTTTCTCACAGTACTCTGTGATACCATCAATGATATTATTCTTTGTTTTCAATTTCCTTTATCGTAGGCATCCTGCATTCTCCTTATCTCTTACTTTTGCATCAATGCACTTTTAATTTTAAAAGGCAGCAAATACCTGCCATTTATCATGTATGGTACTGCTGCCTTTCTATTATCCGTCTATTACTTTTGATTATACTCCAAGCCTGATGTAATGTCTATTAGTATATCATATTCTCCTGTTTCCATTCTCTAATGCCATTCCTTACTCTTTCACTGCACCTGCAGTCATTCCACCTATAATTTTATTTGTCAGAAAAACATATACAATGATAGTTGGTAAAATAGATATCATCATTGCCGCAAATGCATATCCATAATTTGCTTCAAATGCTGATAAAAACGATTTAATTGCTACCGTAATGGTCTGAGATTTTGCACTTTGACTTCAACAGCATCTGCCAGAGCTGAGAAACATCAACGATACTTCCTGGATACTCCTCATAATACAGTGGTTCAGAATTATTGTGATCATAGGCAATCGAGTAGTTCAAGACAAGTTTTCCGTTTTCATCCTTCGGATGTCCGATCTCAACACACTCAAGATCACCTGCCTGACAGTTCTTGTTGGTCGAATCATAAGTGGTATAGATTTTTTCGCGATGATCTCATCCAGATGATACTCTGCAATGATCTTACGAATCACAATAAATACTCCGATTCTGAGGCAAGCACTCCGGTCAGCTGTTTTGCAGGTCTCTGGGAGTTCCGTCTCCGGAAAGATATTCTTTGGTATGGTATAATGCTTATCCGAATTGTATTTGCGGTCGTAAGCGTAATAAATATAGGTTATTCCACGCCAACGTAAAAATCTTGACGCTGCCCCATTCCGTATTTATAATAAATTGTAACTGTTCAGTACCTCGCAAGACAGTGAGTTCTGAATAGTTACAATAAATTTGACACTTGCAGAAAACAAAATAAACACAAGGAAGTAAAAGTTTTTATGGAATATACGAAAGTTTTTGATTACCGTTGTCCAACAGATGCTTCAAAAGTAAAGCACACCGTCACCTTCACGAAGGGCAGCTGCAGCCGATATCCGGAAGATATCATGACTAGTTTTGTCTGCAGCCGCAATTCTGCCTGCAGCAAATGCGCAGAAAACTACCGTGACTAGACCCTATTATTACTGATAAAATAAAAGGATACAATATGCCCGAACAAAAGAAAAAAGCTGCAGGCGTCTCTGTCAAACGGCCTGCTGTTTCCCACAGAAAACATTCCCGGCTTTCCCGTGTTCAGGAAGTCAGACGCCTGAAACTACTGATTGCAGCCATCACTGCCATAGTCCTGATCGTCGGTGGTCTTCTGATACACCGTCTTCTCTTTCCAATCAGCAAAGGTTCTCTGACTGGCGTCAGCGAGGAGGTTCTTCAGTACCAGTCTTCCGTAGAAAAAGCCTGCAAAGATGCTGGTATATCTCAATTTTCCACCGTTATGCTGGCTATGATGCAGCAGGAAAGCTCAGGTCTGGGTACCGACGTATTACAGTGTTCTGAGTGCCCTTTTAATACAAACTATGACAATACGCCGAATGCCATTACTGATCCTTATTATTCCATTCAGGTAGGTGCCGAATATTTTGCTTATTGCCTGAAAGAAGCCGGATGCAGAAGCATAAAAAATACAGAGCGGTTAAAAATCGCTCTGCAAGATTATAACTTCGGCAACAGCTATGCCACCTGGGTTCTGGAAAATTACGGTACCTATACTGTGGAAAATGCTACTGAATTTTCCCTGATGATGCAGAACACCCTGGGCTGGAGCAGCTATGGTGATCCAGAATATGTGGAGCATGTACTGCGGTATTATATCGCATCCTAATCCCTATATCTGCTGTTCTTCCGCATTGACAAGATAAGTTTGTGTATACAGAAGAACAACATCCCTTTCCTGAAGGATCATTTTCCCATAAGGAATCAATGCATGCCCCTGCCGTTTTACCAGTACGATCACGCTGTGTCTGGAAATATCCAGATCGCGGATCATATGCCCGGTCCACGGATGACGCTTCTCCAACGTCAGTTCTTTTAATGTTATGCGCTCATTTCCCGAAGCCGATTCTGCTCCAATCACCAGCACATCGCCTTCTTTCAGCACCAGCTCGCCATTTGGAATCAGCACCTTTTTCTTTCTCTGTACGATTGCGATGATACTATGCTGCGGAAGATGGATATCCGCAATCTTCTGATTACACCATCCATCCGTCGCAGTCAATGTAATCCGGATAAAATGAATATCATCTTCTCTTCCATATTCACTCATACGCTTAATACGGGAATACTGATCTACAAAACCGGCAGAAATAATACCTGTGGGAATCGCTACCATACCAACACCAAGAAATGCAATAAAAATACCGAATATTTTACCCAACGTGGTGACCGGATAGATATCTCCATAGCCTACTGTCAATAAAGTGGAGGCAGCCCACCAGATACCCGAAAATGCATTCGTAAATACATCCGGCTGAGCTTTATTTTCCAGACTGTACATGCACAGACTGGAGGAAATCATCAGTACCAGTATAATAAACACAGAAGACATCAACTGTTGCTTCTTGCTGATGATGACTTCTGTTATGACATTTAACGAATCATAATAGGCATTGATCCGGAACAGTCGAAAAATGCGAACAATTCGCAGCATACGGAAAGCTACTGCACCAGACGGGAAAAAGACTGGCAGATAATACGGAATAAACGACAACATATCTACAATACCAGAAAAGGACAGCAGATACTTTCTCACTGCCCCCAGCTCTGATTCATTCGGATACAGGCACTTTGCCGTAATCACACGCATCAAAAAGTCTACTGCAAAAAATGCAACCGTCAGGCGCTCCACAGTAAGAAGCAGGCTGCCATATTTCAGTGCCCAGTTGTCAAACGTATACAGAATGCTGACTGTCAGATTTAATATGATCGTAAAAGTGTTGAGCACATCATAGCCCCAGCAAATGGCATTATAATTACACCCAATTTCAATTAATTCATATAGACGCCTGCGGCGCTTTTCCCATTCTGGTTTCAAAGAGATTCCTCCTTCGTAATCAGAGTTCCAGACTGTTTTCCTTTAGGAGAAAGTCATAGATACTCATCGTTGTAATTCCCGCTTCATCTCTTGTAACATTTACAACATCTTTTACAACAATGATTTTTTTAAAAGAATCATTTACATTTATAAGAGATGCCTTCTCCTGTATAAGTTTTTCTTCTGTTGGCATACTAAATGCTGATTGAACATAATACCGCTTGCTTCCGAGATTTGCCACAAAATCGATTTCCAACTGGTTCTTATATTCTTTTCCGTTTATGTCTTTTCCACGTTTCTCGACCATTCCGACATCTACTGAATATCCTCTGCTTCGCAGCTCGTTGTATATAATATTTTCCATCAAATGTGTTTCTTCAATCTGCCTGAATCCAAGCCTTGCATTCCTGAGTCCCACATCTTCAAAATAATATTTCAGTGGTGTACCTATATATTTTCTTCCTTTTACATCATAACGGTTCGCCTTATTGATAATAAAAGCATCTTCCAAATATTCCAGATATTGTCTTATGGTATTCAAACTGATGGCAGACTGAATCACACTTTTAAATGTGGCTTCTATCTTAGGTGGATTCGTTAATGATCCAATAGCAGAAGCCAGTATATTCACCAAATCTTCCAATTCCTGTGTTTTCTCAATACGATGCCTTTCCATGATATCCTTCAGATAGGTTTCCTGAAACAGATTCGTAAGATAGTGTATCTTTTGTTCTTCCGTTTTCATCATAACAGTTAATGGCAGACCACCATATACCACGTACTCCGCCCATCCATGATAAATATCCCCCTCGTAAGCTTCCATAAATTCTTTAAATGTCAATGGATAAATGTGAATTTCATCACCTCTGCCCCTGAATTCTGTAATCACATCTTTTGATAAAAATTTAGAGTTACTGCCAGTCACATATACATCCACATTGCTGATATGAAGCAGTGAATTCAAGACCTCTTCAAATTCATTCAGCATCTGTACTTCATCAAGAATAATATAATACGGCTCGTCATCAGAAATCCTTGATTCTATATAATCTAATATTGCGTCTGGATCCCGATACTTTTTATTTTTTCTCTGATCCAGCTCAATCATAATCATATGCGATTCCGGTATCCCCTTTTCCAACAAATAATTCTTAAAAATGTGGAAAAGTAAGTAAGATTTCCCGCATCTTCTAATTCCAGTTACGACCTTAATCATGTCATTATGCATTCGGTTTATCAAATCATTTAAATATTTATCCCTCTTAATATCCATAATGCAATCTCCCTCTTTGAATATTTTTTACATTTACGTATAAAATGTTCAACATCATTGTACCTCTTTCTATCTGTAAAAGCAATTCTCATTGAATATTTTTTACATTTACGTATAAAATATTCAATGACAATCTTTCCGCCAATTGCCATTGCCTGCTTGCATTATTCCCAGATTTTGTTATACTGTTAGCAGGGTCAGTTTTCGACCTTTTTCTTTTATAACACGGACTTTTAGGGGGAATTTTTATGAGCAGTTTTTTTAATATGGACAGTCCGATCATGCGCTTTCTGGGCAGACTGGCGGATGTGATGATTTTAAATATCGTGTTTCTGATTACCTGTCTCCCGGTGGTGACGATCGGAGCTGCGTGGACTTCTCTCAGCTATGTCACTTTGAAGATGTCACGGGATGAGGAATCTTATATTGTGAAGAGTTATTTTAAGGCTTTCCGACAGAACTTCCGGCAGGCGACCGCTATCTGGGGAATTGCTCTTGTAGCCATGTTTATTTTCTACATGGATTTTCATATTATTCGCAGCATGAATCCGTCCATGGCACAGGCGATGTTCCTTCTGCTGGCTGCCATTGCCATGCTGGCTGCTCTGACACTGTTATATGTATTTCCGGTACTTGCCAAATTTGACAATACTATCCTGAACACGATCAAAAATGCCTTTTTTATGGCAATCGGCAATCTGCCACGTACTCTGCTGATGGCTGCAGTCATCGTTGGCTCTGTTGTACTGACTTTCCTGTCACAGCAGACCATTGCCGTGGGACTGCTGGTATGGATTATGGTAGGATTTGCACTGATTGCTTTTCTGAATGCTCACATTCTTGTGAAGGTATTTGATAAATACATTCCACAGGAAGAAGAGGATTCTTCCGAACCTGTTATTGATGGTTCTGTGTTTCAGAATCTGCACCCGGTAGATTCAGCTGAAGATAACGATACTTCTTTATAAAATCTTTTGTTCGAGTTCAAAAGAGGGCTGTCTATTTCCCGACAGCCCCCTTTTTTACGCTCTCATATATTCCATCCACTGGAAAATGTCTTTATACACATCTTCCCTGTCCACTTCGTTCAGGATCTCGTGCCGGTCCTGTGAATATAACTTCAAGGTCACATCCTTCATTCCCAGCCTCTTGAACTGTTCATATACTTTCTTTACGCTCTTTCCTGCATTTCCCACCGGATCATCTTCTCCTGCTACCAGGAACACCGGCAGGTTCTTCGGCATTCTGTCCAGTATTTCTTCGTCACTCAACATATGGATACTGTAGAAAAGATTGTAGTATCCATTCAGAGTAAACCGGTACGTGCACAGCGGATCTTTCACATAAGCAGCCACATTTTCTTCATTCCGGCTGAGCCACTGTCTGCCTTTTAATGAACCAAACTTGCGGTTATAGCCCCCAAACGCCATGGCATCTACCAGAAAGCTTCGGTAATGCCAGCCTGTGAACAATGCCATCGTCTTACACAGTGCCATGCCAAATGCAGTGGCGATCCGTGGCTGATGTCCGGTTCCCATAATGATGGCACCTGCCAGCCCGCTTCCATGAAGACAGAGATACTGACGTACCAGGAAGGATCCCATGCTGTGTCCCAGAATAAAATATGGTACATCCGGAAAGCGTTTCTGTGTCATCAGGCGCAGACGGTGAATATCCCGCAGCACCACTTTATTGCCTTCTTTTTCTGCAAAATATCCGAGCCATGAATCATCCTGTACAGACTTTCCGTGTCCCAGATGGTCATTTCCCACTACCACATATCCCTGCCTGGTCAGAAAAGCCGCAAACTCATCATAGCGATCTATGTACTCCACCATTCCATGGGAAATCTGAAGTACCGCGGCCGGCTTCTCATCTGGTTCCCAACAAATTGCGTGAATCTGAGTCTTTCCATCATGAGACGGATACGTAAATTCCACCTTTTTCATTGTTCTGCAACCTCCCTTTTAAAAAAGCCTCTGCCAGAATTGCAGAGGCTGTGTTTTATTGTTTTGCTAATATATCAGCTAATTTTGCAAACTGCTGAAGTGTCAGTGCTTCCCCCCGGATGCTGGCTGACACGCCTAAGGCTTCTATTGCCTGAGCAATCTGTTCCTTGGTGTAGTGCAGATCCGGTGCGTTATTTAATCCATTTGCCAGTGTCTTTCTTCGCTGGTTAAAAGATGCCCGGATCAGGCGGAACATCAGCTGTTCATTTTCAGTTACCACAGGTGGCTCACTGTAGCGGGTCAGACGAATGACTGTACTTCCCACTTTCGGTCTTGGCATGAAGCAGTTCGGCGGAACATTGGCTGCAATATATGGTTCACAATAATACTGTACCGCCAATGATAAGGCACCATAATCCTTTGTTCCCGGTCCTGCCTGCATACGCATGGCGACTTCCTTCTGTACCATAACCGTAATACTCTCCACCGGCACATGAGACTCCAGAAGTCCCATAATAATCGGTGTGGTAATATAATACGGAAGATTTGCCACTACTTTTACAGGCTTGCCGCCATTCTTTTCTTCCACAATTTTACAGATATCCAGCTTCAGAACATCTTCATTGATCACTTCTACATTGTCATAAGAAGCAAGCGTCTCTTGCAGAATCGGGATCAATGTCTTGTCAATCTCCACTGCCAGGACATGTCCTGCTGCCTCAGCCAGATACTGGGTCATAGTTCCGATGCCAGGTCCAATCTCCAGCACAAAATCATCCTTCGTGATATCCGCAGACGCAATGATCTTATTCAGCACATGACTGTCAATCAGAAAGTTCTGTCCGAACTTTTTCTGAAAGGTAAATTCATACTTCTGAATCACCTCTATGGTCTTTTGTGGATTCGATAATTTTTCGTTTAATTCCATACATTTATTCCTTTTCTAACCGGTACACCCGGCATGCATTCTCCCAGGTTGCCTGCTCTACTTCTTCCTCAGATAAACCTTTCAATTCCGCAATGGTCTGTATCACATATGGCAAATTCAAAGAAGAATTCCGTTTGCCACGGTTCGGTACCGGTGCCAGATATGGACAGTCTGTTTCCACCACAATACGATCTATCGGAGTATCTGCTACAACTTCCTTTAGTACTCTGGCATTTTTGAACGTCACCACGCCTCCAACGCCAATGTAATAGCCAAGTTTCCGATATTCTCTTGCCATCTCTGCAGAACCGGAATAGCAGTGGATAATTCCCCCGGCAAAACCCGGCTTTCCGGCATGTTCCGCTTTCATCAGGTCAAAGGTATCCTGCGCTGCTTCACGGCTGTGGATATTTACCGGAAGACTGCATTCCAGCGCCAGATGAAGCTGCTCTGTAAACCATCTTTTCTGAATCTCGTGAGACTCCTTGTCCCAATAATAATCCAGTCCGATTTCTCCTACCGCTACTGCCTTTTCATGGGACAACAGACCTTTCAGCCACTGCATTTTCTCTTCATTTAATTCACCGGCCTCATCCGGGTGCACACCAAGTGCACCGTAGATAAAGTCGTATTTCTGCATGAGATCATAAGTTGCCTGCACACCGCGAAGACTGGCTCCCACATTCACAATGCGTCCTATGCCGCCCGGCCGCATGCTTTTCAGAAGCTCGTCGCGGTCTTCGTCAAATGCCTCATCATCATAATGAGCATGGGTATCAAATATCATATAAAACTCCTGACTTCTATCTTTCTAGCAGATTTCTGCTCCCGCAGGCATCTTCTTTTCCGGTACCATCAGTGCCAGTTCTCCGTTCTCATCTTCTGCACAGAGAATCATACCTTCCGACAGTACGCCTGCCAGTTTTGCAGGTTTCAGGTTTACCAGTACCATGACCTTCTTTCCAACCATTTCTTCTGCACTGTAATGTGCTTTGATGCCAGATACAATCTGCTTTACCTGACTTCCGATCTTCACCTGGCTGCAAAGGAGCTTTTTGGACTTCTTTACTGGTTCGCAGGCAATGATTTCACCAACCTGGAACTGCATTTTTTCAAAGTCTTCAAAGCTGATCTCTGCCTTTGGTTCGATATCGATGACTGGTTCTTCCGGCTCTTCCTTTTGTCCGGAAGCTGCCTTCTGAGCTGCCTGAAGCACTTCTACTTTTTCCATTACTTCTTTCAGATCCAATCTTGCGAAAAGGATCTCTGGTTTATCTGTTACTTTTGTTCCACTCTCGTAGAGACCGAACTGATTCATCTGTTCCAGTCCTCTCTTCTGTGCATTCAGCTGTGCCAGAATCTTCTTAGATGTTCCAGGCATAAAGGATTCCAGAAGTTCTGCACCGATGGCAATGCTCTCTACCAAATTGTACAGAACAGTGGCCAGACGATCCTGCTTGCTTTCGTCCTTAGCCAGTGCCCAAGGCATAGTCTCATCAATATATTTGTTGCAGCGTTTGAACAGTACAAATATCTCGCTGATTGCATCTGCCACACGAAGCTGTTCCATCTTCTCCGTTACTTTGCCTGGTGTAGCCAGTGCAACTGCCTTCAGTTCTTCATCTACCGGCTCTGTCACGCCCTTATCTGCAACGACGCCGTCGAAATATTTATTAGACATGGAGATGGTTCTGTTTACCAGGTTTCCTAATGTATTAGCCAGATCGGAATTCAGACGTTCTACCATCAGCTCCCAGGTAATGACGCCATCATTTTCAAATGGCATTTCGTGAAGTACAAAATAACGGACTGCATCCACACCGAAAAAATCTACCAGATCATCCGCATAGATCACATTTCCTTTGGACTTACTCATCTTGCCGTCACCCTGCAGCAGCCATGGATGTCCAAATACCTGCTTTGGTAATGGCAGATCCAGTGACATCAGGAAAATCGGCCAGTAAATCGTATGGAAACGAATGATATCTTTGCCGATCAGATGCAGATCTGCCGGCCAGTCTTTTTTGAACTGTTCGGTACTGTTGCCGTCACAGTCATAACCGATACCGGTGATGTAGTTGGTCAGCGCATCCAGCCATACATAAGTAACATGCTTCGGATCAAAGTCAACCGGAATGCCCCATTTGAAGGATGTTCTGGATACACACAGATCCTGCAGTCCTGGAAGCAGGAAGTTGTTCATCATCTCATTCTTTCTGGATACCGGCTGAATAAATTCCGGATGGGTATTAATATGTTCAATCAGTCTGTCTGCATATTTGCTCATCTTGAAGAAATATGCCTCTTCCTTTGCAGGAGTTACTTCACGTCCACAGTCCGGACATTTGCCATCTACCAGCTGAGATTCTGTAAAGAAAGATTCACAAGGGGTACAGTACATGCCTTCATAATATCCTTTGTAGATATCTCCCTTGTCGTACATCTTCTTGAATATCTTCTGAACCTGTTTTTCATGATCTTCATCTGTGGTACGAATAAACTTATCATACGAGGTATCTACCAGATCCCAGATTCTCCTGATCTCTCCTGCGACCTTGTCTACATATTCCTTTGGTGTGATACCTGCTTCTTCTGCCTTCAGTTCGATCTTCTGACCATGTTCATCCGTACCGGTCTGTAAAAATACATCATAGCCCTGTGCTCTCTTGTAACGGGCAATGGCATCTGCCAGAATAATCTCGTATGTGTTTCCGATATGTGGTTTGCCAGATGCATAAGCAATGGCAGTGGTCATATAAAACTTTTTCTTTTCCATCTTCTATTCTCCTTCCTAATTAAAAAGAACCTGTCTCCTCAAACCGAGAAGACAGGTCAATACCCGTGTTACCACTTCACTTTATCCATACCTCACAGTATGAACCTCTGCGGGTGCATCTACACCCCTTCGCTATAACAGGCGATCCCGTCGCAGCCTATACATGACCTCATCCATTTGGTCTTCATAGTCGGTGCGCCGCTCCGAAGCCATCTTCCATCTATCGGTACATATCCCTCTCAGCCTGTGGGAATTCTCTGTAATGTCCTGTATAAATGTACTCTCTTCATCTATGCGTTTCCATTTGCTTTTAGGCTAACACAGGAATCTTTTTCTGTCAAGGCTGGTCTTGCTTTCGCAACATCTCTTCTTCAAATTTCTTCGGCACTTTTATCATCCCAAACGTATAAAACATTGGATAGATATAGCTGACTCCCCGAACATCTCCCAATGATTTGGGACGCTTCATAAATGGCTGATCTTCCTCTGCTTCCATAACAGTACGCAGAGCTGTACGAAAAGAACTCCAGGTCAGACTTTTACTGCCCTCTCTGCGGTCAATCATTAGTTCCCTGTTCAGCTTTCCATTTCTTCCACGTTTTAACTCATATCGGAACGGAAGCCCGGATACAGTTCGAAATGGATAGTTCTGATAGGCAATCACACAATTCCAAAGATTCTCCTCACTCAACTCAAGTCTGAGTATCTCTGTTACCTTTTTCTCTTCCTCACTCAATCGTCTCTCTGGCATATCATCATCGCTTTCTGACAGACTCTGCCGCCTCAGGCAGCTTCGCCTCTTCATGTTCTCTTTTTTGTCTATACATTATTGCATCTGCCTGTTCAATCAACTCTTCCGGTATGGGAAGCCTGCGTTGTTTTCTTCAGATCCTCTCTTAATTCATCCTGAATATCCACCAGACACTCCAGCAGCAGTGGGTTAAACTGCCCACACTCTCCCGTCCGAATCATTTCCATCGTCTTTTCATGTGAAAATGCCTTCTTATACACACGCTCACTGCTCAGTGCATCATACACGTCTGCCAGAGAAACCACCTGTGCCGCAATCGGGATCTCTTCTCCCTTCAAACCATCCGGATATCCCTTACCATCATAACGTTCATGATGCCAGCGACAGATCTGATATGCGATCTTAATCAGTTTCTCATTCTGGTAAATTCCCATGCTTTCCAGCATATCGGCGCCAATCAGTGTATGGGTCTTCATGATCTCGAATTCTTCCTTCGTCAGCTTGCCAGGCTTATTCAGAATCTTATCATCAATACCGATTTTTCCAATATCATGGAGTGAAGAAGCCATCGTGATCAGACTGCGATCCGCTGCTGTCAGATTGTATTTGTCTGTCTTTTCCACCAGACGTGCAAGAATACATTCCGTCAATTTATTAATGTGAAGTACATGCTGACCACTTTCTCCATTTCGGAACTCTACAATATGACTGAGAATGCTAACCATCATCTTGTTGTTCTTTTCTTTTTCATAGATCTGATCACTGATCAAACTGGTCAGCCTTCTCTGTTTGGCATATAACTTGATGGTATTATACACACGGCGATATACGATTCTTGCATCAAACGGCCGGTTAATATAATCGGAAACACCCAGTTCATAGGCTCTTCGAATGGTGTTCTGACTATCCTCGCTGGAAATCATGATCACCGGAATATCATCAATCAAATGCTTACGATTCATCACTGACAGAACTTCAAATCCATCCATTCCCGGCATGACAATATCCAGAAGCACCAGTGAAATCCCTGTTCCATACTGGGAAAGCATTTCCAGACACTGTTCTCCGTTCTCCGCTTCCAGAATATCGAATTCGTTCTCCAACATGGCCGAGAGAATCTCACGGTTTATCTCAGAATCATCTACAATCAGAATCTGGGAATGCAGTCTGGTATGCACCCCCTCTCCATTCTGAGTATTCAGCAATGGAGACAACTCTGTCACAACCATATTCTTACTGTACTTGGCCTGATACATCAGGTGATCTGCCCGTTCTACCGCACGATCCAACGGTTCATTTGCAGACACCAGACCTCCAATACTGACGGAAAGATGCAGATTGGAATACCCTGGCACGATAGCTTCATTGATCTGCTTCTGTATCTGATGAAGCTTCTCATCAAAGACTTCTTCACTCACATCAGACACCAGAAGCAGGAACTCATCGCCTCCATAACGTACTAACACATCCGTTTTACGGGTAAACTTACGAATCACCTTCACCATAGTCTCCAATGCCGCATCTCCTGCATTGTGTCCATAGGTATCATTACAAAACTTGAAATCATCCATATCAATCATGGCGACGCCTGCAGGATCCATTCTGCCTTTTAGTTCATCTTCAAAGTAACGACGATTATACGCTCCTGTCAGTGCATCTTTATAAAGATCATCATTATATACTGCCAGCTTGCCTGCGAGCTTTCTTCTTCCATCGGCATCCAGAAAGGTCTCTTCATACATCTTTTTGACCAATTCCATAACATATGGCTTTCCGTCAATCTCCACATATCTGGATATTACCTGATAGATATCATCTTCCTGAAACTCCAGCTTCGTCCGCTCCGTTTTTTCTTTCCATACCTTCAAAGAAATACAGTTCTCACAAAGATTGTCTTTTTTCCAGAATTTATAACACTGGCACCGATCTGACACTATTCCAGACAGATGTCCCTCCTCCAGTGCTTCCATCTCTTCCTCACCCAGCAATCTTACCACCGAAAAGATCTTCCGGTAGTACTCCATCTCTTTTTCTGCTTCCTGTCTAGTCATCTGATAATCTTCTCTTTCATCTTTATGCCTGTCAAAAAAACGACTCCCAATACTACACTACTACGTTGTAGCATCTGGAAGCCGCAAATATTCCAAATACGTATCTAATCTATAGTATACGAAACTCTTTTTATTTTGTCTACCACAAATCCTGCATTCTCGTTTTAACAGGCCTGCTTATATTCCATCAACTTCTGTCTGGCCTCCCGGCTCAGATGCTTCGGCACATCAATCTGCACGGTCACATATTGATCACCATGAACGGATGGATTCTTCATAGATACGATTCCTTTTCCTCTCAGACGAATCTTCGTACCAGACTGTGTTCCTTCTTTGATCTTACAGATCACATCTCCATACAGAGTCTGCACTCTTGCCTCACCGCCAAAGACAGCTGTCGTATACGGAATATTCACAGTCGTATACAGATCCTGACCTTTCCGTTCATATCCAGATTTACTCTGTACATTGACCTTCAAAAGCAGATCTCCTGCCTCACCGCTTCCCGGCATTCCTTTACCTCTCAGCCGGATCGTCTTACCAGTATCGATACCTGCCGGAATGTGTACCTGAAGGGAGTGCTGTGTTCCGTCCGGATTCTTCAGGGAAATTACTTTATCACAACCAAAAGCTGCATCTTCAAATCCGACTGTCACTTCTGCATTCAGATCTGCTCCCTTCTGTGGACCATATCCACTTTCAAAGCCAGCTCCATCCCAGCTGCTTCCGCCACCAAAATTCATATGGTCGCCCCAGTCAAAGCCTCCGAAATGCATACCGCTGTTCCTTGCGGACCGTCTCGATCCAGATCCTCTGCCATGGAAAGCATTCTTGAACATATCCCCAAACAGATCATCCATATTACCTTCATAATGATACTCCCGATATCCACCATTAGCTCCTGTGAAATCCTGGTATCCTCCGGCACTTCCACCCGGTGCACCATTCTGATCAAACGCGGCATGGCCAAACTGATCATACAGTTTCTTCTTCTCCGGATCGCTCAGGACATCATATGCTTCTGCGATCTCCTTGAACTTTTCTTCCGCCGCCGGATTTCCCGCATTGTTATCCGGATGATATTTTTTCGCCAGTTTCCTATATGCTTTCTTTATCGCAGCGGCATCTGCGCTGCGGCTGATTCCAAGTACTTCATAATAATCTCTCTTTTCGCTCATGCATCTCACCTCCTGCATGTCATAATCACATAGTCTCTGTTCTATTTGTAATATAACACGTATCCTTTCTATTGTCAAGTGCCACGGGGACGGTGTTTTCTGGCTTTTTTCCTGTCCCCAATGACAAATATGATAAAAACCATCGAAACTTCATTCGTTTCGATGGTTAAATAAACTTTCTTATACACCTGCTGCTTCTGGCATTTTTTTCATACACAAATAGTTAAATACCGCTATTACACGTCCTACTCCCACCACTGCTATCACAGTTCCTATGCCAACCCCGACCAGTCTGTGTGCAAATATCATTCCTACGCTGATGGTGATACAGATATTCATCAGATCAAAGCAGTTTTTTGTAAATCCAACCGGTTTATGAATACAATCTGCAATCGTCTGTACAATTCCATCTCCCGGGTTGGGAATCAGGCGCATATTCAGGGACATTGCTGCTCCAATTCCTGTACAGATAATTCCCATGGCAAGCACCACAAGCTTTGAACCAAATCCATAGGACGGAGCAGGGATCCATGCCGAAAACAGATTCATAAATCTGGTAAATGCCAGACTGAGCGGCAGTTGGAGCAGATCCTTTCCCAGTGTCAATACCAGTGATTTTTCCGTGTCAGCCTGCTGTCTCTTACTCATTATAAAATGTAAAATCATTTCTATCATTACAAAAATGGCAAGAAAAAACGCCGGGGCTTAAAATAAGTCCCGGCGACTATAAGGAGATTTTCTTAACCTTCAATGGCAATATAACCATCTTTTTCTATTTTCTCAGGTGCTTTCTTTGGCACGGACAGTTTCAGAATACCATCTTCATATTTTGCATGAATATCTTCTTCGCTTACTGCATCGCCTACATAAAAGCTACGGCTCATGCTGCCCGCATAGCGTTCACGCCTGATATAATTACCTTCTTTATCTTTTTCATCTTTATCCAGTCCCTTCGCTGCTGAAAGTACCAGATAACCATCTTTCAGCTGTACCTGAATCTCGTCTTTCTTAAATCCCGGAAGATCGACATCCAATTCATAGCTTTTATCCGTTTCACGGATATCTGTCTTCATCATGTTCTGTGCATGTTTTCCATACAGAGGATTCTTTTTCCCCCACAACTGCTCACTGCAAAATGGGAAATTATCCCATACATCATCAAATAAGTTTTCTCCAAAAATACTAGGCATCATCATAAGTCATCTCTCCTTTGCTGTCAAATTCTGTTATTTATGTCAAATGATTACAATAAAATTCTTATTTCAGGCAGCGTCCCTTCCGAGACGCCACCTTTTTATATCCGTTTCAGAAACTTTAGTCGGATCAGCCCTCAATAGTAATATACTTCGGGTCACTGGCTGCCGGTTTCGCTTCCTTCTTCGGAACGAAAAGCTTCAGGATACCATGTTTGTATTCACCTTTGATGTCTTCCTGAGTCACTTCTTCGCCTACATAAAAGCTTCGCTCGCAGGCTCCTGCGTAACGTTCACGTCTGATGTAGTGTCCCTTCTTATCTTCATCGTCTTCATCCAGACCTTTTGCTGCACTGACAGTTAAGTAACCATCTTTCAATGCAACTTTGACTTCATCTTTCTTGAAGCCAGGAACATCAACAATCAGTTCATAACCTTCCGGTTTTTCCTTAATATCTGTCTTCAGGAGATTCTGTGCTCTTCTTCCGTACAGCTTCTTTTCCGCTTTCTTCTCATCTTTGTCATCATAATAGAATGGTGTAAAGAAATCATCAAATAAGTTTTCTCCAAAAATACTAGGCATTAACATAAGTCATATCTCCTTTCAAAAGCTTTCCGGATCTTAATGATCCAATTTGCTGTGTTATCATTTCTAGTTCTTTGAACATCTGGAATTCCTTTTCTTTATCTCTCTTCCTTTGTTCTATCTGTAATATAACACGCATTGTTAGCACTGTCAAGTGGTGAGTGCTAATTATTTTGTGAAGATTTTGTGAACGCTACGAGCCATGCAAAATGGTGAAAATAACGCCCTGCAAGTTTACTTGCGAGGGCGTTTATTTTTGCTATTTTATAGGGCGACAGCCCTACAGCGAGGGAATTTATTCCCGAGCTGTGCATGACGTAACATTCTCTTTCGCACGGAGGTTTCTTGATTTGACCACATTTTTACGACAAATCTTTGGAAAAATATATTCGTCTGATTTTCTTACCAGAATCACAAATTGCTCCTTGACCAGAGCAATCCTGTGAAAATAGAAAAGGACAACTCGTATGTCTTTTCTATTTATTCCAATCATAAAGAATCCTTTCGATTTTACAAATGTCGCAGATTCACACGATATTCTC
>CAKRVB010000003.1 GCA_934408725.1 uncultured Marvinbryantia sp.
ATCTGCTTTCCTTTTGCAGTCAGTTCGATCCCATGCCTCTTCCGTTCAAATATTTTCTTTCCCAGCTCATTTTCCAGTGATGCAATGGTTTTGCTCACATTAGACTGCGATGTAAAAAGCATAGAAGCTGCTTTACTGAATGATTTGGTCTGTGCACAGATCACCATGCACTGAAGCTGTCGTAATTCCATTTTTTTCTCCTCCGACACGTCTGACTATTGATCCAGATACTTCTTTATGCGGCAGATATTATACAGCGGAATATTCGTCATCCATTCCTGTTCTCTGTAGTCTGACATAGATGTGCGGACAGCACAGGCAGGATGGTATTTTTCGCAAAATGCTTTCAGACTTTTGGCTCTTAAGTTTTCTTCTGCCTTCACCTCTAATGGCAGAATGGAACTTTTTCCCTGTAACAGAAAATCGATTTCTCCACTGGACTTTTCTGTGGAATAATAATAAGCCTCTATACCCAGATCTGCTATTAACTGCTGAAGTACATATTGTTCTGTCAAAGCTCCCTTAAATTCCGTAAATATCCGGTTCCCGTCTATGATGACTCTGGCATCCAGATCTACCATTGCCATAAGCAAACCAATATCCAGAAGATATATTTTGAATGCATCCAGATCCAGATAAGCTTTTAACGGAAGACCTGGCTTTTTAATTCTCTGTACTTTATGGATCAATCCACAATCCATCAGCCACTGAATAGCCAGTTCAAAGTCTTTGGCTCGTGCACCTTCTCTTACCTGTCCGTAAATATATTTCTTGTTTTCCTTCGCCAGCTGCATCGGAATAGAATTCCACACCAGATTTAATCTTGAAACCAGAGTAGCTTCTGCATGTTTGGAAAAATCCTGCTGGTAATCATTCAACAGATTTTTCTGAATTTCACGAACCTGATTAAAGTCCTTTGAGTCAAGATAACTCTGCACTACTTCTGGCATCCCACCCACAAAATAATATTCTCTAAGACGATCGATATATTTTGATTTAAACATTGTGACCATATCAGTATCAGAACTGTCCAATATCTCAACAAACCGCATTTCTCCCAATGCGCACAAAAATTCCCTGAAACTTAAAGGATATAAATCCATAAAATCTACTTTTCCCACCGGAAAAGAAGTTCCCTTATGCATCGCCACACCAAGCAAAGATCCTGCTGCCACAATCGCATATTCCGAAGCCTCTTCGCAAAAATACTTTAAAGCAGTCAAAGCCTTCGGCACTTCCTGCACCTCATCGAAGATCAGCAGCGTGTCCCGGCTGTCTATGGATACGCCAGTCTCTGCACTGATGGCAAGAATCAATCGCTCAATGTTGATATCACCTTCAAATACCTGACGCATTCTGGTATTACTGTCAAAATTCACATAAGCCATTTTTTTGAAACAGGTTCTACCAAATTCCTTCATCAGCCATGTCTTTCCAACCTGTCTGGCTCCTCGTATAATCAGAGGTTTCCTGTTCTTTTTCTCTTTCCACTGCTTCAGCTTTTCCAATGCGAATCTATCCATCTTCCACCTCCTGATTATAAATTACGCTATTTTCTTCATTGTATTCCCGGTTTTTCCCTCTGTCAACATTTTTTCGGTGGAAAAATTGTATCTATATTACATTTTTTCGGTGGAAAATGTTGTCTTCAAATTTTCATATATGAAAAAAGGAAACTACCAAAACGGCGTTCCCCTTTTTCTAATTCAGCACGCTTATTCGTTCCTGCACCAGTGTCTTTACCCGTTCTTTTTGTTCCTCTGACAAATATGCCATATCGATCTGTTTAAAAAGTTTTTCCTCTAATCCACAAACTCTCTTTATCATACGTTCTGCCACATGCAACGATATTCCACAGGATTCCGCCAATATCCGAAATTCTTTTTTGTGTATATTTCTTTTCTTCCCATTTATGGTAAGCGCAAGCTGTTCCTGATCTTCTGGCATAATTACATTTACTGGCAACATATCGTAAGCCCTTGACAATCTGAATATTCTATTTCCTGGTTCTGTTTCTTCAAGAGAAAAATTTTTCAAATGCATATCTGAATTTCCCATGATATAAGATCCAAGCACCCGTAAATACATTTCTATCAGATCCAGTCCGGGTGTATCCGAATATTTTTTTATAATCTTTCCGCAATTTTCATAAGATCCTCTATATTTGTCCTGTGTCAGACGATTGGACAGTTGGCAAAAGTCTTCCATCGCATACAGATGTATCTCTTTTTCCGTTATCTCTCGATCAATTCTTTTTGTAATATATGCATACTCTCCATTCATCTTTATCAGGGCATGTGATACCGTCTGAATTCCCATCAGCTCTGCCATTCGCATAGCCAGATCTTCAAATTCTGGCATATTCTGAAATTCTTCTGTCTGTGGTTTTAAAATATATCCAGTAGGATAGTTCACAATAGTAAGTCTGGCATTTGTATCACTGGTCAAATGCAGTGGCAATTTTTTCTGCACTCCTGGTACCGTAAGGCCTTCATTTACTGCCTCATTAGCTAATTTTTCCAGTTGTTCTCTTGTAACATCTAATATCGGCATTTCCCTTGTATGAAAAAAAGCTTTCACACATTTTTTATGCCAACACCAGTCTTTTTCAGATGTTGTTGCATTACTTGAGATTTCTTTACCACAACACAGGCACTTCATATTCTTTCTCCTCTGATACAAACATCTCCGATACAATCTTTACACGCTGACAACAGCAGACCGAACCGATCATTTCGATCAATCTTCCAATTTCGGCAAACTACCCCCAGAAGCCACCCTTCTGGAATCAGTCCGTCAAAAAATGGAAATAGAATCGTGGTCTCATACGCCTCCTCACGCAGCGGAAGTGTCAAACTTACCGATACTGCATCTTCTCGTTTCAGATATTCCCTATCATAAGAAAAACAATAGCCCTCTTCTGTCTCTGCGATCATCCCGGCAAAATGATTCTGAATATACACATAGCCTTTCCGATATTCCGATTCCACGTTTTACCTCTCTTTCTTTCCCGGTACTGCCTCACACCCAAACATAGCCAGAGCCTGATTCACCTTATCCAGACGCACAGTTTCTTTTCCCTGTTCCAGTTCTCTTACAAATCGAAGACCAAGACCTGAACGGAATGCAAATTCTTCCTGTGTCAGGCCTGCCTTTTTTCTTTCTTCTTTAATATATTCTCCAATCCTACTCATGCTATACATTATAATCCCGTTCGGGTATAATTTCAAGCACATTTAAGTAAAAAATCCCGTTCGGGTATAATCTCATCTTCATCGCAAAAATCCGCTGGCACTTTAAAGTACCAACGGATTTCTATAACATCATTTATTTACATAATCTTTCTGAACAGTTCTTTCAGATCTTCAACACTGGCATCTTTTGGATTTCCTGGTGCACAGGCATCTGCATATGCTGATTCTGCCAGGAACTGCAGATCTTCTTCTTTGATGGCTTCCAGTTTCGTAGGAATTCCTACATCTTCTGACAGTTTCTTTACTGCATCCACAGCTGCTTTTCTGTATTCCTCCTGTGTCATGGAATCTACATCTTTGACCCCCATTGCTCTTGCGATTTCACGATATTTTTCACCGGTGCATTCCTGATTGTATTCCATTACGATCGGAAGCATCATAGCGCAGGCAACCCCATGTGGTGTATCGTATACAGCTCCCAGTGTATGAGCCATGGAATGTGCAATTCCAAGACCTACATTGGAAAATCCCATACCGGCAATGTACTGGCCAAGTGCCATTCCTTCACGGCCTTCTTTTGTATTATCCACCGCACCGCGCAGAGATTTTGAGATCAGCTCGATTGCTTTCAGATGGAACATATCTGTCATTTCCCATGCTGCTTTTGTGGTATATCCCTCAATGGCATGTGTCAGAGCATCCATACCGGTAGAAGCTGTCAGTCCCTTTGGCATAGAAGACATCATTTCCGGGTCTACTACTGCAATAATCGGCATATCGTGAGGGTCAACGCATACGAATTTACGTTTTCTTTCTACATCTGTAATAACATAGTTGATTGTTACCTCAGCGGCTGTTCCGGCTGTGGTAGGTACTGCAATAATCGGAACACAAGGGTTTTTCGTTGCAGCGGTTCCTTCCAGACTTCTCACATCTTCAAACTCCGGATTGGCGATGATGATACCGATTGCCTTTGCAGTATCCATAGAAGATCCTCCACCGATTGCAACGATATAATCTGCTTCGGACTTTTTAAATGCCGCTACACCATTCTGTACATTCTGAATAGTCGGGTTTGCCTTAATATCTGAGTAAATCTCATATTCCAGTCCATTCTGTTCCAGGATATCGGTTACTTTGCTGGTTACCTGAAATTTGATCAAATCTGGATCAGAGCACACAAATGCTTTTTTATATCCACGTGCCTTTGCTTCATTTGCGATTTCTGCGATTGCTCCTGCTCCATGATAAGATGTTCCATTCAAATTGATTCTGTTTGCCATAATGTTCATCTTCCTTTCCGCTTCCCGCACCTTATCTTTGTTATTATATTGACAATATTTTGATAAAAAAGAAAGTTACAAAAAGAGAAATGTGTCACTCTTTTCCTAAATACTACATAACTCTTACGCCTCATGTGTTGTAGGTGGAAGAATGATTTCAGCCAATGTGTAATGAGCTAAATTATCACTTTCCAAATGTAATCCATATCTGGCATCAAATACATTTTTTATTCTAGAATTTATATTAAAAATACCATATCCCTTTTTCGACTCTTGTTTCTCCGTCATCTCTGGCTTCTCTAGCTGATTATTAATTTCCATAAGTCTGTCTCTGTCAATACCTGATCCATTGTCTATTACAGAAAATATTATATTTTCCTTCCAATCAACAGTGACGTATATTTTACCGCCTTCGCTAAATTTTTCAAATCCATGATATATACAATTTTCAGCCAAAGGTTGCAGTATTAATTTAGGTACAAAAAAACGTTCCATATCCGAACTTCTCATGAAAGATTTTATTTCAAAATCAAATCTTTTTCCATATCGTTTCTTTTGAATTTTCAAATATAATTGCACATGTTCCAATTCATCTTTTATAGAAATCATATCGGCTCCACGACTTAATGAAATACGGAAGAAACGACTCAAACTCATTACTTCATCAATGGCTTCTTGCTTATCTCCCGCATAAATGCGCCACGTAATATTATCTAATGTATTATAAAGAAAATGCGGATTAATCTGTGCTTGCAATGCAGCATACTCGGATTTTCTTACAGCCTGCTGTTTTTTTTCCAATTCTGTAAACAACTCTTTTAAATTATCCATCATCTGACTAAATTTCCTAAACAGCCTATCCACTTCATAGATATCTGTTTGAACTATTAAGTCATTTTTCCCATTTACATTTAAAGGATCTTGACATTCCATAATATATAACAATCGATTAATAGGTTCCGAAATGTCTGATGCGATTCTTCTACTAAGCATTAATGAAAAAACAATAATAACAATTGATAAAATCAGCCCCATAAAAATGGCTGTAAGCAAAATATTTCCAACTAAATTCCAAACTTCACACGAAAATGTCAATGTCCATCCATTTTCCAATTGCATACTATTTTTAACTAACCAAGATTTATTTTTATTACTTTCTCCAACAGAAAGAAGTATTTCACCATTTTTATCTGTAAGCATTACATCAACGTCTTCCAAATAGCACGCCGCTAAAAGTTCACCAGCAATCTTTTCTGTTCTAATCTCTTCTACAATTACTCCTGACGATTTTCCAGTCTTAACATTATATAATGGATAAATAGCAGCAACATATCCTTCACGATAATTATTAGCTAACATCGATTGAGAATATGTTGATAACCACGTTTCTGTTGTAAATGATCGAAGCATATCATATTCTGGAATATCTCTAGCACTACCATAACGCAACGGGAAATTCGTAGATTTGAATTGTCTCCCATCATCAAGAAGAACATAAAAAGCCTCTACATATACCGTATTATTCTCCTGGAGTGTATATAAATACCCGTTTATTTCCAATTTCTGAGAGTAGATTGCATTTTTGCTGCTTGGAATTTCTCGTATAGCAATCTGCACATCAGAACTCTTTTGCACAAGGGTATTCAGCTGTTCCGTTTCATCTAATACCCTTTCCAAAACATTTCTACTATAGTTTACAGCTGCATCTAATGTGGTTTGTGCATTTCGAATAGTACTACTTATAAAATAGCAAAGAAAAATACTATCTGTTAAAAGCACTAATAATATAGAAATCATGGCAAATTTTTTAAAGATTATTTCATATAACTTTTTCATGTTTCACCTTCCCAGTATTTACCTAAATAATCTCTTGGTGAACAACCTTTCAAGTTCTTAAACACTTTGTAAAAATATGTCACATTCGCATAACCAACAAGTTCTGAAATATGAGAAATTTTATACTCATTTTGTATCAAATATCTACAAGCCGCTTCAATTCTAACAGCATTTATATAATCTGTAATATTCTGATTACAGCTGTTTTTGAATAACGCAGAAAGATACGCAGGACTAAAATTGAATTTTTCAGCAATTAAAGATAATCGCATCTCCGGAATTTGATAATTTTCTTCAATGTATCTTTTTATTCGTTCAATAATTTGATTTGGCTTTTTTATTTTTATTTCATTTAGTTTTCTCCCTATCGTGTGTAAAAACGCCTTCATTTTTCGATGCATTTCAAATGGATCACCACAATTACAAATTGAGATAATAATGAGACTTGTGTCCGGATAAAGAGAGTTAATATCAATATTAACCAACGCTTCGTTACGAATAATCCCCGTAACTATCATATATACATTTTGTCTTAATTCCTCTATACCAGAGAATCGTTTTTGGCTCATAAACCGATCTAATAATAGATCAACTTCTTCCTCTTTAAAATATACTGTATTTTCAACAATTTCTCTTATCAAATCTATACAATCAGATTCTTCTATTCTGGAGTCTGTTTTCTCCTCTGCTGCATAATAAATATTGCCATTTCCACACACGTATTTCATATTAGCAGCTCGTCTTGCTTCCAAATAAGATTTTGCTGATTCTTCAATCCCATGATTTATTTTGCTTACACCAACTGTATAATCATCATATGTAACATTTTGTAATACTGTTTGAATTGTATCTAATAAAAATGAAATTTTTTCTTCTATTTCCTCAGTACTTTTAGCAAGAACATAAAAAAGCATATTATGAGGGCTCTTTTCTAATAGATAGCTTCCTGTATCATGACAAAAAAGATCAATTTCTTGTAGTAATATTTTATAAATATTGGTTTCCCCAATATATAAAGCATCACTTATATTGTCCATTTGAAGTAAAAGAACAGCTTGAAAATAATCCCAACATTCTAACATCTGATCATGAATTTCATCCAATTCTTCAGGTGTATAAAATAAATAAATCATATTTCGGAGATTTCCTTCTTTATCTCCATCGAATTTGTTTCTTCTTTCTTGATTCTTCTGATCCTGAAGTGTTATTACTGAATTGAGCAATTCAGCCGGGTTAACAGGCTTCAATAAATAATTTTTTGCTCCTAAATTTAATGCCTTTTGTGCAAAAGCAAATTCATCAAATCCACTTATCATGATTGTATCTATTTCAAGATGATTTTCCTGGATTTTGGTCAAAAGATCCAAACCACTTATTTGAGGCATTTTAATGTCTGTAATGACAATATCTGGCTTATACTTTTTCACCTTTTCCCACGCATCCAAACCATTCTCTGCCGTCGCAACCACTGTAATTCCATATGAATTCCAGTCCAACATTTCCGATATACAGGTTCTACTGAATTCTTCATCATCTGCAATCAATAATTTCATTTCCACACCCACATTTCTTTTATTCTGTTTTTATGACAAAAACCCCCGTCAGCTGAGAGGTCAACTAACAGGGGTCTATTTTACCATTGTGCTTCATGAGAAATTTCATTCTCGAAAAAATGATATTTTTCATTCCACATCTGTACATTCTGAGGGCTATAATTATACTTTGAGAAGGTATCACACACACATTGACGCATTTCTTGCTTACTGCTAAGTTCTCCAGAACCATATAACTGAAGTAATAGATTTCCTACATTACTCCCCTCTGTAACTCCAGTATATACCGGAAGTCCTATTACATTAGCAGTATACTGGTTTACAAGTTGATTGTTACTCCCCCCACCAATGATATAAATTTTTGATATTTTTTTATCTACTGCTTGTATTAGTTTATCATAAAAATACCGATATTTCAATGCGAGGCTTTCAAAGCAAATTCTTGCAATGACACCAACATTTTTCCAATCAATTTCCTCATGAAAATCTCTTTTTACAGCATTAACAATTGCCATTGGCATATTTCCAGGAGCATAAAATTCTTCTCTATCAACATCTATGTATAAATGATTTTCTTCCACTTTAGCCGCCTCAGATACTATTTCTTCATATGAAATTTGATTTCCCCAAGCTTCACGGCATTGTTGTATAATCCACATACCCTGAATGTTTTTCTTAAACATATTTGTTTTTAATGGCATTGATGAATTAGAGAAATTATATTTATAAGATATTTCATTTATAATCGGATAATCTGTTTCCATTCCCATTAAAGACCAGGTTCCACTACTTATAAACATCCAATCAGTTCCCATATCGGGTATCGCAAGAGCTGCACAGGATGTATCATGTGTGCATGGTGTAATGATGTTCACGCTTTTTTTTAATCCTACATTTTTTTGAATTACTGGATCAATTTGACCGATTGTATCTCCGGCACACACAACTTTAGTGCAAATAGAAAGTGGAATTTGTAATCCTTTCATAATGGACTCATCCCAACAATCTATATTATTATTATAAAATCTGGAATACCCTGCAAGTGAATGTTCACAGCAAATCTCTGCCCCCAAAAGGTAATGATATACATCGCCCATAAAGAGAATTGCATGTGGATCATCCATTGATGGATCGTTATCCCTAATCATACGAAGCATCTGGCTCAAAGTATCCGTTGGCATGGCCTGATTTCCTGTATGCTCATAAATTTTTTTTAATCCATATTCTTTTTCGATAATTTCCGAAACATCCGATGCCGCAGAAGTTGCTCTATAAGACTCCGGTAATTTGCATATATTCCCTTTTCGATCAAGTAAAACGAAGTCACCGCCCCAGCTATCTACGCCGATACTGTCTAAAGTGTCTCCATATTTTTCTACATATTTTTTTAATCCGATTATAATCTCTTCATGATATCTATAAATATTTCGAACACTTTTTCTATGCGCTTGCATAAATTGTGTTTTAAATCGATGAAGTTCTTCTATTATAAGTTTTCCATTTTTTAAATATCCAACTGAAATACGTCCACTTTCAGAACCTATATCCACTGCAAGATGTTTTCCCATCAATTTCACCTCATACTGTCTCGGCAAAGTTTCTCAGTAATTTTATCTACAAGTTTGTCAATAGTATCATCCGAAAGTCGTATTGACATTCCGTCATAAGCATCAAGAGATTCTGCTGGATTCCCATTCGAACTTTCTTCTGGTGCATTCACTAATCTTTTAGGATTAATAACTAGGTCATGTGTTTGCGCAAGGCATTCTATCTGTCCCCGAGTTATCGGTCGATATCCCCCAACAATAAATTTATGTATCAAAGCCATCTTTGCATAAGCCTCAGCGTCTTCTAACGTAAACCATGCTTCAATAGGTGTTTTTCCCCATGCAATCGGACCATGATTAGCCAAAAGCACAACATTATAATCTTTTACATACGGTGCAACCGAATCAGCTAATTCTGAAGAACCTGGATTTCTATATGGTGCAACCGGAATTCTTCCAGATATCGCCGCCGTTGCTGGTGTAATAGAAAGATCTAGTTCTAATCCCATGTTAGCAAATACATTAAGGAAACACGGATGTGCATGCGCTGTTGACATAACTTCATCATTTTCTTTATAGATTCTTAAATGCATTGGCAACTCAGATGTTGGTTTCCATGTTCCTTCTAAAATATTTCCATTCAAATCTGTTTTTAATAACATATCCGGCCGTAAATCCCCTTTAGAAACTCCTGTAGGTGTAGCAATAATTTCATTTTCTCCCACACGAATTGTAATATTCCCATCATTTGCTGATACAAACTGATGATCATACATTTTTTTTCCAATCGCACAAATTAATTCTTTTGCTTCTTGTTCTGATGGATAATTTCTCATTTCATTCGTCCTCCTTATTTCTAAAGAATTTCATTGATTGTTCGATTATGCTCTGCCCTTTTAGCAGAAATCTGCTGCAAAAGAACCACTATCAAAACCAACGATCCGGTAATTACGCTTTCCCAAAATGTACTTAATATAGACTGCATATTGAATATGTTAGTCAAAAGCCCTACAATAATAGAACCTATGAAAGCCCCGTGAATTTCGCCTCTTCCTCCTGTTAGATAAATGCCTCCTACTACGCAGGATGCGATCGCATACATTTCATTTCCATCCCCTGCAAGTGGCGATACTGAACCCAACCGCGCCGCCAGAATGATTCCCGAAATGGAACACATCATCCCACTGATGATAAACGAAATCATAATTGTTCTTTCTACAGGAATTCCCATCATTCGTGCAGCTTCTCGATTTCCACCACAAATATAAAAATTTCGCCCCATCTGTGAATATTTCATCATTATCGCAAATAGTATTACCAAAATAATAGTAATCAATAGTGGAAAGTTTAAATAAGGTCCTATTCCACCCCTCGCAATCTTTTCAAATAAAATATTATCGAACGCAGGCTTATAAGTATTTTCGCCTGTTAAAACTAGTACAAGTCCTCGAAGGCCAAGCATCATAGACAGCGTTGCGATCCATGGATGAATACGCATTTTAGTTACCAGAAAACCATTTAAAAATCCAATTAGAATACCAAATAATATCGTTCCCAGAACTGCTATTAGAGTATTGTATTGACTCAAGAAACTACTAACATATGCGCACAAGCAAAACAATGAGCCAACACACAAATCAATCGAGCCACTAATAATTACTACTGCCATGCCTAGTGTAACTATGGAAATCGTACTATTTTGTCTCAAAATATTGGAAAGGTTTCCGGGTGTAAGAAAGTTTGAATTAATCAAGGTCCCAACTAAAAGCATAAATGCTAAACCAATTATAGAAGCATTGTTTCCCAAGAAATGCCTTATCTTTTTCATATCAGCTTCCTCCTTCTCTTAGTTTTTGTTCCTAATATTCTGGACATACACCGCCAAAATAATGATAATTGCCTTGATAATTTTCGCATAAGACGATGGAACATTATTCATATTAACCATAATTGTAATTAATTGTAGAACCATTGCTCCACATACAGTTCCCCATATATGCGGTTTTCCACCATCAATGGATGTTCCACCTAACACAGTTGCTGCTATTGCATCCATTTCTTTTGTCAACCCCATATTTCCCGGATCAACTATCGATGAATATCCCATCTCCACAAAACCAGCAATGCATGCTAAGATATTACAGATAATATAACAAACTGGTATTAACAACATAATATTTATACCTGCTATTTGTGATGCCTTGCTGTTATCTCCATAACTTTCAATACAAATGCCAAAACGCGTTTTGCTTACAATAATAAATACGATTACGATACATACAAACCAAATAATTGTTCGAACTGGAACTTTTCCTACAAATTCATATAAAAAACTATTTAATTCTCTGCTTCCTGGATTCATGTTTTTTCCATCATTCAGTAATTTTGCTATTCCCCGAAGCATAAACATCATTGAGAGCGAAGCTATCATTGGTTGAATATCAAATTTTATAATAATATATCCAGTAATCGCTCCGCAGAAAATAGCCAGCAACATCCCAGCCAACACTCCTTGAAGCATATATCCTTGACTAATCATTTTTGCAGCAACCATAGCACACATAGCCATCACAGAACCGACAGAAATATTGATTCCGCCTGTTGCAATTACTATAGTCATTCCAACCCCAAGCAATACTGTCGTTGTGCACTGCGAAATAATATTCTGCACAGTAACAATACTAAAAAAATTTCTGGTCAACAGTGAATTTCCTGCAAACAGAAGAATAAAGGCAAGAAAAACACCGCAATTTCCGATATTCTCCTGTATTCTATTTTTTAGTTTCATGCTATTTCCTCCATCTGTGTCCGTTATTCTCCTTCTGCAATTGCATTTGTAATTATCTCTTGTTTAATTTCTTGATTTGATAACTCCCCAACAACTTGTCCATCTCTAAGAACGTACACTCTATCACAATTTCTTGCAATTTCTGACATTTCTGATGAAATAAATAACACAGCCAGTCCCATATCAGCCACTTCTGCTATCAAATTCTCCACATCTCTTTTTGCTCCCACATCAATTCCTCTTGTTGGTTCGTCAAATATTATAAAATCTGGTTGTGTTGCAAGCCATCTTGCTAAAATTACTTTCTGCTGGTTCCCTCCAGAGAGATTCTTTATTTTCTGATATGGACTCGGTGTTTTAATACGAAAACGCTCCAGATATTGTTTTACAATTTCATCCCCTTTTTTCTGATTTAAAAATCCATGAGAACTAATATTCCGTAAACTGGATAACAAAATATTGTCACGAACACTCATATTGGGAATTATGCCTTCTTCTCGTCTGTTTTCTGTACAAAATGCCATTTTATGTTTCACACCATCTCTCGGACTTTTCAAAGACAAATCAACCGAATGCATTTTAATAGTTCCTGAATCAGCCATCCTATATCCAAAAATAACCTGAGCAGTTTCTGTTCTTCCAGCTCCCAAAAGCCCCGCTAATCCTACAATTTCGCCTTTTTTTACATGCAATGAAATGTTCCTTAGCTTCGGTTTTGAAAGAATATCTTTGAGTTCTATCACACAATCATCACTACTATTACTATGCAGTCTTTCAATTCGTTCTTTCTTTTCAACTTCGCGTCCTACCATTTTGGTAATAAGTTCCGCCTGTCCCAGTTCAGATACCAGATATGTTCCTTCGTATGCGCCGTCTTTCAATATAGTAATTCGATCACTAATTTCATAAACCTCATCTAAACGATGGGAAATAAAAATAATTGCAATATTTTTTTTCTGCAAATCACGGATTACACGAAAAAGCATTCTTACTTCATCAGTATCTAAGGACGATGTTGGCTCATCTAACACAATTAATTTGCAATTCAGGCTGATTGCTCTCACAATGGATACCATCTGTTGCGCTGCTGTACCATATCTGTTCAATTCAATATCAGCCCTTATGTTTAATTTCATTTCATCTAAAAGATCTTGTGCATTTTGATTCATTTTTTTCCAATCAATTACATTATTTTTTCTTGGATACCGACCAAGAAAAATATTTTCCGCAACAGTTAAATATGGAATCATATTAAGTTCCTGATATACTGTACTAATCCCCATATTTTGTGCATCAATTGTATTTTTTATGGTAACTTCTTTTCCATCAAAAAAAATAGTTCCCTCATCCTTTTGATAAACACCTGTTAATATTTTTATTAATGTTGATTTTCCTGCTCCGTTTTCTCCCATTAAGGAATGGATTTCACCAGCTTTTACCTTAAAATCTACCCCTTTAAGAGCACGAACTCCAGGAAAAGACTTTTGAATGTTTTTCATCTCAAGAATATCTTTCATAATAATTGTACCCCACCCCTTTGTTTTTAAAGCCCGGTTATTCCGATTAGAATGACCGGGCTTTACTGCTTAACTAATTATTGAATCAGAAGCATTAGAATCCAAATTCAAGCTGTTCTTCCGCATTATCAGCGGTAATAAGGGTTTCTTCATTAATAATCTTTTCTGGTAATTCTTCGCCTGAAAGATATGTTTCCATTGCATCAAAAGCTGCCTTTCCAAATCTTGGACTGCAAGTTGCAATACAATTTATTTCTCCAGCAATGATTCCTTCAATAGCTTCTTTCTGTCCGTCTATTGCAACAATCTGGACATCTTCTCCTGGTTTCATGCCTGCTGCTTTTAATGCTAAAACAACACCAAGTGCCATTTCATCATTATGGCAATAAACAACATCAAATTCACCACCAGTAGACTGAATAATATTAGCTGTTACTTCCTGTGCAGTAGTTCGCGACCATTCACCTGACTGAGAAGCAACAATTTCGATATTGTCATGTTCATCTGTAATGTTTCTTAACCCTTGAGCTCTATCTCTAACATCTGAACCGCCTTCTACTCCAGTAATTTCTACAATCTTTAATGGTTCATCCATGTTATTGTTATCTACAATCCATTCTCCACACATTTCTCCCTGCTGAACATAATCTGCAATAATGGTTGTAAGCCAATCTTCGCCCCATGTACCAGTAGCTTCTCTATCCAATAGTATTACTGGGATTTCCGCTGTTTTTGCCGCATCTAATGCTGGAACAATAGCATCCATATCAATCGGAGCAATAAACAGGAAGTTGCATCCTTGTGAAATCAGGTCTTCTACGTCTGCAATCTGTTTTTCTGTGTCATATTCTGCATTTGTCATTACATAATCATATCCGCGACTATCTGCTTCTTGCTGCATAGAATCCGTCTGGCAAATACGCCATGCTCCATCAATATCAAGTTCAGAGAACCCAACTTTGAGATTGTTATCTTTTGCCATAACTGGGCATGCGCACATTGCAGTTACCATTAATGCCACCAAAATACTTGTCCTTTTTTTCACTTGTTTATCCTCCTTTTGTTCAATATGTTTTTATGTGCTTTTATTATATAGCGTTTTTTATTCATTGTAACTAAACTATTTTATTTTCAGATTATACTTTTTTACCATAAATATGATAATGCAGCAATAAAATTGATGCATTTTTACCACTTTGCATCTTTCAAATATTAATAGTCCTATTGTGTAAACATAGTAATATCAATAAAATAAAAAGTGGATAAAGGCCAACTATTACTACCTTTCACCCACTTTTTATAATTTAATGCCATACCTTATATTGTATTACTTCAACATCTCAAATTCCAAAAATAATTTCATCAACTTCCCCGGCATAGCATCTACCACAATACGTGCCAGTTTTTCCGGTGTGGTTTTCACTTCCCCAAGTACCCACTGTACTGTCATATAGATCGAACTCTGACAATACATTTCCAGCAGAAAATGCACTTGTTCTTCCGGCATTCTTCCTGTTTTTTCTTTGATCAGATTCTCATAAAACGCCAGAATCAGTTCAAAATCATGCTCTCGCAGGGAATTCTGACTGTCATAGCGAAAGGCCGCCGCAAAAAAATTCTGCTCTTCCTTTATGTAAGTAAATTTCTTTACCAGTGCATCATATATCGTTTTTCCCTGTCCCATATGTTCAAAGGATTTCATCAACAGTTTATCAAAATACCAGTTAATCAGATCGTATTTATCCAGAAAATTCCGATAAAAGGTCTGCCTGGTCAGTCCACAGTTCTCTGTGATCTGCTTTACCGTAATGGATTCCACAGATGCATGCTTCATACATTCCTTCATAGACCTTGCCAGCCGGTACCTGCTTTTTTCTCCTTTTTTTATTTCCGTATCTTCCGGCATCTGCCCACCTCTTTCCATTAAAGCGGACATTCGCAATCCGCTTCGCTACTTGCTCATGAACGCAGTCGCTTCGCGATCTGTCAGTGGGAACTTTCAACTCCCACTGACATAAGCGTCCCCCTCACCCGCCGCTTAGTGCTCCGCACACTTGAAGCGGGGGAATGCTTATCTGCGTTCAAAAAGCCACTTTTTCACATCCCCACCGGCTTCCTGCTTAATATTTCATACGCCATCCAGCATGGTATTTATTCTTCAGGGTTCCGTTCACCAGCTTGCCCCAGCCCAACGGATATCCATTAACGCATACCAGCTGCCAGCCTTTTTCCAGCCTTTTTTTCATGGCTTTGGCCTTTCCCATCTCTTCTGCTTCCTGAAGATTGCGCTCTACAATATCATCCACCTCCAGCGTTTCCCCACGGAGGTATTTTTCCACACGCATATCACTGTAATCCAGATCGATCACTGCCATGTACTCTTTTTTCTTTAACGCCATGGCAAAGGACTGGCTTGGTTCAAAACGATCCTTGCGGATTTCTCCCAGATACAGACCATTTCGCAGAAATACCAGACCTTTACGGGCGCCAAGCGCTTCCGGCACCAGATAGACCTGTCCCTTGCGGACCTCTACCTGTTTCCAGTTCATCTCCATGGAAACATCTGCAAAGAATTCTGTCAGTGCCTTTGTCTCCGGCTTGCCGATACCCTTGATATCAGAAATATCCCCCTGTACCTGGTTCTTATGTTCGTCCACCGTTGTCTCGCTGTTATTCGACACAGCTCTATCGTTTTTTTGTTCTTCTGCTGCTTCTTCAGGTGCTCTCTTATGCAGCAGAGCCAGGAAATGTCCCTCCCCTGCCATCTTATGCGGCCAGATACGAACACACTTTTTCAAGTCAGCGCTTCCTGTTTTTCTATTGTCAGACTCTTCACTGTCCCATCCTTCATATGCTACCTCCGGACGTCCCGGTGCAAATCCTTCAAATGGCTTTATTTCCCGGATCTCCATATCCTCTCTGCTATCCAGCAGGAACCGAATCACCTGTTCATTTTCCTCAGGTGAAAAGGTGCAGGTAGAATACAGCAGATCTCCTCCCGGTGCCAGCATCTGCGCCGCTCTGGTGATGATCTCTTTTTGCTGTTTTGCACATTCAAACGGTTTATTTCCATCCCATACTTTGGCTACTGCAGGATCCTTTCGAAACATCCCTTCTCCAGAACACGGTGCATCCACCAGAATTTTGTCGAAAAATTCCGGAAAGTTCTCTGCCAGCTTCGCCGGGACTTCATTTACAATAAAGGAATTACGAATACCAAATACCTCGATATTCTTCAGCAGCGCTTTTGCCCTGGATGCACTGATATCATTGGCCACCAGCACGCCCTTTCCGTGAAGACGGGCTCCCAGCTCTGTTGCCTTTCCTCCCGGTGCCGCACATAGATCCAGCACCCGGTCTCCCGGCTGTGACACCAGTCTGGATGCCGGCGTCATGGCACTCGGTTCCTGTAGATAATATAGTCCTGCGTAGTAAAACGGATGTCTGGCCGGCATATCCTGTTCTTCATAATAATAGCCATTCTCCGTCCACGGAATCTTTGTCAGATGAAAGGGTGCTATCTTCTCAAATTCCTCTGGTGAAATCTTATCCACATTCACCCGCAGGCCAAAATTTCTCGACCGGTCGTAGGAATCCAGAAAATCCCCATACTCTTCCCCCAGGAGCTTTTTCATTTTATTTTCAAATTCTATTGGTAATGATACCATTTTCTTTCCTCATTTCTATTCTATACTCTTCAGCGATTCTACCATATCGATCTTCTTCAGCTTCTGGTGCATGACTGCATTGACCAGTACGGAAAATACAACCGTAAATACTGCGGAAATCAGATAGCTTGGCGGGTTGATGTTTCTTCCAAACATGGTTGCATCTACTTCTACTGTGGTGATAACAAAGTAATGCAGTATTTTTCCCATTCCCATGCCGGCCAGTATGCCAATCGCTGTAATCAGTATGTTTTCCCTGTACACATAGGCATCAACCTCCCGGTCATAAAATCCCAGTACCTTCAGCGTTGCCAGTTCCCGCTTTCGCTCATTGATATTGATATTGCTCAGATTATACAACACCACAAAGGCCAGCAGTCCGGCAGATATAATCAATACCACAATCACAGAATCCAGCGTAGACAGCATACTGTCGATCTGACTCATCGTTGATATGGTATAGCTGATACTCAATGCCGCCGGTTCATTCAAAAAGCTCTGACCGAGTGTTTCCAGTGCCGACATATCTGTACCGCTTTCTGCCCGGAACATGATTTCATTGTATTCCGGTGCTTTTTGTGTACATGCTTCATATAATCCCGGTGTCATATAGATGTAATGGGACAGATAATTTTCTGTCACTGCTGCAATCGGCACCTTGATATCTCCCAGTTTTTCGTCCTCCAGTATGAGCGTATCTCCGGCTTTTACACCACACAGATCGGCAATCTTTTCTGTAATCACAGCGCCCTCGTCCGTCAACTGATAATGCTCACCACTTTCGCGGTCACGAAACACCAGAAACTCGCTGACCTGTTCCATATCTTCCATCACCATCAGGTACACATTCCAGGACTTCTTATCACGTCTCACGGTTTCTTTCTGCATCAATGCCTCAGTAGCATTTGCTACCGTATCATTTTTGTCAACACACTCCTTCAATGCCTCCTTTTCTTCCAGCGAAGCATCCGTATCTAAAATTACCAGGGCATCATAAAGCTGCAGCTGGCTGAACTGCAGATGTCCGATATTGGAAATCGAATCCCTTAGACCATATCCCACCAGCATCAGTGCCATACAGCCGCCGATGCCAAATACCGTCATGAAAAATCGCTTTTTATAACGAAGCAGATTTCGCACTGTGGATTTCCAGCTGAAGCTTAAATGCTTCCAGATAAACGGTACACGCTCGAGAAATACCCGCTTTCCTTCTTTTGGTGCAGGCGGACGCATCAATACCGCCGGTGTGGTGGCAAGCTCTTTATAGCAGGCAGCCAGCGTAGCCAACATGGTACTTGCCAGAGCCGCAACGGTAGCAATTATTGCAAATTTCATGTTATAAGGCAGTTCGATATTGGTCATGTGATGGTACATAATCCGGTAAGATGTCACTATGACAAACGGCAGGAATTTTTCTCCGAATGCGATACCTGCCAGGCTGCCTCCCAATGTAGCAAATAAAGCATAACAAAGATACTTGGATGCAATGGCTGCTTTTCCGTATCCGAGCGCCTTCAGCGTACCGATCTGTGTCCGTTCTTCTTCTACCATTCGTGTCATAGTGGTCAGACTGATCAGAGCTGCTACCAGGAAAAACATTACCGGAAATACCTGACCGATATTTCTCATACGGTCTGCATTTTCTCCATATCCGATATTTTCCGGCAAATCACTGCGGTCGCTGACGGTCCATTCCGGATATTCCAGATCTGCGACTTCTTTTTCTGCATCCGCCAGCTTATCTTTTCCATCTGCGATCTTATCCTCCGCCTCTTTTTTTCCCTTTTCATACTCGATTTTTCCATCTGCCAGCTTATCCTCATTTTCAGCCAGCTCTTTTTCCCCATCTGCGATTTCTTTTTTGCCGTCTTCCACGCTCTTTTTCGCATCTGCAAGTTTTTGTTCTGAGTCTGCCAGCTTCGCTTTTCCTTCTGCCAGCTGTGCTTCTCCACTCTTCAGTTCGTTCTCCGAGCTTTTTAGCTTCTGCTCGTTCTGTGCAATGGTTTTCTGTGCTGCTTCCAGCTGCTGTTTGCCATCCTTCAGCTGAGCACGTCCGGAGTCAATCTCACTCTGAGCAGAAATAATGGCAGCTTCTCCTTCCTCAATCTGCTTTAAAGATGCTTCCAGCTGGGCCGGTACTGCATCCAGTTGTTGCTTTCCTTCGTCCAGCTGTGCTCTGGTAGCTGTCAGCTGTGCTTCATTTTCTGCAAATGCTGCTTCTGCAGTAGCAATTCCCGTCTCTATCTCAGCAATATTACCTTGCAGCTGCTGAATCTGTGCGTTTACCTCGTCCAACGCTCCCTGTGCCTGTTCCTGCTGCTCCTGCGCCTGAACCAAAGCTGTATTTTGTGCTTCCAGCTCTGCCTGTGCACTGGCAATCTGTTCCGGAAGTGCATCCAGTTCCGCCTGTTCCCCCGAAGAAAGCTGATATTGGCTCTCATCCAGAGTCTCTCCCTCTTTCAGCGCATCCTGTGCCGCCTTTTTCTCAGCTTCCAGCTGTGCTTTTTTCTGCTCCAGTTCTGCCTTTCGATTCTGCAGACTGGTCAAATGTGCAGAGGCAGCATTCACCGCATCTGTCATCTGTGCCACTGCCGCCTGTGCCTGGGATACTGCATCTGTCAGACCGGATACATTGCTCTGCAGCGTTGCCACCCCCTGCTCACAGGCTGCCTTCTGTGCTTCCAGCTCTGCCTTCTGTGCCGGCCAGGCCGCCACTGCCGCATCATACTGTGACTTTCCTTCTGCATAGGCAGTTTCTCCGGCCTGATACTGAGCAAGCTGTTCCTCATACTCTGTCTTTCCGACTTCATACTGCGTCCGTCCGTCTGCCAGCTCTGCTTTTTTCTGATCCAGCTGCTCCTGCGCACTATCCAGCTTCGCGGTAGTCTCCTTATAAGTGGTATCGAATTTTTTTTGTTTACTTTTCAGTGTCTTTTTTCCCTGATTCAGTTTATTCCATCCATCATTTAACTGCGTGCGTCCATCTGCCAGCTTCTGCTCATTCTCTGCAATCTGTGTTCTGCCGTCTGCCAGCTCCTTCTCTCCATCCCGGATCTTTTTCTCCCCGTCTTCCAGATCCCGCTTCGCTCTCGCCAGCTTCAGCTTTGCATCATAGATCTCATTCTCTCCATCATAGATCTCATCCCAGGCTTCGGACAGTTCGCTCTCGGCCTCCGCTTCACCATCTGCCAGCTCTTTTCTGGCATCCTCCAGCTTTTCATTCGCCTCATCCTGTATTTCCTGATAACGAATCTCACAGCGCTCTCCGGAAATATCTTCCAGTCTCTGCTGTACTTCTGCTATCAGCATATCATAGGCATCCGTGTAAGCCGTCAGAGTATCTGCTTCTTTAACTTTGATATATACATTCGTATAGACCTCATAATCAAAGTCTTCCGGCAGTATATAGGCCGCTCCGGCCAGTTCCCCGGTTCCCAGCGTGGTATTTCCCCGGTTAAAAGAAATATACAGTGGACTGCTTCCTGCTCCAACGATGGTAAATTCCTTTTTCTTCAGCTTATAATCATCCTCGTCCTCCAGAAAAAAGGCAATGGTATCTCCGATTCTGTAATCTGTTTTATTCAGAAACTCAATGTCTACAAAACATTCTCCGGATGTTTGGGGCAGCCGCCCCTCTTTGGCTGTCAACTGATTCAATGTCGGAGTGACAGACTCTACCCGCAGCGCATACCGGTCTGTTCCTTTCTCACATAACACATCTGTCATATAACCGGCTTCAGCCAGTTCCACACCATCCGTCTGGCTGATGGTCTCCACGTCCTTCTCCGTCAGTCCCATGGTACTGATTACCTTCAGATCCATCAAATGATGCTGATCAAAATAAGCATCTCCGGAATACCGCATATCCGGAGCTGCGGACTGAATGCCGGAATAAAATGCCACACCCAGCGCCACAATCAGAAAAATGGAAATAAATCGATTCAGACTCTTTTTTACTTCCATATAAAAATCTTTTCTCAGTGCCTTTTTCTTCATAGCCAGTTCCTTTATACTCCACTTACCATTCAATATCTGCTACAGACATTGGAGACTCATTCTGTCTCATGTCTGCTACTTTTCCGTTCTTGATCTTAATCACCCGGTCAGCCATCGGTGCAATAGCTGAATTATGAGTAATGACAATCACCGTCATCCCTTTTTCCCTGCACATATCCTGCAGCAGCTTCAAAATTGCTTTTCCTGTCTGATAATCCAGTGCTCCGGTCGGCTCATCACACAACAGCAGTTTGGGATTTTTGGCCAACGCACGGGCAATCGATACCCTTTGCTGCTCTCCACCGGACAGCTGCGCCGGGAAATTTTTCATACGATGCCCCAGGCCCACTTCTTCCATTACCTGTCCCGCATCCAGCGGATGCTTGCAGATCTGCAGCGCCAGCTCTACATTTTCCAGAGCAGTCAGATTCGGAATCAGATTATAAAACTGAAAAACGAAACCAATATCATCTCTCCGGTATCCGGTCAGCTGCTTCTGATTATATTTTGCGATATCTCTGCCATCTACCAGTACCTGGCCTGTAGTCGCTGTATCCATACCTCCCAAAATATTCAGCACAGTAGTCTTTCCAGCTCCACTGGGACCTACAATCACCACAAATTCTCCTTTTTCAATATCAAAATCAATGCCATCCACCGCACGGATCTCCACTTCACCCATCTGATAAATTTTCGATACATTTCTCAGCGAAACAAATTTTTCCATACTGTGCTTCTGCCTTTCTTTTTTACATAGTTATCTTTATCATAGCATATTTCACCGTACATCTTCACTTAAATTTCTATAAACTGTGAGAAACACGCTTTGCGACTATTCCATTATCACAAATTGATGTGCGCATATCGCAGATATTTGTACGTGTAGAGAAGATTTTTTCATTGCAATTCCAGAATAGGTACGGTATAGTAGAATATTGAAATGATATGTATTTAAAAAAGAAAGGTTTTACATATGAATAAAAATAATATTATCTTAATCGGTATGCCAGGTGCAGGAAAAAGCACCATAGGTGTCGTTCTCGCAAAGGTGCTGGGTTATCAGTTCGTCGATACCGATCTGATCATTCAGGAAGAAGAAGGAAAGCTCTTATGGCAGATCATTGAAGAGAAAGGTGTCGAAGAGTTTATTAATATTGAGGATCGCATCAACAGCAAGGTAGACGTATCCAAATGTGTCATCGCCCCTGGAGGAAGTGCTATTTTCGGTGAGAATGCAATGAAACATTTTCAGGAAATCGGTACGGTTGTTTATCTGGATGTGGATTATCCGGTTCTGAAAAAACGTGTTGGCAACTTTGAACGCCGGGGAGTCATTCTCCGCCATGGCAATTCTTTCAGAGATATTTATGAAGAACGCCTGCCATATTATCACAAATATGCACATGTAAAGATCTCCGAAAATAATCGGAATATTTCCCAGACAGTTTCTGCGATTGTAGACGCACTGGATCTGGCACCTGAATCAAGATAACAGAAAGAACTCCCGAAACTGTATTTTAGCAATTCCGGGAGTTTCCTAATATAAACTGTTTTGTCGTAACTTATTCCAGGATACCCTGCATCTCATTCAGTAATTTCTTTCGATATACAGGATCCTCTATACATCTTTTTAAATCATCCAGGCGATTCTCTTTTAACAATTTCTTTGTCAAAGAAGCCATCTGTTCCGCTCCAAGTTCTTTTCCAAGTTCTTTGCCTCGCGCTTCACCTAATTGCTCACCTTTCTTTATCAACCTGTCTGATTCTAATTCCAGTACCTGTCCGCCCATAATCTCACCAAGCCCTTTCCTGACATTTTTCGACTCTGAGAAACTATATTCCACAATTCTGTCAATTAACTCTCTGATATCTCGGAATTCTTTTTCCAATCCTCGGTCGAGCAGTTTCTGTTTTAAATAGTCTCCAATTTTTTTATACTCCTGAAACAGTTTCCCACGCAACACTTCATCATTTTCCAACTGCCGCTTCATTTTTTCATATCGCATAATATAAAACGGCAACAACATAATCAGATCTTTCTCCAGAATTTCTTCTATGGAATACCATTCCATTCTGATTATCGGAACTTGATACTTCACTACTCGATCATCCGGAAACTGCAATTCCATACTCACATTCGTTTTCTGATCATTTCCACGTAAATATAATATGCAGGAATGTGGAAAACGCATTCGATATGTATCGTGTACCTTTTCCGCATGTTCCAGACTAATTGCAAAATCATACTCTATCATACGCAAGATCATCATATTATCTTCCGTACTCTGGCATTCCATATGATACCGTTTTTCACCAATTATTATGTAAGAATCTGTTATCTTTTTTCCAGTCTTCGTCAGATGCTCATTCCGTCCCTGTATAATTTTGGTGTCCAATGAATAATTTGTTCCAAAAACCTCATTAATTAATGGTATTGTAAGTTCTGGCATTTTCTCTGTTTCTGTCCGAAAAACATCATCAAATATTGTGCTCTCTGCCATGAGATTCCTCCTTTTCTTTATTCGGCTATCTCATGTACTTTTCTTTTTGTTTATCGGATGTATGTTAATTCTTTTATTTTTAGAATGTTATCTTTTGTAATGTTTTTATAATTCGATATGTCCTCCTTTGAGTTCATCATAACATACCTTTCACTGGAAAGTCATTCTTTTCCAACTAAAAACTGCAAAAACAGAATCTGAACAGATCATTGGGGACGGGATTTTCTGGCTTCAGAAGCCAGAAAATCCCGTCCCCGTCAGGTTGCCGTTGTTTTATCTGATACGTATTTTTTTCTTCATAGATGTTCCGAACATCTCTGCATCACCTTTTCGTCCATATGGCTGAATGCTCAGTGTATAAGATTTTCCTTTCTTTTTACCATTCAGTGAAAAATACATATTATATTTTTTACCTTTTCCACTGGCCTGTCTTCCGTTGATGTACAACTTCTGTCCGGCCGGCAGTTTTTTCTTCAGTGTAACCGTTACTCTGAAGTCTGTATACCACCATTTTCTCCAACCCACATACGTCAGATATTTCCATTTGTATCTCACTTTAACCTTTGATACTTTTACAGAACTGATTGCAGGTTTTTCTTTCCGCTGTGTCCGTATTGTTTTGTAAAGAGGTGTTCCTTCTACCCATGTTCCATCTGCTTTTTGCGCAGATTCCACAAATTTAAACTGATAATTGGTATTTGCTTTCAGTTTGTTCGCAACCGTTTCACCCTTCTGATTCTTGCCGAGATGCTTCCAGCTCGAACCTGATTTCTGATAAACAGCTACATCACTGGATCCATGGCTTCCATTTGCCAGAACAGAAAATACCACCTGAGTCGGATATACTTTGTAGTAAGGAACAGACGGCGTACCGGCTTTTGCAAAAACAGATAATCCGGCAGAAGTCAGCCCATTGGTTGATGTTACCTTAATCGTAGCAGAGCCAGCCTGATATCCCCTATAGCCAGAAGCATCAAAGGTCACTGTAAAGCTTTTCGTATTTTCTCCGTAAACGCTTCCTTCTGTCTGACAGGAGATCTTTCCACTACTCACTATCTGATTGAGCTTATCGTCACTGTTTGCAGGGATCGTAGATGCAACAAATGTAAAAGTTCTTGGTGTGTAACGGGTTCCTTCATCAATCGTCAGGTCGCTTTCTGTACAGGTCAGTGATACGCCTGTCGCCTGGATATAATCTCTTCCTGTCATTCGATAGCGATAGCTTGCATACTGTCCATTTCCTTTTGCACCAATAGCCAGCACATAAGTGCCCGGTTCCAGCCAGACTGATCCGGATCTCTCCTGTCCGCCAGATTCCACTGTCAGCAATGCATTCTTCATACCACTGTCATTTCCGCTATACAGATACGCCATGACCTTTTTTCCATTTTCTGCAGTCAGCATCAGATTCTGCAGCCTGCGGTTTGGAGTATAAAACGTAAAATATCTTCCATTCTGGAATATATTATTATCAGAACAGATAATTCCTGTCTCTTCTGCACTCACCCCTACTGACTGCGCAGCCTGGAAGGAGCTGCCACCGTTTTCAGCCACTGTCGCCAGGGAAGGCTTTACCGTGATCTTGCTATCACCTGTATATGCCGTATTAAACTGGAATATCATCTGTGCGCTTTCCTCTGGATCCATAATAACGTAGCCATTCAAGGTTGTTAACAGTCCTGCACTGGCATTGTTACACTCAAACTGCTTCAGCTTTGGATCTGCATTTGTTATGTTCGTCCTTTTCACATTAATTGTAATATCCATTCTCATTCTGTACGACGTTGCATTTATTAATACTGCCGTACAGGTTTGAGCATTGAAAGTCGCAGCAAATTCCTTGGTCACTTGCTTATTTATGTCACTACAGATTACCTTTTGCCGATTCTCTGCCTGCACAATATGCTTCGGAACTGCCACTGCCATCAGCAATGTAACCAGCATTGCCAGGATCATCCATAATCTGCAATTTCTTTCAACTGCTTTTTTCCTGTTCATAAAAAATCCCCCTTTCCTGATTCACATACTTTCTAGCGTATATATACTATATCGGGAAAAGAGGATCATTCCTATACTAATATTAGTAGTTTTTCTTTGGCATCGGATGCTTTTTCATAATGGCAAAATACATGGTCAGCAGCAATGCAGATGCCAGGATCCATGCCATCGGACTGGCGAGACACACGCCTGCATAACTGTGATAGTGAATGGCGATCAACGCCACGCTTCCACGTCCCACCAGCTCTGCAATTCCGGCAGTCATTGGCAACAAGCCGTATCCCATACCCTGGATACCATTTCGGTAGACATTCACCACAGTAAGTGGTATCAGGAACAATGCTGTGTATTTCATATAGGTATCTACCATACCTTCGATCTGCGTTGCATCGCCTGTAACAAACAGTCCCGTCACGATATATCCGAAGAAATACATCACCAGACCAATTACAACCGAAAAGATAACGCCAAACATGGTGGCTCTGGCAAAGCCTTTCCGTACACGGTCATATCTTCCTGCACCCACATTCTGTGCCGCAAAGGTCGCCATAGCGGAGCCGAGTGCTATGTATGCCTGACCGGCCATCTGCTCACACTTGGAGGCCGCAGTAAACGCTGCTACATAAGTAGATCCAAGTGTGTTCAATGCCATCTGTACCATCGTGGTTCCAATAGCAGTAATGGAATACTGAAATGCCATCGGCAGTCCCACAGCCAGCTGGTTTTTGATCAGTCTGCCTTCTACATGAAAATCCTCTCTGGTCAGGTGAAGAATTGGTACTTTCTTTACCATATAGATAAAACACAGCACCGCAGAAACTCCCTGGGAAATGACCGTTGCATAGGCAGCTCCTGCCACACCCATTTTTAATACAATAATGGATACCAGGTCCAGTATGATATTCATAGATGCAGAAAACAGCAAAAAGTAAAGTGGCACCTTACTATTTCCCAGTGCCCTTAAGATGCAGGCAAACAGGTTGTACAATGCCTGTACCAGAATTCCGGCACAGATAATCATAATATACCGGTATGCATCATCAAAAATATCATCCGGTGTATTCATCAACACCAGCAGGCGATGCATTCCCAAAAGACTGATCGCTGTCAGGATAATGGTCGCCGCAATGGCAATCATTCCTGCAGAAGCCACACTTCTGCGCATTCCCCGCATGTCTTCCGCACCAAAACGCTGACTGGTCAGCACGGTAATTCCAGCCATTAATCCTGTCATAAAACCCAAAATCATAAAGTTAATGGTTCCTGTGGATCCCACCGCTGCTAATGCTTCCGTACTGACGAACTTTCCCACAATCACCGTATCTACTACATTGTAAATCTGCTGAAACAGATTTCCCGCAAATACCGGCAATGCAAAATACAGGATATTCTTTCCTGGGCTGCCCGTTGCCATATTTTTTTCCATAACATTCTTCCTCATGATATAACTTCGATAATTTTCCATCAAAAAGTTCTGCCCTGCATAAAAGCAAGCCAGAACTTTTTCTACCTCACATTATTCTCTTTTGTCTCTGCTGTCAAGCACTTTTTCACAAATCGCTTAATTTCTGATCTCCTGTCTCATAAATCCGATATAAGATCCACCAAATGCTACCAGCATCAGCGCAATCAATCCAGTCAGATGCGGCCATACCAGAAGCAGACTCTGTCCAAAGGACAGGTATCCGGAAATGGCACCTTCCAGCTGCTGCATAGTGACTACATTGACGGAACGAACAGTAGGATTCATAATCGTTGAAACCGCTTCACTATACAGATAATATGGAGAAATACGGTTCAGCCCCAGCTTCAGAGTATAATTGTTCATCGTATTCAGCATCGCCTGATACTGTGTGGTAATCGGGTATGCCGCATTGGCAATGATATTTGCTACCATGCTCATAAAGATGGTAAAGAAGATCCACAGAGCGATAACCGCCATAGCTGATGTAGCAGAATGTCTGCACACAACTGAGAACAGAATCGACAGTCCCAGCCAGAAGTCCATATAGACCACGGTGAAAATCAGGAATGTCAGTACTCGCAGTACCTCTTCGGTCTGTGGTACCAGGCCCGTTGCCATAACGCCAACAGCTCCTACAAAAATCCCCATCGTAAATACCATGATCATAATCACAGCATTTCCTGCCAGGAACTTTCCAATGATGATCGAATCACGGTAAATTGGCTGTGCCACCAGTCGATTCAGCGTTCCATTGTTTCTCTCACTGTTAATAGCATCAAATCCAAGAGTTAATCCCACAAATGGTCCCATCAGAGCAATGATACTCATGAAGGATGGAATGGAATTGCCACTGGTGGTATAAATTTTCAAAAATACAAAGTTACTATCCTGGGATATGGCATCCGACAGACCGCTTACTGCTCCATACAGACTGGCAATACTGGTTCCCAGAATCAGTAACAGAATGATCAGAAAACGCTTACTGCGCAAATGATCTGCCAGCTCTTTATGATAGAGTGCCATCAGACCGGTATGTTTTCCAGCATGGTTACCGTTCTCTTTTTTCACGGCTGTCTTTTCTTTTTTTAATACTGCTGCGGTCATTTCGTGCCACCTCCCCTGAATAATCTGTTATGTAATTTTCCCTTCTGGGTGGCTTTCATGGCAATGGCTTCTGCCTCTGCTTCTGCCCGCTCAAAGTACATCCGATAGATGGCATCCAGATCTCCACCTCTCTGATGGAGATGCTGAATCGTATATTCATGGCTGCCCAGGAAAGCTGTCAGCTGAGAACGAATATCATACTTCGATTCTACCACAAACATATTTCCTTCCTTCTGAATACTGGACACTCCCGGCTGTCTGCTGATCTCTGCCAGTACTTTATCATCACATGGATCAACCTGCAGTTCCAGAGAATACTTCGTGCTGTCCTGCACCTGATTTCCCAGATCTTCGATCTCTCCACAGGCTACCAGATTACCATTTACAAAAATGCCGACCCGGTCACAGATCTGCTGTACCTGATACAACTGATGGGAAGAAATCAACAGCGTTCTGCCATCTTCCTTTGACATCTGTGTCATTAATTCCAGAAGCTCACGCATACCTTCCGGATCCAGTCCCAGTGTTGGTTCATCCATGATGATAATCTCCGGATCCTTCATCAACACATCTGCAATGCCAAGTCTCTGACGCATACCTTTGGAATAAGTGCCCGTCTTTTTATCCGCTGCATCTTCCAGTCTGACGCGCTTCAGTGCCTCATCACTGCGCTTCTTTATTTCTTCTTCGGACAATCCGTTCAGACGTCCGGTAAATGCCAGATTCTGTCTGCCGGTCAGATCCTGGTAAAAGCCTGGATTATCCGGCAGATATCCAACAATCTTCTTGATGCCAAGGGCATTTCTGGTACAATCCATACCACAGATCGCAGCTGTACCGGCACTCGGTTCTGTCAGTCCCAGAAGCATCAGGATCGTTGTGGTCTTGCCGGCACCGTTAGGACCCAGCAGACCAAATATCTCACCTTTTTTGATAGACAGGTTCAACTGATTCACCGCAGTCTTTTCACCATAGCGTTTCGTCAGCCCACTTGTCTGAATAATTACTTCGCCCATAACTTATCTTCTCCCGTATTTTTTAAATACATAGCCAAGACCTGCTCCCAGAACTACAATGATGGCAACTGCTGCCAGTCCCCAGCTGGTACGTGTCTTTACGGATACACGCAGACTTGCGGTAGAAGTAGCTACATCATTCGCTGCTGTGACAGATGCTACATAATCACCGGTAATCGCATCCGAATCCGGTGTAATATAAGCAGTTACTTCCTTGGTAGCACCTGCTTCCAGAAGATCAATCGTAGATTCATCAAAGCTTACATCCCAGTTGCTGGCTGCAGAAGATGTCAGATTCAGATTCGTCAGATCAACGTTACCTGTATTGGTGATCGATAATGTCACTGCTTTTTTGTCATTGGCATATGCATCTACACTCAAATTGCCACTTGGTGTGGATACCTCTACACTGTAAGAACCTGTGATAGTCATCTTCAGTTCCGTACTCAGTTTTTCAGAAGAAGAAATCGCAGAAATCGGAATCGTGTAATCTCCCTGTGTCAATGTCTCAGGCGGTGTAATTGCTACCGTAATACCCTGGCTGGCACCCGCATCTACATTCAGGCTTGCTACTGCATTGCTTTCTCCTGATGGAGTAAATGTTACCTGCCATCCTTCCGGTGCTTCTGCGGAAAGACTAAAAGACTGCTCTGTTCCCTTGTTATTTACCAGTGTGGTATCAAAGCTGAATGCCGTACCAGATGCTGCCTGCTGCTCTGCATATTCTGCCGTAAAGGTGCTGGCTCCATTCTCTTCCTCTGATACATTCAGTGTCAGTGTCACATCGCTGGTCTCTCCGTCATCTGTGACTGCTTCTACTGTAACATTGTAGTCACCTTCTGCTGTTCCTTCCGGAACTGTCAGGCTTAAAGTTGCCAGACCTTCTGACACATCTTTGGATGACTGAATATGTACTTTATTGATCTGGCCGCCATTTCCACGGAAATATCCATCCCATCCGTCCGGCAGATCCTTAATACTAAGTGCTGCGTCCTGACCGCTGCCGGTCTGATTGATAAAGTCCAGATCAAATGTAGTGGTCTCACCTGGTTTTACAGAAATACCTGGATAAGCGGTGCTCATCTCAAATGCACTGGCTGAGGTCACTTCCTGTGTCTCAGTATCAGTCTGTGGTGCGGCATAGACTGCTGCAGGTGCCACGAGACTGACCATACTCAGAAGTGCTGCTGTCATACCAATTGTCTTTAATCTGGATCGCTTGCCTCTTCCTTTCTCATTTGTAGTGTACTGATTGTTCAAATACAGTTGTCTCTTTCTCATGATCTGCATGCTCCTTTGCTTCCAAATTTACTTCTCTGTTCAGGGCTTTTGAGAACTGTCCGTTCTGGCACTCGCCTGCCCCGTTTGCTGACGCTATAGTAAAACCTGAATTTAAACTAAATTTAAATACAGGAAACAAAATTTTGAACATCTTGTGAACTTGTGAAAATTCAGTGAACTTTGCTGTTTTTCCAGATTTTAGTGTTATACTGTCTTTCGATAAAAATGATCAGGGGGATATTATGTTTCGCATTTTGATTGTAGATGATGATAAAAATTCCAGACGCTATTATCACGCTATACTTTCCCATTCCGGTTATCAGCCAATTTGTGCCGATTCCGCTTCCAATGCGCTTCATATGCTGGAAGAAAAAAAGATCGATCTGCTTTTGGTTTCCGCACTCATGCCAGGTATGGATGGATTTGCACTGACCAAAATGCTGCGAGACTGTGGAAATGATATGCCAATTTTGATGATTGCACCAAAACATATGGCGAAAGATGTGAAAAAGGGATTTCTCATGGGAGTGGATGACTATATGGTCTGTCCTGTAGATGAAGATGAGATGCTGCTGCGAATCCGGGCATTGCTGCGCCGCGCGAAGATCGTATCTGAACATGAGCTGAAAGTCGGTGATACCACTTTGGACTATGATACCCTGACAGTATCCACCCATGGCGAAGAATCTATCCTTCCTCAAAAGGAATTCTATCTGTTATATAAGCTGCTCTCTTATCCGAACCAGATCTTCACGCGAGACCAGCTGATGGATGACATCTGGGGACCAGAATCCGAATCTACAGAGGCTACCGTCAGTGTACATATCGGAAGACTTCGGAAACGATTCGCAGACAGCAGAGACTTCTCTATCCATACCATACGGGGACTGGGGTATAAGGCGTGTGTGATGAACTGATAGCAAAGTATATAAACAAAAGGCTTCAACGATAATTGTTCTCATCGTTGAAGCCTTCTTCTTTTTAAATCATAAGTAATATAACCAGATAAATATTTGGCAGGCGTGCCATGCTCCTGCATCTCTCAGGCTTTCACCTTGTCTGTACCTTCGGCGTGTGGTTGACACGAAAATTTACCACCACAAATATTTCCCTTGTTATTGTATCATCATTATAATTGTACTATTCTTTTCTGTAAAGAATTTTCTTATTTCTTAAATATTTCGCCCATTTTTTAGTTTCTATTTTGAAAAATGTTATTATTGAATTTTTGTATTCTGCTGAATCCAATGATGTATGCAGCCTCAATATTAATTGAAACTTCATTCCATCATGCTGAATGTCAGTCTATTTCTTCCAGCAATTCCCCATCCACAATCCTGACGATCCTCTGTGCATGTTGTGCCACACCCAGATCGTGAGTGATCATAACGATCGTATTTCCTACCTCATGCAACCTGTGAAACAACTTTAACACTTCTTTTCCGCTGGTCTGATCCAGTGCACCGGTCGGTTCATCAGCCAGCAGTATGGCAGGTTCTCCCACTAAAGCTCTGGCGATGGCCACACGCTGCTGCTGTCCACCGGACAGTTCTCTTGGCTTATGATGCATGCGCTCTTCCAGTCCCAGCATCCGTATGGTCTCCAGGCTGGCTGCTTCGGCTTCTTTTTGTGTCATGCCGCGCACCAGCAGCGGCATGATAATATTCTGCATAACATTATAGGTCTGAATCAGATGATATTTCTGAAAAATAAATCCGATCTTTTCGTTTCGAATCCGAGTCAGTTCTTTTTCGGAGGCCTGTTCGATCTGGCAGTCATCCAGGCGGTAACTGCCGGAATCTGGTTTATCCATACATCCAATCACATTCATCAGCGTACTCTTTCCAGAACCGGATGGCCCCAGAATAGCAAGGAATTCCCCTTCATCTACTTCCAGATTCACATCCTTCAGTGCATGAAGTTTTTCGGCTCCCACCGAATAATATTTGTTAATGTCTTTGATTTCTATGATTTTTTTCATGCTTAACCTCGTTATTCCTTCAGCATCCAGATCTCTGTGATTGTTTCATTGCCATCTTCTTCGGTTACTATCGTGACCCGCAGACGATCTCCTGCCTCCAGAATCGAAAACGTGCGTTTTTCATCGGTGTCTGTATGTACCACCACTGGCACTGGCAGGTATACAGTCTTTGTATTCTGTTGCTCTGATCTGCCACCCTTCTGAAAGTCACCGGAAGGCATATTCTCCAGCATACCAGACGCATTGCTGTCACCTTGTGATATTCCATCAGGTGGAGTCATGCCGCTATCTTCCTGTGGCATCCCATCCGGCGGTGCCATATTGTTATCTCCCTGTGGCATCCCATCTGGTGGAGTCATGCCGCCATCCTTTTGTGTGTTTTTTTCCTCTGATTTCGCACCTTTATCCGATTTTTCAGAGATTTCTGACTTCTCACTTCCGTTCTCGGTTTCCAGATCCGTCTCATTCTGTTCTGTCTCTTCAGATGCTTCTTCCGTTTCTGTCTCATCTTCTACTTCATAATAAGTCAGCTCATTTCCAGTAATCGAGACCACCACGATCGTAGCTGTACGCTCCCCCGGATGTATCTCTGTTTCTTCGTCTATTTCTGTTTCCTGTACTTCACTTTCCGCCTTTGCCATCGCTACTGCTGTCGGCTCTGCCATCAGGCACAGTGCCAGCAGCCCACCGATCCACTTTATTTTCTTCTTTTTCACAACTTCCGCCCTTTCTTATTCTGTGTTCATTGCCTCTGCCTACATCAAATCAGTTCTCCGCCAGCCTTTCCATGTCTGTTTTCCTACTCCGCATTCAGTGCTTCTACCGGTTCCAGCCTGGATGCCTTCCACGCCGGATAGATTCCAAATATAGTTCCAGTCAATACTGCAAATCCCAGCGCTGCCAGGCAGGCAGTAGCATTCACTTCTACCCGCACCTGAAAATGGCTGACAATCGGTGTGATACCAAAGCTGATGGCCACACCCAAAACTCCTCCTATCAGACTGATGGCCGCTGATTCTGCCAGAAATTCCAGCAGAATATCTGTCCGTGGAGTTCCGATGGCCTTTAAAATACCAATCTCATTGGTTCGTTCTTTGACCGATACGAACAATACGTTCATGATACCAATTCCACCTACCAGAAATACAATCGCTGCCATAGCCGATAACAGCATAGTCAGAGTTCGATTCGAGGCTTCTGCCGCTTTCATCTTGCTTCCGGAATCTTCAAATGTGAAAGATGCATTTGGATAATTTTCTTCCAGAACAGTCTTCACATTAGTAATTACGGACTGCAGGGTGTTCACGTCCTCTGCAATCACCGTAATCGTCGGATCAATCTCTTCGCCGGTAATGTATTTCATACCGGTCTGATATGGAACCAGAATGGATGTATCCGGGCTGATTCCAGATACGACACTGCTGCTGCTTTCCAATACACCGATTACCGTATAACTACGGTCATCAATATAAATGGTACTGTTCACTGCATCTGCCACGCTGCCAAACACTTCTTTTGCTACAGATGCTCCGATTACACACACTTTCGATTTGCTGTCATTATCTGTTTCATCCAGAAAGTATCCTTCTGAAAGATTAAGTTTTCCTACTTCCGCAAAATTCTCCAGGACTCCTGCTACCGTATAGGTCTGCGCACTGGTCAGCTCGCCGCCTTCCACAGACGATCTGGTGCTGTAGGAAATCGTTGCCCCGGTAATTCCTGTTACATAAGTCTCAATATCGTCCACATCAGAAGCACTCAGTATAATCTGTTCCTGATTCAGACGGTCTTCAATCATGCTGGTCTCAGATTCGGTTTCATCTGCATCTTCTCCATTACTATTCTGTCCATCTGGCCTCTGTATCTCTTCATCATCACTGTCATCCGGTTTTTGTATCCGGTCGCCACTGTCACTTCCACCTGGCATTTGCGACGCACCTAAATCACTGCTCTGGCCATCGCTGTCATTTCCTCCTGGCATCTGGAAGTCTCCACCACCTGGCATTTGCGGTGCGCCTGAACCACCGTTCTGTCCATCTGCACCTGTGCCGCCACTATTTCCACGGCTGCCTGCCTGGTCTGTTCCACCCGGGCCACCGCCCATCATGCCGCCAAAGACAGCATTCATCATACCGCCAAAGGAAAACCCTCCGGATTTTCCACTGGCCGCTTCTTCTCCGGCATATTCGTAGCTGACATCAATGGCACCTGCATTCAGTTCTGCGAACTGATCTGCAATATCCATCTGACCACCACGTCCAATGCCAATTACCATTACAATGGTTGCTGCTCCTACTACAATACCAATAGACGTCATCACGGACTTAAATTTGTTCTGATTAATGTTCAGCCATACCAACCGGAAAAGTTCTGATATTTTCATGATTCCACCTGACTTTCTATCAGTACTGTCTCGCTCTCTTCCAGTCCGGATTCTACCGCTACAATTTTTCCATTGGAATATCCGGTGGTCACATCTGCCTCACGAACACTGCCATCCTCTTCCAGCACTTTCACATAAGATCTTGCACCATCCAGCAGCACGGCCTGATTAGAAATATAGAGAGTGTCACTGATGGTTTTTCCGGCAAAGGTAGCTTCCCCAGTCATTCCGGAATATACTTTGCTGATATCCCCTGAAAATAGTACTGTCACATCATAATTCACCGTAGAAGATCCTGCGGTCGCCGATGTGGCAATTCCTGACACCGTACCAGAAAATATCTCTTCCGGGTATGCTGTCAGGCTGATCGACACCTCTTCCCCTACGGAAACGCTGGAAATATCATCCTGTGATACAGATACCGTCATCGTCACATTTTCCGGATCGGTATACGTCACAATCGCAGCATCATTGGAGATCTCATCTCCTGCTGCATAAGCCACTTCCGTTACAGTTCCGGCCTCTGCTGCATATACGATTCCATCCCCGATCTGCTCCTGAAAATCAGCCAGTGCTTCCTGTGCCTCCTCCAGAGTTTCTTTTGCGTCATCCAGATCATCTTCCAGGCCATTGGTGTCGATCTCATACAGCTGATCTGCATATTTATAATTGGTCAGGGCACTTTCATAGGTCTGTTTTGCCTCTATGGACTGTGTGGTCAGATTGTTTTTGGCAATCTGAAGATTTGCTTCTATCGTATTGTAGTTATCCTGTGCTTCTTCCAGTTCATCATCATAATCATAGCCACAGTCTACATAATACTGATAAGTATCCACATCATCCTGCGCATCTGCCAGATCCTCTTCCAGATCTGATACGGCATTTTCCAGGCTGGTAATCGTTGCCTGATAAGTCTCCTCTGCAGTCTCCCCCTCTGCCAGATACATTTGATAGGTATAATCAGCCTCTGATTTCTTGCTTTCTGCATTGATCTCTTCCTGCTTCACATTCAGCTGCGCTGTCTCTACTGCTGCCTCCAGCTGTGCCTGATAATCAGCAATACTGTCATCCGTAATTTTCAGAATCGGATCGCCTTCCGCCACCACCTGTCCGGTGACCGCATAGACTTCTTCCACCACCAGCGCAGTATCTGCGTCAGAAGTCGTACTGCCAGATGAACTATTCTGTCCGGACGTCTGATTGCTGCCAGCCTGTGCCATCGCATCTCCTCCGGCATTTCCCTGCATAGCCGCCATATCCATAGATCCACCTCCGGCGACATTTCCAGCTGCACTGCCCACAGACGTTCCTGACTGACTTTCACTGTTTCCAGAATCTGAGCTATCCGAAGAACTGTCGGAAGAAGATAAAGACACTTCTGTAATCTCTGCCACGGAAAATGTCTGCTCAGTGGTTCCATAGGTTACCGTACCACTTTCACTGATACCAGAAGAAACCGTTCCTTTTCGCACTGTTTCTGTCTTATACGCAGCATCTGTCGTTGCGGAGACACTTTGAATCCGGCTCAGCTTCCAGCCCGCTGCCGTACCGGCCACTACGACTGCTGCAGCCAGCGGCACCAGTTTTTTGCTTACTTTTCTGTTTTTATTCATTTATGACTGCCTCCGTTTCCTGTGTAAATGTCACTGTTGCAGATAATCCGTCGCTTAATCTTCCATCTGAATTATCCAGACTGACGGTTGCTGTATAATTTACCGTTGTCCGGGAGGTCCCATCTTCCGGTTCTACTGACTTTTCTGTCAACGTTCCTTCCAGCCTTCCGGCTCCTGCCAAAGTAACCTCTGCAGTATCTCCTACAGACAGACTGGCGATTTCCTCCTGCGGCACTTCCAGGGTAATGCTTACTGTATCTGTATCATAATAACTGACGATTGGTATGGAACTGTCCAATAGATCTTCCGCTTCATAGGATATGGACGCTGCCGTTCCATCGCGGTCTGCCGAAATCACTCCATCCGCCATCGCTTCCAGCAATGCTTTCTGTGTCTCCAGATCTGCCTTATTCTGCTTTGCCTCTGCCAATGTCTCTTCCCAGTCTGAGAGCTCCTGCTGATAAGTCAGTTCTGCCAGTTTTCCGGCAATGACTGCACTGTCATAAGTATGCTGAATCTCCAGTTCGAAGATCTTTTTCTTTCTCTGCAATTCCTCATACTGAGCTTTTGTTGTTTCTCTGCTATCCTGGAGTTCTTCCATCAGCTCCTGTGCATCGCTGCTGTCAGACGGCTCTCTGGAAAGGAGCTGCTTCACACTGGTCAGATCATAGGTATCACCCAGCAGCAAAATATCTTCGTCTGAAAGTGCAGACTGTCCATTTTGCCCGGTCACGCCAGTTCCCTGTATGGTACTTCCGGAGCTTTCTGCAGCCTGACCGCTTTCACCAGTTCCTCCTGAAGCATTTCCCACTCCACCAGTGGCACTGCCCGGCATGCCGCCATTTCCTGAACCTGCTGTATTGCCTTCTTTCTCGCCATTTTCCGTTATACTGCCTGGCATGCCGCTATTTGCTGCACTTTCATTGGTTCCGGCACTTTTCAGCTCTTGAATGGTACTTTCGTACTTCTCCAGCAATGTTACAGACAGTTCATTGATCTCGGCCTGTTTACTCAGGTAATCACTCATTTCCGTCAACATTTCACCATCTACCAGTGCTGTACTGTTATCCGTACTCCACAGACTCATCACAGAACTGATTAATGTCTGATACTTTGCCATTTTCTCCTGAATCTCCTCCAGGGAACTCAGTACATTTTCATCCCCGGTAATGGATGCTGACAAAGTAACCTGATTAGCATCCTCTGAAGAAAAATCATAATCCTTCAAAATGCTTCCTACCTTTTTCTGGCTTTCAATATCTGCCTCCAACTGTTTTACAATATTTTCTAATTGTTCTGTGTATACAGAATACGTGTCACTGTCCAAAGCATTCGTATTCACCTGCTCCATAGCAGATTTCAATTTTTCTGTCAGAGTCTGTGCCAGCGTCTCTGCTTCACTCATCTTCGTAGTCAGTTCCTGACGAAGTTCTTCCGTTGTCTTCCCGGATATATCTGCATCTGCCGCATCCTGCCCGGATTCCGTGCTTTCCGGTGTTGATCCGTCCGTACTGCCACCATTGCCGGCACTTCCTGGCTGACCTGCTTCTGTGCTGCCGCTTTCTGTTTCTCCAGGCTGACCTGCCTCGGTACTGCCGCTTTCTGTTTCTCCCTGCTGACTTGCCTCGGTACTGCCACTCTCTGTCTCTCCCGTCTGCTCAGATGCTGTACTGCTCTCCGCCTCAGATTCCGCCTCGCTCTGTTTCTGCGTATCATCAGACTTTTTCTGACCAGAACCTGATGCACTGCTTCCTCCTGCTGAAGCCCCGCCAGAAGCAGAACCAGAATCGTAGCTTCCATCTGCAATTCCTGCCCCCAGCTCCGCAATTCGCTCATCGATATCATTTAGTGTCTCTTCATGATCAGTCAACGCACTCTCCACCTCATTGGTCTGGTAAGTACGAATATATTCTGCATTTTCCGCATCTGCCTCTGACGTTTCGCAGGTGTATTTAGCCTCCAGCACTCCCTGGTCATATTCCAGCTGTGTGTCCGTTAATGTACTTTCCGCCTTAATGATTGCAGCCTCATAATAGGCCAACGCTTCCTGGTAGCTTTCATCTGTCAGTTTCAGGATCGGATCTCCTTCCGTCAGCTGAGTACCTTCTTCTGCATAGACCTCCTCCACTTCCAGTTCCACAGAAGACGTATCTGCCAATGGATAGACCTCAACGGTACTGATCTGTGTTGTTCCCGCATATTCCAATGTATCTGCTGCATAAACATCCCAGGTTCCTGTGACCTGCATGGCCGTTACTGTTGCTGCCAAAAACAGCCCAGTATATTTTTCTACTACTCCATTTTTCTTCATCCTATATGCTCCCATTTTCTATCGCTCTGCTGTTATTCCAAACCTGGTCTTTATAGTAAATGAGAAATTTAAACTGAATTTAAACAAATAGATGGTGGATTTTTAAAAAACTGTGAACTATTTCCAAACCTAAAAGAAACCTAAAAAGAAAATAAAACACACCTTAAAGTGTAAGAAATATAAACTGAATTTAAATAAAAAAGAATCCCACTCGTGAGATTCTTTGCTTATAAACAATAGACTTCTGTTATTCCTTCCAGATGCCACTGGCATTCAGGAAATACTTTTCCGGTACATTTGCATCCCGGTCAATATCTGCGATCGATGTCACATGGAAATCTATGCTGTAATCCCCGGAACAAATTTTTTCAAAATTCGACTGGATTCGATCCGACACAATCTTGCAATTTTCCAGCTTGATCTCTGAAAACATAATCAGATATTGAGTATAACTGTATCTGGTATAAAAATCACCTTTTCGCAGGGAACTGGAGATAGCCGATGCCAGCTTCTTAGAAGCTGCACGATCCTTACCCTCTTCCCACTTTACTGTTCCATTTCTATGTTTTAATGTACATAGCATAATATACACAGATATACCACTGCGTTCCATCATGCGGGTAAACACATGATAAATGTCCACAAAACTTGGAAACGTACAGTAATAAGCTCCCATGGCTTTTTCTTTTTCACTGAGTCGATTCTTAATATCATCTGCTACTTCTGCGGTCTGGCTGACATGCTCGCCCATGATTCGGAATCGCCGCAGCATCTCCGGTGACGGAGACAATCCCAGTTCATCAAAAGCCATCTGCGTAGACTTCTCATATACCGTCATTGCTTCCTGATAACGGGACATGGCCATCAGACTGTCAATCTGCCACAGCTGCCAGTCTTCAAATGGATAAATAGCGACGGCAGCGGAAGATATCCTGAGCACTTCCTCATATCGTTCTTCCATCATGCCATCTTCGCATAATTCCTGTACACATCTGGCATAAAGATCCCGACAGTGTACATTCTCCACCGTTACCCAATCTTCTCCGATCATATTTGGTAAAAATTCACCGGTATAGATCGCAACCGCTCTGCGATATGCATCCAGCCTTTCTTCCTTACCGCACTCCTGGCCTTGCTGTACCATCTTTTCAAATTCACAGACATCCACCCAGACTGGTATTGCTTCATCCCAGGTACACATTCCCCCCTGAATATAGATATAGTTGCTGTCCGGTAAACCGGCAGCTTTCAGCTGGCGGCGCAAACGAAAGATCGTATTATTCAGACTTCCATTTTTATTCTCCACTTCTTCCCGTCCATAAAGTGCATCAATCAATGTTGCCTTCGACACGCCATCCTGCGCATGAAGCAAAAACAACTGAAACAGTTGTGTTGTCTTCGAAACAAAGCTGCGGTCAATGACGATCTCTTTTCCTGCATACATAACAGAAAAACCGCCCAGCATTCTGACTTCTAATTTTTGTTCCGGCATGCCGTCACTCTCCTTACTTTCTTTGTGTTGCCCGATATCAGTCTGTTACCCTGCTGTCTGTCTTGTATAATAAGGCTTTGAATAGTTACAGAATACCATTTTTACAGGCTTTTTTCAAGGAAGAAAAAAGAAGCCGCATACCTGTGTATGCCGCCTCTTCGATAATCCATATTCTTTTATGACCAATATGCCTTCATATATGCAGACTTGATATTGGTAACTCTTGCATCTGTAATTCGGGATACAGCGTTCTTCACGAACTCATATGTCTGTGGTCTTGTAGACTGAAGATTCTGCGGAGATAATACGTAATCTTTGTAAGACTCTGCAAAATACTCTGCACTGCTCTTGGTCAGATACTGATAGTTCGCTGACTGCAAAGCACTCTTCTCTTTGTTGTAGATCGCTACAAACTCAGAACTGGTATCTACATTACCTGCCAGCCATCCTACAAAATGTCCCAGCTCGTGGTAGATGGTATCTCCACTGCTCTTCTTCAGGATAATATTATGAGCTTTTACTGAAAAATATCCACTGTAAGAAGATGTCGGGTTGATCTCGATCTTGAACTCCAGATTCTCAAATGCATTCAGCACATTAGCGTCTGCTCTCGATGCCATGGAACGTACTGTTACATTACTTACGGTCTGCATCTCATCTGAAGATGTACTCTGTGCTGCTGACGCTGTAGTATTCGCAGTCGCTGTATTAGCTGATGCAGCAGCTTCACTGGATGATCCCTTTGGCTTATTGGTTGTAGTGGTCTTCACTGTTGTCTCCACTGTCGTTGTTACCGTCTTTACCTTTGAATTCTTCTTCGTTGCTGTCACTACCGTTGTCAGAACTGTGGTATCGGTAGCTACCTTTTTCTTGGAATTCTCCTTCTTCACGGTCTTGGACTTCTTACTGCGCTTTGTGCTTTTGGCTGTCTTTTTTGCTTTTTTCTTCAGCTTGGACTTCTTTACTTTTCTCTTCCTTGTCTTCTTTACTTTTACCGTAGGCTTAGTTGCCAGTGGAACTTCTTCTTCTGGGATGACAATGCTTCCATCCTCTGTGTCTATATATTCTACTATCTGCGGAATGGACAAATCATCTGTCTCCCGACCAGTATACCAGGTACCGGTTACCAGTACGGCTGCTGCCAGAGCAATGCCTCCGTACCTTATTAATTTATTTCTTTTCATATAATTTCACCCTGTCCTTTTGTCAAGTGAACATAAACTGTCTACTATTACATATGTAGTATAGCAGAATAAGGATAGCAAAAGGATAACAAAATTGCAACATCTTTAAAAAATTACATCAATTCTCGTTCCAGATCCCAACTGACTCTGCATATTCAGTTTTGCGCCATGGCACTGAACCACATGCTTGACAATCGCCAGCCCCAGGCCGGTGCCTCCTGTAGACTTAGAGCGACTCTTATCGACCCGGTAAAATCTTTCAAATACCCGTTCCTGATCTGCCTGGGAGATTCCGATTCCGGTATCCTCCACCGTCAAATATACCTGCTCCTCTTCCCGGTTCACCGATACTACCACATTTCCATAAGGCCGATTGTAACGGATCGCATTGCTGACCAGATTATACAGCAATTCCTCCATCATTTCCCGGTTCGCCATCATTCTTGTTGGCTTTCCGGTAAGCATCAGCGTTACGTTCTGCTTCTCTGCATTAATCTGCAGCATGCTGACACATTTTTCTGCCAGCTCATACAGATCCAATTCTTCCATCGGTACTTCCGTGGACGCATCCAGCTCAGACAGACGAAGAATATCATTGATCAGTGTCAGCAGACGATTGGAACTTTTCGAGATCTCTCCTGCAAAACGAATCGTGTCATCCCCACTTGTCATTCCACTGGCAATCAGCTCTGCATAGCCCGAAATCGCCGTCAGCGGGGTCTTCAGTTCATGAGATACATTGGCTGTGAATTCCTGACGCATCTGAGAACTCTTCACAATGTCCTCATGCTGCTTGCGAATTGTCTCCATAAACGGTTCCAGCTCCCGGTATGTCACTTCCGCCTCGGTATCATCCATATGGGATGCCATATGCTCAATCGGTTTTAAAATACTGCCAGTCAGGAAATGTGTCAGGATCACACTGACCAGAATCAGCGCTGCGGATATCAGTCCCAGTGGCAGGGATAAGGCACTCAGCATACTCCACACATTACCAGCTTCTTTGGCCACACGGAGCACCTGTCCATTGTCCAGACGCAATGCAAAATAAAAAGCCGTTTTTTTCATGGTTGCCGAACGGCGCATGATTTCCCCTTCTCCATTCTGAAAAGCTTTCTGAATCTCTGGCCGCTGTCCATGGTTATCCAAATCTCCAATGCTGGCATTTGTATCAAACGCAACCGTTCCATCCGTATCGATCACGGTGATACGCACATTATCCACTGCTTTCATGGTATAATCTGCCTTTGGATCATCAAAAATTCCGGTATTTTTCAATTCATAGGCACAGATCCTTAAGTTCTCCCGCACCTCTTTCTGAAACAGTTCTGAATAGACCATAACAGAAACAATCACTGTAAAAATAATTGCCACCATAGTAATGATGGCAAATTGAATATTAATTTTCTTTTTCATTCGATTCGATACCCCACATTTCGTACAGTCTTAATGTGTTTTCCAGCATCTCCCAGTTTCTGACGCAAAGTCTTAATATGCATATCCAGTGTACGGGACTCTCCTTCAAAGTCAATTCCCCACACTTTTTCCATAATCGTCTCCCTCGTCATGACAATTCCTGCATTCTGCAGAAACAGCTTCAAAAGTTCGAATTCCTTATACGTCAGTTCACAGTTTTCTCCATCCAGAGTCACCTGACGCTTTTCACAATCCAGAGTAATATTCTGGAATACCAGCTGTTTTTCTTCTTCATCCTGATTGATACGCCGCAGAATCGCCTTGACTCTGGAGATCAGCTCCATAATTCCAAATGGCTTGGTAATATAATCATCTGCCCCGTTATCCAGTCCCTTTACCTTGTCAATCTCAGAAGATTTTGCGGTCACCATGATCACCGGCACACGTCTGGTGTCTGGATTTCGTCTCATTTTTTTCAATACTTCAATTCCATCGCTGTCAGGGAGCATCACATCCAGAAGTACCAGATCCGGCTTGCGATCCTGTACTCTGCTCCAGAATGTTTTTGCATTTTCAAAAGTATCCACCAGATACCCACTGTTTTTCAATGCATAGCTCTCGATTTCACTGATATTCTTATCGTCTTCTACGATATAGATTAGTGCCATTATTCTTCCCCCTGTCCGTGCCATGGTCTGGTACATTAGTTCCTATATTTTTTACATCTGTGGAAGCATATAAAGTTCTCTATATTTTTCTCTCTGCTGTCTGAATTCTTCATGATCGCGAATCTCAGTAGAGTAAGCATGTGGATCATATTCACTCTCATGCTGCTGTACCTGATAAGCTGAAATATTGGAGCAATGATCGGAAATTCGTTCCATATCGGTACAGATATCGGACAGAATGAATCCCAGCTGAATCGTACACTGTCCTTCCTGCAGTCTTCGCACATGGCGGTCTCTTACCTGAATATTGATGTCATCGATCACATCTTCCAGAGGCTCCACCTTTTTGGCTTCACTGATATTATCTGTTACAAATGCCGAAAATGCAGTATCTACGATATCTTTTATCGCGGAACGGAACACCGACACTTCTGCTTCTGCCTGCTCGGAAAAATGCAGATTTTTTTCCTGCATTTCTTTTGCGGAGCGCATCAGACTGACTGCATGATCAGAAATTCGTTCAAAGTCTCCAATACAGTGAAGCAGCATTGTCAGACTTCGGCTGTCTGTATCAGACAAATTTTTGCTGCTCAGCTGCACCAGATAGGAACCAATCTGATCTTCATAGTGATCTACGGTTTCCTCCAGTGCTGTTACCTGAGCTTCTTTTTTCTCATCGTATGTTTCAAACAGATCCAGTGCGGATAACAGAGATTCTCTGGACAGATACGCCATACGTTTTGCTGCCACATAAGAATATTCTGCTGCCAGTGCCGGACGTTCCAGGAAACGTTCGTCCAGTACCGGAATCTGCATTTCGTCTGTCTTCTCTGTTTTTTTCTCGTGCTTTCCAACTGTCAGCTGTGCCAGTTTTACCAGCTGATCGCCAAACGGCAATAAGAGCGCTGTGGTAAAGATGTTAAACACACTATGAATAATCGCAATGTTAGCCGGTCCAATGGCATCTGTCAGAAAATCAAATCGTACAAATGCATTGATTCCGTAAAATAATACCAGACAGACAATCGTACCGATCATGTTAAAATACAGATGAATCGCTGCTGCACGTTTTGCATTTTTTGTAGCTCCGATCGCAGACATAATAGCAGTAATACAGGTACCTATATTTTGTCCCATAATGATCGGAATCGCAAGTCCATAGGTGACAGTTCCTGTTGCACACAGCGCCTGAAGAATACCTACCGATGCCGATGAGCTCTGAATCACCGCTGTGATAATCATACCTGCCAGCACTCCTGCTACCGGATTGGCAAATTTCACCAGAATTTCTCCGAACTCCGGTACCTCAGCCAGCGGTTCCACCGCACTGCTCATTGCGGTCATTCCGGACATCAGAATTGCGAAACCAACCATAATGGTTGCCACATTTTTCTTTTTTTCATTTTTGGAAAGCATCAGAATAAATGCTCCAATAATGGCCAGAATCGGTGCAAATGAAGTCGGTTTTAACATTTGCAGCCAGATATTGTTTCCCTGGATTCCCGTCAGGCTGAGAATCCAGGAGGTAGCTGTCGTACCGATATTCGCACCCATGATCAGTCCGACTGCCTGAGTCAGCTTCATGATACCAGCATTTACAAAACCAACCACCATAACTGTTGTTGCCGAGGAAGACTGTATCACAGCCGTCACACCGGCACCAAGCAGTACTGCCTTCACCCGACTGTTGGTCAGCTTCTCCAGAATCTTTTCCATTTTACCACCGGATGCCCTGGATAATCCATCTCCCAGCATAGACATTCCATACAGGAAAAACGCCAGACCTCCTAAAAAAGCAATCGCAGAAAATATATCCATCTCATAACTCCTTTACTTTTCATGTTCTATATCCATAGTTATCGTTACTGTAACATGGCTTTGTAAAGTTTATGAGTTGTGAATGTAAAATCTATGTAAAGTTTGCAGAACGGTTACGATGCTTTTCTCATTTTCCACTTGCAGTAAATAACTGCAGTCAACGTGCTGCATGCGGTCGCCAGCAGTGCCGGTCCTACGATTGTCTCCGGGTTACTGCTTCCATACTGGCTGCGCCAGGCGATCATATTTACCGGGATCAGCTGTAAGGATGAGATATTCAGTATCAAAAAGGTACACATCTCATTACTGGCTGTTCCCCTGGGCCGCTTCCTGCCAGCTCCTCTTCCATTTCTTCGTTCCTCTTCGATCTGTTCCAGTGCCTTCATAGCCTCCAGACCAGCAGGTGTAGCAGCCCCTCCCAGCCCCAGCATATTGGCAATCATATTCAGACTGATATATTCCTGCGCTCTGTGACCATCCGGAATATCCGGAAATAAAAATCGAATAACTGGCCGGATACTACGAGTCAGCCTATCTACCAGGCCACAATCCTGTGCAATCTCCATCAGTCCCGTCCAAAAAGCCAGAACCCCGGCCATACCTATTCCCAGCTGTACAGCTTCCTTCGCTGATGACAGAATTGCCTCTGTTACAGCCTCAAGATTTCCAGAAAATGCAGCATAGATCATGCCGCCGATCAACATCCCTGCCCATAGTAAATCCATAAACCATTCTTCCATTCTGCATGCTTTTTACAAGTTTATGGTTTTACACATTTTTCGATGCCTGAATTTACAACTTCTATTTTCCTGACAACTGCTGTCTGCCATTTTGGTATTTTTCTCTTTTTTATGACATTACAGCTTCCGCCCCAGCATATCTGGATTGGTTGCATAGGCCAGAGCCGTTTCTCTCGTAATCCGCCCTTCTTTATAATACTTCAACAGACAGGCATCCATAGACATCAACTGGGTCTGATTGGATGAATAGATCACCCCGTCAATCTGATGCACCTTATTTTCCCGGATCATGTTCCGGATCGCCGGTGTCATTACCATAATCTCAAATGCCGGAATCTGTTTTCCTTCCACATCCGGAATCAATTGCTGAGACACGATAGCCTGCAGCACCGATGCCAGCTGGATCGTGATCTGTCTCTGCTGATTCGCTGGGAATACATCAATGATACGATCCACGGTATTGGCTGCTCCCAGGGTGTGCAGAGTGGAAAAAATCAGATGTCCGGTTTCTGCTGCCGTCATGACAGTATTGATCGTTTCATAGTCTCGCATCTCTCCCAGAAGAATGACATCCGGGCTCTGACGCAGTGCCGCACGAAGTGCGGTAATATAGCTCTCCGTATCTGTCACTACCTCTCTCTGGCTGACAATACTTTTGTCATGACGATGTACGAATTCCAGAGGATCCTCCAGTGTAATGATATGTTCTGCTCTGGTATGATTGATATGATCAATCATACAGGCAAGGGTTGTGGACTTGCCACTGCCCGCCGTTCCGGTTACCAGCACCAGGCCATTGTTGAAATCTGCCAGATGGATGACCTCATCCGGAATTCCCAGCTTCTTTGGATCCGGCAGCTGAAATGCAATTACTCGAATAACGGCTGCCAGTGATCCTCTCTGTTTATAAGTGCTGACACGAAATCTGGACAGCCCGGGAAGGGAAAATGAAAAGTCATCATCTCCGCTGATCAGCAGCTTATCCATAGAACGTTTTCCGGCCAGCTCATAGATACCATAAATTACCTCACTGGTCTCATCCGGCATCATCATCTGCTCTCCGACCGTTACCATCTCTCCATTTATTTTGCAGGTCAGGGCACGCCCTGCTACAATAAAAATATCCGATGCCTGCCGGTCAATGGCATTTTTCATAATCTGCCTTACTTTTTCGATGATCTCTTCTATATTCATAGGCTCTGCCTGTCCTCCGTTTTTCTCTGTCACATTATTTCTTCTGTAATACCGGCAGTCCGGTATCTCCATTCCATTCTTCTGTCTGCTCTGCCTCCCAGCTCAGGATCTGCACATAAGCCTCTTCTTTTTCCGGTTCTGTGATCTGAAGCTCCACCCGCAGCTGCTGTGTCTCATTGATTGGTTCTGTGTATACGCAAAGCAATCCCTGGCCATTCTCCATCTCTGTAACAGTCAGATCCTGCTCCTGCCGCAATACCGTCTGTGCCCCTTGCAGATAAGATGCTTTCTTATCAGTTTCATTATATTGTCTTGCCAGAACAGCGTCAATCGCCTTTAATCGTTCACTGGCTCTGCTCTGCGCCTGGTAATAAGCCTTTGTCCTGTCTGCTACTTTCTGACTCATCTCCAGATCTGCCCTGGCCGTGGAAAGCGAAAGCGCAGAAAATACGATCAGACAGAGCATCACAAATACCAGAAGTATCGTAGACAGTCCTGCTCCTGTAAATCCTCTTTTTCTACTCATCGCTTCCTCCTGCCTGTGTATCTGCCTCACCTGGACAATACACTTCTGTCTCTAACCGATAGAGCACCGTTTTCTTTTCGCTGTCCGCTACTGTAACCTGAATCTGCCGCATCTGCTCCTGCACCTGTACCCTTAGATCCGCCTGATAGACTGCCTTTGCCTCCTCGCAAGTCTCTCCCTGACCATCGTAATACCAGGTTTTACTCTCTGCACTTCGTCCACTGTTCTCTTCCGTCAGGTTCTGGGCAATGCTCACGGCCTGATCCAGTCTTTCTGCCTGCTTACTCAGGCTGTGTGCCCTGGCAAAGATCTGCACGCATCCTGATGCCGCAATGGCAAAAAAAGCAATGGAGATCATCAACTCCAGTAAAAATAATCCTGATCCGGATGTTTTTATTTTTTTCATAGGCTGTTACTCCTTTTCCGAATCAGGAATCTGTGCATCTTTCCCTGTTCCGTCTGAAAACCAATATTCAGATATCCGTCTCCTTCTTCTTCAAATGTGAGATTCTGCATCTCCAGAAGTGCCGTTCCATCCTGCAGTTTCGGTTCTTTTTCTGCAGAAATAAACAGTTCTTTCAGCATTCCTTCATCTGCATAGATATAAGTCACATATTTTTTCCCTTTGATCTGCTCTGTGATCTGCAGGGCCTGCTGCCCTTCCACTTCACCGATCTGGATCGCATCTGCTCTGTCATTTTGCCGGATTTTTTCCCGCAGATAGCTCTCCGCCGTCCGCTGGATCTGATGCTGCTGCATCCCGGATGTCACTGTCCGATACACCGTAGCTCCAAGAGATGCAAATAAAAGCAACGCTATGGCATATACCAAAAATGTTACCAGAATAAACAGATCCTCTATAGAATGTTTTCGCTCCTTCATATTATGCATGCCTCACTTTCGCCCTCAGGCACCCTGTTTCTCCATCACCGTTACATCCGGCATCAGATTAGATCCCAGCGCCTCATAGTTCACAATATAGCGGTCTTCATTATAAGTCAGCCCATAATGTTCCTTCAGGTACTCCAGACTTTCCGGATATACTCCTTCCAGTGCATAACAGGCCACGATATCCCGATGTATCGCTTCTTCCAGACTCTTTTTTTCCTGCGCCCTGGTGCGGACAGCCGTCACGGTAATGCCATTCCAGACACAGCCGACCACCAGCACGGCCAGAAGAATCGGCAAAACTCCCGTTTTCTGTTTTCCAGTTTTCTCCTGTTTTTTCTGAAATCGATTCATTGCTTCTTTTCCCTTCTGATCAGCCCAGATTCGACATGATATTCATCAGCGGCAGCATCACAGAGATCAGAATCAGTCCCACCAGAACTGACAGTACTGCCACAAGAGTTGGTTCTACTACTGCCACTTTCTGTTCCAGGCTCTGCACCACTGCTTCCCCATATTCTCCGGCAATCTTAGACATGACCTGATCCACTGATCCGGTACGGATCCCCACAGAAATCATTTTTCCATACAGTCCTGAAAAAATGCCACTTTTCGTCAGAGCCTGATCAAATCCTTCCCCCTCTGCCATCAGAAAACGGCACTGATCGATCCGCTTTTTCATCGTTTCCTGGGTGATCAGTTTTTCTGTCATCTCCAGGCTCTGATCCAGATCCAGCCCACTGAACATACAGAGACTTAAGCCTTCTGCCACCCGTGAGCAGGCGATCTTTTCTGCTGTTTTTCCCAGAAATCCAGATCGGTCCATCCATTTTCGAAATGCCAGCCGTCCTTTTTCCGTGGCAGACAGCCAGACAATACCAGTTACCAGAAGAATCAGAATGCCCACAAACACCATACTGTAACGGCTAAGCAGCATCCCCATATGTAAAATCCCGGCCGAGACACCAGTCAGTCCGCCGCCCAGCTGCTGTAATACCTGATGAAATACCGGCATGACACGAACCACCAGAATCAGTATCACTACTGTCAGCATCCCCAGCATCACAGCCGGATAGAACAATGCACTCTTGATAGTATCCATCAGATCCCGTTCCCGCTCGTAATGAAGGGCCAGGCCGTCCATCACTTCATCCAGCCGTCCAGTCTGTTCCCCGATCTCTGTCATACTGCAGACATATTCCGGAAATACCTTCGTCTCTTTCATAGATTCCGCCAGATTGCCGGTCTGCTCCATCTGTTCATACAACACATCCAGGATTCTTTTTCCCTCTTCATCTGGAAGATCCTCCCGCATAATTGCCAGACCTTCAATGGCTGAGATACCTGCATGAAGAATCATCGCCATCTGGCTGCAAAAAGACATCAGTTCCTCGTTACTCAGTGATTTCATATTACCCTCCCACTATCGCACATAATTAACCATATAATTTTGCGTATCTTTGCTTACCTGTTTTTTCTCCGCTTCTGTACTGGAAGCCGCTGTCATGGTCGGATCCATGAACTGCCAGGTATCTCCGTCAAATTCTATGATATTATCCACCCAGCCTTTATCCTTCAGATAGGTACTGATCCAGGCATGGTACATCCCATCATTGGTGTAGCCGATATCCAGCTTGGCTGGAATTCCTCTGCATCGCAACATAGCACACATCAATGCTGCATAATCGAAGCAAATTCCTGTTTTGGTCTCCAGTGTTTCATCAATATCCGGCAGATAACCATATTCTACATTTTCCGCCTTATCATAGTCATAGGTAATATTCTCTGTTATATAATGAAACACCCTGGTCACCACATCCAGATCATCCTCAGCATCCGCTGCCAGCTCTCCGGCCAGCCTCACTGCTTTGCTGTTCTCATCAAAGTTTACATACTGATTTGGGTATAAAAAAGGGAGAAACTCACTTTCCATACTGACTTCAAAAGTGTCATTTAACAACGCACTGTACTGATCATCTGCGATATTCTCGTAGACTTCCAATGCATACATGCCATCTCCTCCTGTCAGTGGAAGTATCGTTTCTCCCTCTTCCTCTGTTACAAAATATTTATATACGATTCCATCTGGTCCGGTCAGCTGAATGTTGACCTTTTCCATATCTCCATTATAAGAGGCTACTGTATATCCCTTTGAGGTATCGGAAATATCCAGGGCAAATGCCCCTTCCGATAATACGTCTGTTCCCTCCGCCACAGGCTGCAGTACCTGGGCAACGCCCAGATACGGATCATTGGATGCTGTCTTTTTCCCTGCTCCACATCCAACACAGAACAGCACCAGCGCCAGCGTCAGAAGCGCCTGATAGATCACACGCTTCGGGACTCCTCTGTCCTTTGCCACCTTCTTCATGGCTTCTTTTTTATCGATTCCCTGGGAAAGATAATGCTCCATATGTTCTTCCACACTGAGCTCTTCCCATTTTTCCTGGGTCTCTCTGGCCTTTTCCTGATGACTCTTTCCCTCAATCACAATCACACATTCCCCTTTTGGGTCGGTCGCCCGGAAGTGTTCCAGTGCCTGTCCCAGCGTAGTGGTAAAGGCAGTCTCATGCTTCTTAGTCAGTTCCCTGCAGATCGTTGCCCGCCGGTCTCCCAGCGTCTCCAGCAGTTCCTCCAGTGTACGTACCAGACGGTGAGGTGCTTCATATAAAATAATCGTTCTGGACTCTTCCTTCAGTTCCTCCAGAATCACCTGTTTTTCTTTTTTGTCTGATGGAAGAAATGCTTCAAAGCAAAATCTCCTGGTAGACAGACCAGACAAAGTCAGTGCCGTCACACAGGCTGCCGGTCCCGGGAGTGATGTTACCTCAATCCCGGCTTCATAGCAGAGGCGCACCAGATCTTCTCCCGGGTCCGAGATACCAGGTGTCCCCGCATCTGTGATCAGCGCCACATTTTTTCCATCCTTCATCTGTTCAATGAGATAATATGCCTTATCGATCTTGTTATATTCATGATAACTGGTCATTGGTGTCTTTATCTCAAAATGATTCAGCAGTTTAATACTGTTGCGGGTATCTTCTGCTGCGATCAGATCCACTTCTTTTAATGTGCGCAATACCCGCAGGGTAATATCCTCCAGATTCCCTATCGGTGTTGCACATAAATACAGTTTTCCCTGCAAGGTCTCACGCCCCCTTTTTCTTAATAGCCATATATATCGTAAATCTCACTGGTATAGACGCCTGGCTTCTCATACACAATCAGCGGTTTTTCTACCGTGATCCGCGGCCGACCTCCCTTTAGTCCTTCGATCAGCACCATATTCGGTTCTTTATCCACAAAAGGATAAACCAGCTTCATCCGCTTCGGTTCCAGACGGTATCTGTTCATCAACACCATGATCTCTGCCAGGCGAAATGGACGGTGTACCATATAGAACCGTCCATTTTCTTTTAAAAGTGCAGAAGCCTGTCCGATCACATCCTCCAGCGTACAGAGGATCTCATGCCTGGCAATGGCTTTTGGCATATCCGGATTCACCAGCCCATGCTGCCCGGTCATATACGGTGGATTGGAGGTCACCACATCCATGGAGCCCTTTCCAAATAGCTCTGTTGCGGACTTAATGTCTCCCTGCACGATGCGCACCTTTTCTTGCAGATCATTCAGACAGACACTGCGCTGCGCCATATCTGCGCTGGTCTCCTGAATCTCCAACCCGGTAAAGTGTCGTCCCTCTGTTTTTGCTTCCAGCAGAATAGGGATAATTCCTGTTCCGGTTCCCAGATCCAGTGCCTGTTCTCCTTTCTTCACACGGGCAAATCCAGACAACAGCACTGCATCCATTCCAAAGCAGAATCCATTTTCATTCTGAATAATCTGATATCCATTGCGCTGAAGCTCATCAATCCGCTCTCCGGCTTTTAACTTTACTTCCATCTAGGATTCCTTTTCTGTAGTAGCGGCTGCTTTTACTTCTCGGGACTCTCTTGGGCTTTTTCCCTCTCTGGCTTCGCGGCCATCTCTGTCACGTCGGCTGCCATGGCGGTTATTTCTGCGCTCTCTCGGTTCCCCTTCTCTGTTACCTTTGCGTTCCCTCGGTTCCCGTTCGCCATCTCTGCTTCTGCCGCCCTTACGTTCCTTTGGTTCTTTTGACTCCTTCGGCTCTCTGGATTCCTTTGGTGCACCAGTCTCCTGCTCGCCCTCAGCCGTTTCCTTCACTGCTTCTTTTACAGGCTTTTCTTTTGTATTCTTACGCTTTCTCGGTTTGAACTTCAGTTCTGCTACCGGATACTCGCTCATCTCTTTTCCATCATCTACTTCCACCAGCACCTTCACAGTCTGCCGAAGTACGTTGACACTGTGTACTTCACCCTTGTCGCCATCTGGAAGTGTTACAGTCTCTCCCACATCCGGCAGACGGCTGTTCAGATACTCATAGGTGTCTTCCTCATTCTTCAGACAGCACATCAATCTGCCACAGACTCCGGAGATCTTGGTCGGATTCAGAGACAGATTCTGCTCCTTCGCCATCTTAATGGACACCGGCGCAAACTCTGATAAATATGTGTGGCAGCAAAGCGGTCTTCCGCAGATACCCACACCTCCCAGAATCTTGGTCTCATCTCTCACACCAATCTGACGCAGCTCAATACGCATCTTGAATACCACGGCAAGATCTTTTACCAGCTCACGGAAATCGATTCTTCCATCTGCAGTAAAATAAAATAATATCTTATTATTATCAAAGGTATATTCTGCATCAATCAATTTCATATCCAGATTGTGCTTGATAATCTTCTGATGGCAGATAGCCATGGCTTCCCGCTCTTTCTCCCGGTTGCGTCTGGCATGCTCATCATCCTCCACGGTAGCTACACGAATCACCGGCTTCAGTGGCTGTACTACCTCTTCTCTGGACACTTCCTTTGTGCCCACCACCACATGGCCATATTCTGTTCCACGGGCCGTCTCCACAATCACATGCTGTCCCCGCTTAATCTCCATATTCTTAGGGTCAAAATAATAGACTTTTCCCGCTGTGCGGAAACGAACCCCTATAATTTTTGTCATTCTACTGATTCTCCTTTATTAACAGGAACAGTAATTCCATCGTCAGGTCAAAGTTTACATTTGCCGTCAGTCTGGCCTTCGCCTTGCGAATGCCTTCCAGGATCTGCTCCAGTCCCTCATACGAGCAATGTCTGGTCTGCTCGGTAATTGCTCTTACATTCTCTTTAAATATGATGCCGTTGGCATCACTGGTTGCCTTAAAATACAGTACATCCCGGAACCATACCGCCAACAGGTCCAGATAATCCCTGATATCCAGTTTGAACTCTGTTACTGCTTTTACAGACTGGGAAATCTCCCCGATGTCCATATCCTTCACATGGGTCAGCAGATGAATCGCTGCACCTTTGATCTCGGAAAAATACTCCGAAGAGGCCAGCCTTTCTGCCTTTCCGATATTTCCCTGTGCAAAAGCCACACAGATATCTGCCTCATAATCCGGTATCTGCACATGCTCCATCAGGAACTGTCTGACCAGTTCATCGGATGCCGGTTTCATATTCAGCATCACACATCTGGACAGAATCGTCGGCAAAAAGGATGCCGCATTCGTGGTCAGTAATAAAATCACCACGTATTCTGGTGGTTCTTCGATGGTCTTCAGCAATGCATTCTGTGCCTGCTGATTCATCTTCTCTGCCTCCGGTATGATATATACCTTGTACGGGCTGCTGTATGGACGCACCTGCACATCACCTACCACCTGTTCACGAATATCGTCTACTCCGATGGTATTTGGCTTGTCATGGGACACTTCGATGATATCCGGCTGGTTATGTCCGTCCGCCTGTCTGCAGGACTGGCACTGACCACAAGGTCGTTCACCTTCTCCCTGACACTGCAGGGCTTTGGCAAATTCCCTTGCAAGAGTCTTCTTTCCACAGCCCTTTTCTCCATTAAATATATAGGCATGTGATACCTTATCCATTTTCATTGCATTCTTCAGATGCTCTACCACATCAGAATGCCCAATAATATGATCAAATCCTGCCATGCCTTCTCCCTTCTGAACCAGTTCTTTTTCTCTGGCCCTTTCGTGTTACTTTTCCCTGTATGAACGGACCACTGCTGCCAGTGTCTCCACACAGGATTCTATCTCTTTTTCATTGGAATACCTTTGTGTGATTCCGGCTCCTTTTAGCTTTTCCTCAGAATAGTCTGCCTGATCTGCCAGAAACCGCCGGCACATCTCCTCATACTTCGGTGGATTCTGCTTTCGCTCCCGCTCCAGAGCCCGCTCCAGACGCAGTCCATCTTCCACTTCAATATAGAGAGGAACCACTTTCTGGTCACCATAATAATCCCGGATCTTCTCATAGGATTCCAGTGTTCCAATCGCCAGATAATCCTGACTTTCCAGATCCAGATGCTGATCATCCACCGTAAAATAAGTCCAGATACCGTAAATGGTATGATACGCTCTCTTCTCAATCACCTTTCCGGTCTGTTCCAGCTGCTTCAGTGTAACGTCATCCACAAAATAGTATTCCCGGCCATCCTTCTCCATATCCCGGATCGGACGAGTGGTATACATCACCAGTGGTCTCAGGTTCAGCTCTTTCTTCTGGCACAATTCCTTATAAATCGTGTCTTTTCCGGTAGAACTTTTTCCTATGATATAAAATAAACTGCTCATTTATTCCTCACTTCATCATACTTGAATTATCTGTTGCTGTCAATTATTGATAGCTGGTCATAGATGTCATAAATCCACTCCTGTGCAAACACATCGCAGCATCATGCTTTTGCCCCTGGCATCATCATAATTTGAATCGCACGCTTCATGCCTTCCTGAATGGAGACTTCCGCCTTCCAGCCCAGACCTTCCAGCTTCTCGGAGTCCAGTATTTCGCACACTTTTGCGGTAATCTCCGGTTCTTTTTCATCCTCTGGATTCACAAAGCTCAGCTTCAGATTCTTTTCCGGGAAAGCCGCTACCGCTGCTCTGGCCAGATTGCGGATGGTGATGTTGCCTTCTTTGGAAGAAATGTTATATGGCTGCATCACTTCTCCCTTTAGCAGTACCGTAAAGACCGCTGCCACCGTATCTGTCACATAACAATAGGATCGATAAGGAGCACCACTGCTTTTCAGCACGATATCCTCATTATTTAATACATTCACCATGAACTGCGCCCATACCCGGTCATCCCCACGTCTGGTCGGTCCATAGATATAGCTTGGCCGCACAATCTTCACCGGAATGCCATACTGCCTGCTATAACTGGCACATAAGGTCTCCGCTGCCCGTTTGCCGATGGCATAACAGTTCTTATAAGAAGTATGATCCAGATACCCTACATCTTCTTCTTTCATAGACTCCTTCGGATAGTCTCCGAAGCTTCCATATGTCTTCAGGCTGGAAAACATCAGTACCTGTGCCTGATATTTGACCGCAAGTTCCAGCACCTTCTGGGTTCCGATCAGATTGGCATTGATGGTGCCCACCGGATCGTGCTCAAAATGCCATGCACTGGCCTGACTTGCTGCATGAATAATATAGTCCACCCGGCCGCAATCCGTCAGTTCACATACATCGGTTACCCAAAGAGAAAGATCCTCCCGATCCAGGATCTCTCCGTATTTCTTTTCTGCGTTTTCTCTGGAACGCACCAGACCAATGACTTTGATGCCACTGTTTAAAAAGTCATTTCTCATCAGCAGCGTCAATACCATATAATAACTGATAAAGCCATTGGCTCCAGTCACCAGAATCGTCTTGTGATCCAGCTCTTCCCATGGAAGCTGCCGCTCCACAATGGATGCCACATCTGTATAGACCAGCTCCGGTACCAGATCTTTTATCATTTTTCCCATGTCGCTTCCTCCTACAATGGCAGATCGTTCTGCAACTCTTCACTAGCAAATGCCCGGTAACGATTATAATAATAACCGGAACGTAATGTATACAGATCTTCCGGGGTAGTTACCTTGATATTCTGTCGTTCTCCGAGGAAAATATGGATGTCTTCTCCCAGCTCCAGAAGTAATTCTGCGGAAGAAGTCGGGTTCGTAATTCCCCGTTTTTCAGCTTCTTCGTGAGCCCACAGAATCTTGCGGAATGTATATCCCTGTGGTGCCTGGGTAATGAACATATTGCTGCGCTTGTAGCTCTTGCAGCAGGTCTGTCCGTCAAAGCTCTCCAACACCGAATCAATGCTCGGTGTCACCGGAACTGCATTTTCATATTCTCTTGCCTCCCGGATGCAGTTCGAAACCAGCTCACTGGTGATCATTGGGCGCACACCATCACAGATCAATACAATATCTTCCCCCTGAGCAGTTTCCGCTGCCTTCATGAGACCATTGTGAATGGATCCATGTCCATTTACGCCCCCAGGTACAATCGCCCTGATCTTTTTCACACTAAACTTTGCCACCTGCTCTTCCAGAACCGGAATCCAGCTCTCCAGGCAGGCCACCACGATCTCATCCACTTCCGGGTGCTCACTGAACACCTCCAGGGTTCGGATAATGATCGGCTTGCCATCCACGATCAGGAACTGCTTCGGAATGTCCTGAGATTTCATCCTGGCACCCACGCCTCCTGCAAAAATCACTGCTGATACCATCTATCTGTTCTCCTTCTGCCATGCATAGGCATCTTCAAATATACGTTTACAATTGTCATGATCACTGAATGCAAAGAAATCATCCTGCCGTGTACGATAGAAATCCTTCAGCTGACAGTCATATTCCATATAATCACATAAAGTATCCACCAGCTGCTGATGCTCCGTACAGATCTCTCCAAATCCCTGTGTATCGTAGAAAAATCCACCTTCCACATAATGTGGTGGAAGCTTTGGTGGATGATAATACACCACTGGCTTTCTCATATAGGCAAAGTCAAACTGCACACCGGAATAATCTGTCAGCATCAGGCTGGATTCACATAAAATCTTCTCATAGTTCACACCCAGAGCTGAGACAATCTCCACACCCTCTCTCTGTTCAAAATCCACCGCCTGCTCCCCGATATTCGGATGCACCAGATAAACCAGCCGATATCCGGTTCGCTTCGCAGTCTCCAGCAGCTTCTTATCGGTGATCAGTCTGTTATAGATTTTATAATAATCTGTGCCTTTAAACAACTCCGAATATGGTCTGGACTCATTTTTTCCATTCGGCCACAGAGCAATATAATTCCGCCAGGTTGGTGTAATCAGGATCTGCTTCTGATCCCGGTTCACCAGTCCGTCAAATCTGGCCAGACCTTTCAGCCGGATCGCTGACGAATCCAGATATCCATACTGCGGCTGACGTAAGTTTTGCACTTCGTATTTGGAAGCACAGTAATAAAGCTTGTTGTTATTAAATGCCTGATTAGCATTAAAGGCCAGATCCTGCACCGTCAGACCGTGCTGAATGCAGACAGCATCCGCAGAGATCAGATCCTGGAGATATGGGATCTCCTCATCACTGATGCCATTAAAATTATACAGGCCTGCGTGAGTGGCAAATACCATCTTTGCATGCAAATACATGCACCTGTGTTTCCTCGTTCCATGAATCAGTGGCTGATAGCCCTCCTGGCGGAGACGCTTCGTATCCTCAGCTCCTTCATTCATCAAATACACTGGCACTACATCAGAGTCCTTCCTGCTGACACAATATTTATAAAAATATTCTCCGCAGTCACCGCCCTTGTAGATCTTATCAAAAGTCAGCCAGATATTTTTCTTATGATAAAATGGGTAACTCAGCCAATACCAGAAACGTTCTTTTAACATCTCCGGCCGGCCGGTATCCATCTTTTTCACAGTCTTCTTCAATATATCGATCCAGAATATTGCTTCCCGCTTCAGATGTCCCAGACTGCCGCACTCCTCAACCAAAATCGCCCGTTTGACTTTTCCACGGTCAAAGGTCATCACATAATGATCAAAACACCAGTAGGAGCAGTTCAGTTTCGCTGTGATCCTGGAAGTAAACCGCCTCGTGATAATCGGATGGGGAATCTTCTTTCCATCTGCATTTAATACAAACTGCAGTTTATTTTTCTTTCGAAAGTTCTTTTTGGGCAGCACAATCCGAAACGTATAACCCCGATACTCCGCCTGTCCAAAATAAGTTGTCTCATCATAACGCTGCGTTTCCTGTACTTCCACTGGCTTCTGATTCCACAGTACTTCCCAGTGAATGTCGGAATCCTTCAGGAAATAGGCACAGGAGCAATCCAATACCAATGCGTCCTTCTCTTCATTCACCACATCAAGACACACCTTTGGCAATACCTGATTCTCCAGCAGCCTGCCATTGATCCGGATTCTCGTTGGATATCTCAGTCCCCGATTCTCTTTTACCGGATCTGTCAGAAGATATTCTTCCTGCAGATCGGGATACTTCAGATGCAGAAACTTCTCTTGCAAGGCAAATGCAATCCGGTAGCCATTCCACATCTTCACGCCGGAGATCAACATCTTATCATCAATCGACATAAGTACTTCCCTCACCAGCTGATAAAATGTCTCCAGGCCAGCCCTATCCAGTACATGCTTATCATGGTGATTTTTGTTCGTATCAAATCTAAGAATCAATTCCCGCACCAGATGTAGCTGCATATACTCTGGCAGCTTTCCGTCATAGCGTTGAATCGTTCTGCGGCAATGGTTGGCAAAGCAATCCAAATACCAGGCAGACTCACGGTTATCTGCATTTCGGCTGATGTCCTTTTTCTCTGGATGACCGATCTGTACTTCTGCGCCTGCTAGGTAGCCGACAGCCATCTTTTTCTCTGCCACGCGATAAAACGCATCCGCAGCCATCTCATAGCCATGTTCCGGATCTGGCAGTTCTCCCTGCAATGCCGCTCTGCGGTAAACCACTGCGTCATAGTCATCCGGCATGGAAGACAATTCTTCCATGTTATCCAGATGCACAAGACCGCCTGTTTTTTTTCCTGATTTCGCCGCAGCTGTCGCATTCTCATCACCAGAGGCATAACTGCATTCCAACATCACCACATCCAGCTGCTTCTCCTGTGCAAAGGCACAGGCCGCCTGCAGATCTGTCTCCGGAAATACGTCTCTGTCGCCAGCCAGAACTACAAACTCCGTTGCGATGTCCTTTAGCTCAGCCTGTATATCCTCTGTATATCTGTCTGTCCTCTCTCCCGTTCTCAAAACAGTGTAGCACTGCGTCATAACTGCCTCCCTGTCATATCTTTCCTGTCTTATTATCGTTCATCTTTTCTTTTCTGATATTTGATCATTTCCTGATAGATTCTTTCACAGTTGTGATGGTCTGAATAATAGAAGAAATCATCTGCATGAGCACGATATTTCTCTGGCATCTCACAATTATGTTCCATATATCTGCATAAGACGTCAATCAGTTCCTGATTTGTATGACATATCTCGCCAAATCCCATCGTCTTATAGTGGAAGGTTCCCTCTTCATAATGCTGTGGTATGTCATTATGGTGCAAATACACCACCGGTTTTCTCATATAAGCGAAGTCGAACTGCACCCCGGAAAAATCCGTTACCATCAATGCTGCTTCACAAAATAGCTTCTCATAGCTCATCTCACCGGTAGACGGTATAATCTCTACCAGATCATTCTGCGTAAAATCCTCATACTGTGGACTGATCAGCGGATGCAATACATACTGAATCCGGTAGCCATACTTTCTTGCTGCATCCAGAAGCTGTGGATCATTTAACAGTCCATTGTATACCTTATAGTAGCTGGTCTCTTTAAAGTTCGGATTATAGTCTCTGGCATAGGATTCACCATGATAAGCCGGCAGAACCGAATTCATACGCCAGGTTGGGGAAAACAGCAGTACCTTTTCTTTCCGGTCTTTCAGTCCATCATATCTCGGTACCCCCGTCAGTTTCAGTGCATCGTAGCCCTCATAATCATATTCTGGCCTGGACAGATTCTCAAGCTCATACTTTGAAGCACAGAAATACAATCTGGTGTTATCTCTGAGTCTCTGTTGCGCCAGCGCAATCTTCTGAATTGACATTCCATGCTGCACGCAGGCGGTATCAGAATGAATCAGTCCACGGATCGGTTCTGACTTTCTTCCCTCATAATTATTAAATGCAAAAATGGTCGAATTTGAGGCAATGATCATATCCGCATTCAAAAAGGCCAGGCGATGGATCAGACTTCCTCTCTTAATCGGCTTATAACCTTCTGCTTTCATACGCTTATAGTCCGGACAGGATTCATCCAGCAGATAGTATTTCGTAATGCCATCCTTCTGCTCCAGCGCATACTTATATAGATATTCCGAAGAATCTCCACCCTTATAGATCTTATCAAAAAACAGCCAGATCTTCTTTCTGGAAAAATACGGCTGACACAGGAAGTTCAATACACGAACCGGCAGTTGATCCCGGAACTTTCCATTTCCTTTGCAATACATCTGTTTCCACAGACGCAGCTCCTTTTTCATCATTTTCGTCCATGTATACTTTTCCACACAAATCCGGTTATCTTTCCAATAGGAAATGTAGCTGCCAAATCTCCAGTATCCTCCATTCATTGCCTTAGAGAAGCGACTGGTCTGCATCGGGAAATCCATCTTCAGCTCATATCCATGATCATCCACCTTCATGCCAAAGGTCAGACTTCTTGCTTTTTCGCTGACTGGCACTGGCACCGATACGTGAAAGGTCTTGTTTCGATAATACGATACGCCAAAGCATTTCTGCAATGCATAACGACGATTGTAGACTACCGGAACACAGTTGTCATCGAACTTTGCATATACAACGCCTCGTGCATCCGCAATAAAATCATTCATATTGCCATCGATTTCCAGCTTTCCATTTTCAAAATTGATCAGTTCAATCCTCACCGACAGATTTTCGATATCCGCAAATGGAATACCTTCAAATGTCATCTGGATATTATCTTCACTGCCCTTCACATCCGGATAATAATTTTCCCTTCCATGTCTCAGACGGATCACAAACATTCGCATCTTCTGAGCTACCTTCAGCATAGCAGATTCGTTCTTCAGAATCGTCTCTACAGTCACATAGTCCAGCACTTTCTTCAAAAGCTGGTAGTATTCCGGCACCTCTTCCTCCGGAATCACATGTTTATTCCGATTATTCGTATTGGCGCAAAGTCTCAGCTCCACCATATGCAGTGCCATGCACTGCAAAAGTGTGTTCACTTCTCCGTTCTTCGCTTCCCGCTCCAGCAACGGCAGCATTCCCTTTTCAAAGGAATCGTAATACCACTCTCTCTGCAAAACACTGATACAGTTAAAGAAATCCTGTTCCCGAGGCACCAGGTACTTCAATTCTGCTTCCCCCATATAGGAAAAGACCGGGTGATCTTTCAACAGCCAGTAGAGCAGCTGCTTTTCTTTCTCTGCCTCCAGATCACAATGCTTCCATGCTTCCAGCACCTGCGAAGTACGAAGTACCAGACCATGGAGTTCCAGAGGGAATACCAGCTGACTCTCACGGATATCGATCTCCATCGTTTCCCGGGTTTCCGGAAGGAAATGTTCACTTTTTTCTGTCAGTTCAAACTGCGGACAGGTATATGGCATAACAAACGCTATCTCTGATTGCTCCAGTTTCTCACATGCCTTCTTCAGCCATTCTGCTGACAAATTATCTTTTTCATACAGAACGGTCAGATAGTCTCCCTCTGATTCTGAGAGATGTTCCAGCACCTGATTTTCACCTGACTCTGTCAAATGACCCTTGACTGGGATGATCTGCAGCGTCTCCTTCTGCATATTCTGCCCATTCATCAGTGCTTCTGCGCTCTCCTGTTTTTCATATACATAAATAGCCGTTAACTTCACGTATTATTCCCACCTTCATTGTCATTCTCAAGCAAAACTCTTTCTAAATTTTTATTATACATGATTTTTTTCTTCTTTCCTATCTTTTCAGAGTATTTTTTCTTTCCTGTTCCCTTTCACCGGTTTCCAACCGCTTTTATTGTCATATGCTTTCTTTTCTGCTATACTATTTTTACTTAAAATCAATCCAGCGAGGTCATTTATGAAAATCGGAATTATTTCTATCAACATGTATTCAAAGGGTCAGAATTTTGCCTGCCCGCTCCACAATTATGCCTTTCAGCAGTTTCTGCTGAAGCACGATATTGAAAATACCATTATCAGCTATACCCCGATCTATTTCAACGACTTTGATCTTCGTCATCCTGCTGATTATTATACACGTTTATGTGAGAACTTTGAAAAACAGGATCGTGTAGAAAAAGAACCGGAAGAATGGGCCAGAATCACTGGGCTTCGTCATGACTGGTCCGAACTCTATGAAGAACGCGAGCGCCGCTATGATAAATTCCAGCACTTTATTGATACTCACTATATCAAAACTGACCGTGTATATAACTGTGACCTTCTGGAAGTGGAAGACCCAGGCTTTGACTGCTATATCTGCTGCACGGATGTCATCTGGAAAAAAGAACCTTACTGGGGATTCGACCGTGGCTTCTTCCTTGCCAGCACAGCCATGGAGAATAAATGGAAGATCTCTTATGCGGCCAGCCGCGGCGTATTTTTCAGTGAAAACGAAGAGGATGAACAGACTTTTCTGCATTATGTAGAGGATATTGATGCTATTTCCGTCCGGGAAGCCAGTCTGAAGCACTATTTGGAAGAAAATATTGAGAAGCCGGTAACACAGGTTCTGGATCCAGTACTTCTTCACGAAAAAGAGTTCTATGATTCTATTATCATAAAACCAGAAGTGGAACATTATATTTTCCTCTATTATGTCATGGAGAAAGCAAATGATACTGCAGAAAAGGCTGTAGAATATGCCAGAGCGCATCATCTGAAAATCGTAGAGATTACGGACCGTCCTTTAAAACAAGGTAAACTGTCTGAATACTCTGATATCGAAGTGATCTATCACTATGATATGGGAATCGAAGAATGGCTGGGATATATCAAATATGCAGATTATATCTTTACCAATTCCTTCCATTGCTGTTGCTTTAGTATTTTATTTGAAAAGCAATTATTTGTCGGCAAGCGAGCAGGTGATAAGGTCTCGAATGTTCTTGAAATGTTTGGTCTGATGGATCGTCGGTTCCAGGCTTCTACAGATCTGATCGGACATCCATTGCCGGATATTGACTACAGCAAGGTCACACCTATTATGGAACAAAAACGAAAAGAATCGGCAGATTTCATTCTCTCTGCGATCCATCGCATGGAACAGGAACAGCGTCCGGTTCAGTCGTATGAATGGTGGAAGCGCAGTCTTACCTATCCAATTACCTACTGTGCTGAATCTGCTGCCGGTATCACCAAAGCCCTTTCTCTGGAAAGCGGTGAACTGACTTACACTTATGACGGCCTCCCTGTTTTTCAATCTGCTAAAAAAATGGTAAATAATGGTCTTTCCCGTTTTGCCAGCTGTATGTTTTTCCGTCCAGGCTATCAGTTCAATGGCTGGCGTATGCGTTTCCGCATTGATACCAAATGGTTCTGGTATCTGAAAGACGGCAGCTTTGTATTGGTGGATGAATATAATGAAACGAAACATTCACCAATTCGAATTTTCCAGGAACATGACCGTATTCCTTATATTCCGGTCAACGGTATTGCATCTATGCAGGCAATTATCTGCTGGAAAAATAACAGTGAATTGTACCCATTATCCTGTTACAGCAATTACCATGCTTCTTCAAAGGACTATCATCTTGACAGCGTCTTATTTGATGTCCGCACGACCGGACGCGGATTCACCGAATGTTTTTTACATGAACCAGTCCAGAACAATGGACAACAGACCATCCCGGTACCTGAATTTTCCAGAGATGGATATGAGCTTTCCGGCTGGTATATCCGGCTGAAGTTCCATAGTAAATGGTACTGGTATCTGGAGAATGGCACTTTCCAGCTCTGCTCTGATTATCAGGTAAATGCAGATCCTGCCAGATATCTGCTTACCAAGGGTTCCCCTATACCAGCTCTGGCAGTAAATCATATAGAACAGGTACGTCTGGATGCCGTATGGGAAGAAACATTCAGCAATAAAATAAAGCGAAAATTTCACCAGCTATTAAAATAACTCCATCGCTATCTACCACAGGGACATCTATGCTGCCATGGATGTCCCTTCCTTAATCTATCCTTAATTTTCTATTCACACTATTGTCACTTTTTCCCAACTTTGTTATACTTTACTCGATCACTAGTTATTGATTTATTATTATGAGGAGCATGTTATGAAGAAAAAATCATTTGCTGTATTTCTATTTTCTTTTCTGCTGCTGATCCTGACGATCCCAGCTTCCGCTGCCGGATCCACCGTCTTTTTCAGCGGCCGGCCTGTCTATCAGGCCAAGCCTGTCACCAACAGTCCAAGAATTCTCATGATCGGCAACAGTCTGACCTATACCAATGACATTCCTGGCATGGTGCAGAATCTGTGCCGGGCCAGCGGCATCAATGCCACGGTAGAATCGGTTACACTGGGTGGCAACTCCCTGACTGACGATGTGAATCCTGGAACCGGAAATGGCTATCCTTCTCTGGAAGCCAAGAAGAAAGTCAGCCAACAGATGTATAACAAATTAAAAAATCAAAAATGGGATTATGTTATTCTCCAGGGAAAGAGCGATGAGACCACTGAAATTCCAGGTAAATTCAAGAACGCAGTTGCCACACTGGCTCCACTGATCAAGTCCGCTGGCGCTCAAATGGTACTCTACTGTACCTGGGCACCGGATTATAAATCTTCTGCTTACAATATCGACCAGCAGCAGATGAATATTGCCAATGTATATTATGCCACTGCCAAACAGCAGGGCTGTGCACTGGCCCCATCCGGTATTGCTTTTGCCAGAGAACGTACCCTGTATCCAGATCTCGATCTGTATTACAGCGCCGGTGACCGCCTTCATCCTAATGTGGCCGGAAGCTACTTATCCGCCTGCTGTATCTACTCTACTTTATTTGGCAGATCCGCAGAAGGCATCAACTATTATCCGGCTATAAACGGCAAGACATCTGCACAGTCTCAGCAGATTGAGCAGAATATGCAGTCCCTGGCTGCTGATGTGGCGCTTCGTGGAAACCTGAATATTTCCCAAAAGGCCACTTTCAAAGATCCAGGTTATACCATCAACAGAGGGAAAACTCTGCAGCTTGCCTTTTCCAAAAACGGTTACCACGGAATCGCTTATCAGTCCAGCAATCCATCCTGCGTAACCGTCAGCCAAAGCGGTCTGGTTTCTGCAAAAGAATATGGCAGTGCCGTCATTACCGCAACGTTAAATAACGGCACCACCGCAACCTGTGACATCATTGTCTGCTCCGGAAAGTTTACGCTTACTGTTGGCGATAAATATACCTTCAAATTTAATAACAACTTTAGCTGGCGTTCCTCAAATGGATCCGTTGCCTATGTAAGCGGCAACCAGATCTACGCCGCAGGTTCCGGCAGTGCCACTCTGGTAGGCACCAATTCCAATGGTACTACCGTTACTCTTCAGGTAACAGTAAAAGGAACTTCATCCACAAAGAGCAAGGTGAAGCTGAATTCCAAATCTTTGTTCCTGGCAGTCGGCAAGAAGGCAAATCTGAAGACTCAGGTTCTCTCCGGATCGAATTTCTCCGGTCTGACCTATAAGTCCAGCAACAAATCAGTGGCCACTGTTACAAAGAAAGGTATCGTAACAGCGAAACGTCCGGGAAAGGTTAAAATCACCATCACCCCGAAAAAGGGGAAAAAGATGACACTTACCATCACCTGCGGCACTCAGGTCAAAAAACTTGCATTCTCTAATGTGAAGTCCGGTGCAAAACTAAAAGTAGGTAAGAGCAAAACCTTAAAAGTCAAATTCACTCCATCCAAGGCCAGCATCAAAAAGCTGAGCTGGAAGAGCAGCAATACTAAGGTTCTCACCGTAAGCAAAAACGGTAAAATCAAAGCGAAAAAACCTGGTACTGCCAAGATCACTGCCACCGCTACTGATGGATCAAAGAAAAAAGTTACCGTAAAGATTAAAGTAGTGAAATAAAACAACTATGGGGCTGTCTATTTGCGACAGCCCCATTTACTGTTTCATATTGTTCTATAGCCGGCTTCTATCATACGTTTTACTCTACCCAGTTGATCACATTTGTCTTCTTCGCCAGTTCTTTTCCCGCCTTTGCCGGATATCCCATCACTACCGTAGACCATACAATATGTGTATCTGGGATACCGAATCCCTGCAGCATTTCCCGAATTTCCGGTTCATCACAGATCGTCATCAATGCATTGATCCACGCAGAACCGATACCATAAGAATTCGCTGCCAGCATCATATTCTGTACTGCACAGGAGCTGTCCTGAATACCATCTGCATTTCTCCGGTCATTAGATACCAGTACGATAGTCTTCGGATTATTAAATCCATAGAAGTGCACCTTCTTTTCTTTGGACACTTTTTCCACAATCTGACGGAACGCATGGATCTTTTCCGCATTCTGGATCACGGTAAACTTCCAGGTCTGCATATTATGTCCGCTTGGTGCATAATAACCACACTGCAGGATCGTCTCCAGAACAGCTTTTGGCACCTGTTCCTCTGTAAAGTCACGAATACTTCTTCTGGATAAGATATTCTGCACCACTTCGTTGACCATCTGCTGATCTCCGTTCTCTTCCCAGCGTCTGTACAGAGCCTTGCGATCCAGCTTCTTCATACGATTTCTCGGAAGCTCCCGGATATTCAGATAACGCTGTGGCAGCTTATAGCGCTCCATACGCTCTGCCAGGAACTTTGTCAGTTCCTCTTCATTTACCGCAGAGCCTTCCGGCACGATATAGAGCACCGGCACTTTTCCAAGAATGCCATCCGGATCATCCACCCCGATGCAGGCACACTCCCGGATCTCCTCAAATTCCTGTGCAATATTTTCCACTTCCACTGGAGATACCTTTTCTCCACCTACATTGATGATATCATCCGCACGCCCCAGCATATAGATATAGCCATCTTCGTCCAGATATACCATATCATTGGTATACAGCCAGCCATCCACCAGCGTCTGTGCATTTGCCTCCGGCATCTGGTAATATCCCATCATCTGCATTTTTCCGCGAAGTACCATACGGCCCGCTGTATCAATATCTCTGGCCACGATCTCATTTCCTTCCGTGTCCACAGTCTTCACCTCGACGCCTTCGATTGGCTTGCCAAGTGCGGTCAGCTTATCTGGATTCTCTGATACAATCAGGAAAATGGCTCCACCAGTCTCTGTCGAACCCCAGGTATTGACAATCTTCGTATTTGGCAGCATATTCACCAGCTTCTTCTTCATATCATAGCTAAGCGACCCTGCTCCGAACTCCATATAACGTAAGTTTCCCATAATCCCGGCAAACTTATCCTGCATCTGACGATAAACCAGCTCGATGGAAGCAGGTACACTGACCAGTCCCGTACAATGAAAGCCTTCGATATTCTTCTCCAGCTCCTGTGCAAAGGTAAATCCATTCTGCAAAATCAAAGTCGCACCAATATAGAAAATCGTTCTGGTGACACGCATTCCTACAGAATGATTCAGAGGCAGTGGAAGCAGTACCACATCATCTGCCTGCATTCCTACTCCATGCCAGGTATTGTGTGTACTGGCATAAATATTCGCCACACTCAGCATCGTTCCCTTTGGCTTTCCAGTGGTTCCTGTAGTAAACAAAATCTCTGACAATTCCTCATCCGAGCGTTCCTGATAAGCCACCGTCAGTTCCTCTTCCGGGATCTCCAGACAATCTGCATATACCCCTTTCAGAGATGCCACACGAATCTTCTCATGCAGCACCTTGCCGTCTGCCAGCAGGATCTTCGGCTGTGCATACTCATAGACATCCAGAATATTCTCCAGCTTGGCTGACTTATCAATCGGAATGGACACTCCGCCAAGGTACTGCACTGCCAGATATCCCACGATATACTCCGGCTTCGACACTGCTGAGATCATGATAAAATCTCCCTTTTCAATGCCGAACTCCTGCTGCAGCTTCTGTGCAAAAGCTCGCACCTGTATGCCCAGTTCCCCATATGTTACACGAATCTTCTTAAATCCAATGGCCAGCTTATCCGGCGTTTCTTTTGCATGCGCCAGCACCGCCTGTACAATTGTCTGATACATGATTTATCCTCCCACACACTTTATTTCCATATATGACAAAAGCACCCCGGCTTCAGGAAAACATATCGTTTCCAGTCTTCCGGAGTGCCCGTTCTTCATTCGCTCTTCTTCTAGTCCATCAAGCGCTCTACCATAGAAGCCATACCATCTACAGAATTAAAATTTTCTTCAATGATCTCTTCATATGGAATCGTAATACCGAATTCCATGGTCAATGCTGCAATGATACCAGTCAGTGTCAGAGAATCCAGGATTCCGTCATCTACCAGTTCATCAGAAGATAAGAAATCAATCTCCGGGAATTCCCCTTCTAATACTTCTAAAACTTTATCTCTCATTATCGAAATCTCCTTTTTATAAAGGTTCCTGCCTTTCAGAACCCATACTGATGGAATCATCATACCATATTTGCGCCAGTTCGCCAAGGTATTTTTGTGAGCCCTCCCTGTCCCAAAAGCCAGATTGGGGCAGATACCCACCCCCTGACCACGAACTCACCTCTTTTCTTTTTTCCCAACTTATTTTTTACTTATTAGTACTGCATATATGTGAACGCCACATTACTGAATCCAGCTCCCCATATTCCAAAGATAATTACGGAAAAGAATGCCACGTAATAGATCAGCCAGCGTACTACAATATTATTTCTGGCAATCATTTCCCGTACAGAGCCTCGCTCCTGCAGCATGCTGACACACCACAGTACAAAGATTCCCAACATGGCCATAAAGAAGTTCTTCTCGTTCAGTCCATAATTAAATAACGTTCCGTCAAATAAGATCCAGATGTCGAACTGCTTGCAGATCTGTTTCAGAATATCCCAGGTAGTCTGCAAATGACCAGGAATGGTGATCAATCTGGCAAACGTAAAGATGATGAAAGTACGGATCATCTGCACCACACCCCAGCTTCTGGCTTCCGTATTGATACGAAGCAGCCTGGTCAGCTTCTTGATCTCTGGTGCGAATACGATCGACAGGATCATCAACAGCCCCCAGTAAATGCCCCATGCCAGATAATTATACCCAGTTCCATGCCACAGACCGGTCAGGATCCAGACGATCATCGTCGGGATAATGGTCATTACATTCTTGCTGGCTCTTGGTCCTACATGCGTTTTGAACCATTTTGCAATATTCATCATACGTGGTGAGATCGCCAATGGCATATAGATATAATCCTTAAACCATGCCCCCAGTGTAATATGCCATCTGCGCCAGAACTCTGCCGCACTTTTTGAGAAAAATGGATGGTTAAAGTTCTTTTCCAGGTCAATACCAAGGATCTGGCAAAATCCTCCCGCCATATCCATGCATCCGGAGAAATCACAATACAGCTGAATACTTCCAAAGATTGCCGCAATCACAAAGATCAGACTGCCGCTTTCCCCATATACATTTCCAAATACCGAATTTACAAAAATCGACAAACGATCTGCGATTACCAGCTTTTTGAAATAGCCCCAAAGTGCCAGCTGCACGCCAAAGCACACTCTTTCATAGTCAAAAACATGTCCTTCGTTGATCTGCTCACCCAGCTTCTTATGTCTGGCGATTGGTCCCTGGAGAATCTTCGGGAAGAAGAGTACCCAGGTCAGGAACTTCAGGAAGTTCTTCTCTGCCTTATCTTTTCTCCAGTACACATCTGCCAGATAACCTACCATAGAAAACGTATAATAAGAAATACCCAGTGGCACAATCACTGTCATCCAGAATGGTCTGGCTGAAGTGTCCAGTTCTCCTGCTGCATTTAGTACATCATAACCCAGAAGACTGCCCAGACTGTTCATAATCTTACTTCCAGCCTTGGTATAGATCAGCACCAGAATCACCAGCACAGACACCAGCATATGTACACGCTTTGCCCGCTTCTTGGCCCGGAGCTTGCGCTCCTTCTTCTCTGCCGGAGTCATACCCTCCCGCTTCAGATCCTCATCCTGTTTCACATAGATCGTATCAATCCTTCTGGCAGCCAGATACACCATCAGGCTGGTCACCAGAACCACTGGCAGCGCCTGCCAGCCCCAGGACAGATAAAATACCACACTGGAAAGCAGCAGCACAAACCACCGCGCTTTCAAAGGGAAAATAAAATACAATAAACATGTTACAAATAAAAACACAAAAAATATACCTGATAAAAATGTCATGTTATAAAATCCTTTGCTATTTATTGATATTGCACTCATCTATTCACTATAATACAGCTGCCGCGGACTCTTTGGTTTATCCGGTAAGCTCATTTTCAGCTGTCCCGCTTCTATCAGCGGCAATACATGCTTCTGAATCGCATAAGTTACCGAAGTAAGTCCCAGATATTCGCAGATCTCTTTTCTGGTTCTCGGTGTCCTGCAAAACAGAATTAAATCCATAGCCTCTTCTGTATGAATAGCCTCTGTCTTTTCTTTTGTTTTATGATATAGCCGCACGATAAAACTTCCCCGTTCATCCACGAATTCCGGTTGCTCCAGCTGATAGCGGTCCATCTCCATCCGTATCGTTGGAATTCCGGAATATCGATTTTCGGTAATGTGCATGACCTCCAGCGCAGAAGCCAGTACCGGATTCCTGGTATCTGGCTGCACTTTTCCTAATTGATCTACTCGCATTCTGCCATAAATTCCACCTGGATTGCGGATCTCCAGCCTGTCCTGAAACATAATCAGCTGTATCGGCATTCCCTCAGTATGAATACTATAATCTCGATGCACCAACGCATTGAGCACGGCCTCTCTTATGGCTGTAACCGGATAATCGGTTCGATCTTCTCTCTGTCCGGTTTTTTCATTAATAATCGTTTTGGTACGCATATTCCGTTTCACAAATTGCAGCGCACCACTTAGCATATCCTGGATATTTCCCTCTATTCTCTGATTATCCAGAAAACGTTCTCCTGCCACTCCGGTTTCCCCCAGTTTCGTTCCTGGAACGACAATTGCCGTGATACATAACTGTGGAAAATAAGCCTGTGGATACGGGCTGAACAGTAAGGTTGTACTCAATGTTATTTCGCTGTTTCGTTTTATGCTTACCAGTTCATAAATCATCTCATCCTTCATGGATGACAGATGAGGCTTTCCTTGCTTCAAAAGCGTAATATACTGATTCAGACTTTCCTGATCCAGTGCGGCCATCGTTACTCGTGGGACCTCTCTGATATCATCCTGATATTTCTTTCGAAAGGCTTCATAACTGTACACTTCATATTCCGTCATCGGTTCGTCACTGTCTCCGATGCGGGTATAAGAACCCTTCAGCCGCCCTCTTCCCTGATAATAACATGGCCGCTCCACCAGATCCATCCCCGGTATCTCCGCTGAAACAAACTTCTTCCCGTCTTTTTCCACTACCGTAATCAACGGCCTGACAACCGGAGTCATCTGCAGACACTGCTCATTAATCTTCTTCTGAATATCCTGCGCATCATACACACCAGTCTCTTTATAATTCTTTTCTTCATCAATCCCAAACACAATCATTCCGCCATCATCCTGATTCGAAAAGCTGGACAAAGTATCATACAGACGTTTGGGGCATCCATATTCCGCTGATTTCAATGCCAGTGTCTGTGTTTCACACCTCATTTTCTGAATTGTGAGTAATGTTTCATATAATTCTTCCGAAGTCATTTAAGTTCCTCCTGCTTGCATTTTAGATACTAACACTTTTTTTAAGTTTATGCAAGGAACTTAAATATTATTACAGAAACTAAAAAGGAACTCAAATACTTGCAGATTATTTGAGTTCCTTGCGAGTTACTATTTAGTTTCTATTCGTCACGTCCTGGTACAGTTTACAATTAATATTTTACGAGTGCTAATCGAGTTTTTTTCGAGTTCCACTCGATTCTCCACTCGATTATTTCACCTCACAATACCCATAATGTTGGAACTTCCAACAACAGATAAGCATAATTATGCTCAAATATCTATTTTACGAGTGCTAATCGAGTCTTTTTCGAGTTCCACTCGATTATTTAAGTTCATATTTGGTTGCACGACCATTTCCTGTTTTGATGATAATATCTTCATTCATCATCTTGCCAAGCGTTGTTCTGGCCTGTTGCTTAGTAAATCCACATAATTCTCTGACTGTACTATTATTAATAACGCTATTTCGTTTAAGATATTCTGCTATCATATCCTTTGCCTTAATATACTGCACTACTCTATCACGTGTATAATCAACATCTGATTTTATGGCTTCATACACTCTTGCTGTAAGCATATATTTTTTTCCAGAAAGTTCTATTAATCCATAATTCATCAAATCCAAACAGCATTTCTTTGCTTCATTATTGTCTATCTGCGCAATTCTCTGTGCATCTGCTAATTTTATTCTTCTGTTTTCAGCAACGTACCTTAGTATCATTAATTGAGCCAGTGAAAACGTAATTTGTCTTGAATCCTGCTCTTTGACTACGAATTTTACAAAATCAGGATCTTCCATTGCACTGCTCAACGTAAGCTGCACAGCATCATTGAACACTCTATAGGACGGATATGGCTTTCCCATCGATACCATTTCCCTAAAAATAATGTCTACTCCCTGCCCGGTTCGCTGTACATACCGCAAATTCTGTAATGTTTCGGTAATAAGCTTATTTCTTGGAACGGACGGATGTGTAATGATATTATCTGCTGTAATACCATCCAAAAATCCGCCAGGATTTTCAATCATAATTTTATCTGGGTAATGCTTTACATACACTGCCCCCTGTTGCCTATAATCCCTATGTGAAAGTGCATTCAATAATGCCTCCTGAAATACTTTTTCAGAATACTCTGATACTTCTAACCTAAATAAGCCAATTTGCACAGACTCAATTTTATTATCATTTTGTATTTTTTCTGTAAGTCTGTCCAGAACTGTAGTAATTGGTTGTTTCATATCAATTCGAGCATTATATTCTTCAAGATTGTCCTTTCCATAATGTAAATAAATTACCTCCGCCTGTGGAAGCAGTCTCTGGATAGATGCATCCTTTCCAACAAATAACAATCCGGCTATCGTCAATTTAATCTGTCCGTCTTCATCAACTATCAGCTTTAAATCCCTTAAAAATGCCATATCCTCCATATCAGGAAGCGTAGACGCCGGATCACGAAGTCTCAACTTTTCTTTTAATGCGTATACAACCATACGATTAATATCATTCACCGAGCTCTCCGCTATAATCTGTGATGAAAAATCATTCGTATTTGCTATTGTATACACATGTGCCATTTCATCAGAATAAAACGGTTTAGAGTTCTTCCCTAATCTTTTAAGGCATCTTCCATCGGCAGTTGTATATGTCTTTCCATCTCTTTCAACAGAAATAGCAATCCCATAGGTCCAAATATCATTCCGGTCTTCATTACGGAGACGTTCATCATACCGTTTTTCCCGTATCTGATTCATCGCTTTTTCACAGGCTTTTTCCAATCCATCGTAAGTCTGTGCATACTTTAATTCGATGATGATCCCGGCATTCGGATCTTCAGGTTCAATCAGGATATCTACATAATAAAAGTTCTCTTTTCGTAACTTTTCAAAGTTATCCATACCAACTGGCAGTTTTAACATTGCATCCATTCCTGTAACCTGCCTTTCCTGCTCACCATTCTTGCTTCTGATATTCTTCTATCACACACTGATGTTCTTTTTTCTCTTTGTCATAATTAATCCCCACCAAAAGAATGTTTCCTGTATAATCCAAAAGAGACTCTGGATACTTCTTGTCCCGGATTTGCTGTAAAGCCGTATCTGCCGTCTTATTCCACTTTAATTCCACGACGAGTGCCGGATAGCCATTACGATATTCCGGTTTCGGCATAAACACAAAATTTGCAAAGCCACGTCCTGTCGACATTTCCCGCACCGGTTTAAAATAATACTGCATCGCACTCAAATAGGCAATAGCCAGTACACTTCCCAATGAACTTTCATTGTTGTAATGAATTGCAGATACATATTCTGTATGAATCTTTTCTATTTGTTCTGCCACTTTGCTGCAATCCATATCCAACGTAGCATTTAAAAGTTCCTCTGACTGTTTCTGAAACTCCACAAATTCATTCCATTTATTACACTCTACCGCTGTCGTCAGTTCCTGCCGGATCTCTTCATTTGGTACAAAAGCAGTTCTTTCATCCTGATTATAACTCAGGTAACCCAGATGGATCAGATACGTAAGCACATCATCTCTATTTTTGAAGTTTACCGTATCATTGGTAAACTTCGCCGTATTCAGTTTCACAGATGTGCCAGACAGCATCTCAATCAATGCAGTCTTCAGCCCATCAAAATCCATATTAATCAGTGGAACAATTGCTTCATAAGAGCCTGTCTCCGACCAGTAGCTTCTGAATTTACTTTTCTGCATTACACTAACCACTGCTTTCGGATTATAAACTGCAGTATCTTCCAACAGATATCCATCATACCATCTTTTTACTTTTTCAAAATCTTTCTGATATGTTTCGCACAGATCTCTTACTTCCTCTTCCGTAAATCCAATATAAGGCGCAAGGTTACTAGCCTCCAGCATCGTAAACTCATCAAAATTATTCAGTGCAGACTGTTTCTTCTCTTTTTTAATCGGCAGAATTCCAGTCAGATAAGCCAGCTGAATATATTTTGTCGGCTCAGTTTCTTTAAACATGCCCTGTAAAAAACTGATATATTCATTCTGTACTCTTACATTCGCAGCCTCATCACGAATCAGCACATCCCACTCATCAATAATCACAATAAACTTTTGTCCCGTTGCATTCTTTATCCGTGAAAGGGCATCCGGCAATGTCACCACTCCCGTTGTGATTACTTCAGGATAGCATTCCCGTAGTTCAGCTAATATAACATCTGTAATATATTCCACAATATAATCCAGCTTGTTTACATTAGACAAAAACCATTGTATATCAATATGAATGACATCATAACGATTCAGATGCTTTCGAAAATCGTTCTTTTTCCCAATCGCCAACGGTGCAAACATCTCTTCCGAATCACAGCCCTTACTATAATAGGCTGTCAGCATATTCGCTGTAATTGATTTACCAAATCTTCTGGGACGACTGTTGCAGATATAGGCATCCATGGTGTCCAACACGCTATTGGTATATTCCAGAAGTTCTGTCTTATCCACATATATTTTGGAATTCAATGTCACACGAAATGCACTGTTATCCGGATTCACAAATCTACCCATGCCGCCGCCATCCTCTCTGCTCATATTTATCAGTTTCCACTATTATAAAATAGTTCCCTGCCTCATGGCAAGGAACTACTTCTCCGATTTCCTGTTTATTTTTCAGCTGTCACATCTTTATACAATTCTTCATCATACTTTATCATTCTATAACCTAACTGCTCTAATTTTTCTTTTAACTGCTTTCCTTTGACATACACAATATCGTAATCAGCATTTTTATAGTCAAAAGCTTCAAACAAATAGTAATCATCCTCATACCAAGTAATATCTATATCATCTTTTGCACTGATAATAAAATAGTTATCCGTATTCACCTGCTCTTCCTGCTTTTTCCCAAACATCTTGTAATTCATCAACTGTGACTGATAAAACTGAACTTTAACGCCGGACAGACCGCCTTTCAACACATATGGATATTCTTCCGTCACTTCATTTTCAAATTGGCACATAAAGTGAACCACATCACTGGTTGCTTCCACGACATAATCATTTGATGCTTTTCTGACTTTCATATAATTAACCTGAATAAAAAGCAAATCACTTAATAAAATAACTGCCAACATAACATATGTCATATTACGTTTTTTTACTTGCGACAACAAAAGAACTACTGTCATCAAAATCAACCCCAGAAGCAACATTCCTATCAGGCTTTTCCCTGTATATTGTCCTCCTGACAATATCTTTGCCGGTTCGACGATTACATTAAACGTATTTAATATAATCGTATTATAAATATATCCTTTATATTTCAGAATATATGGAAATGCTTTCCACAGAAAAATTGCACTTATTCCAACATATATTACTACTGTCCCGATTCTTTCAGGTAACCGGAGCCATCCCTTTCTGCAACAAAGCGCATACAATGCCATGAATACTACCATTCCTGCCCCACAGATCGCATATCGATCGTATAGAACACGATCAACCCGTTTCTCCAGTGCGCCAATTCGTAATTCATGATATGCCCCTTTAAAATAAAGTGCACCAATCGCATAATATCCCAAAAAAACAAGAATACTAAAAAATATTACTGCTTTTTCTTCCTTTGAAATGTCTTCATTTTTTGTAATCCATATTCTCCATACCATCAGCAATCCTACTACTGTTCCAATCAGCACCAGTCCCTGCGTGGTAGATGTCAGTGTATACATCCAGCATATGCAAAGCATCAGGATACTTTTCAGCATAGATAATGACAATACATTAAAATATGCTCCCATATCCGTTGTCTCTACCGCATTTGCACTTACTCCACCAATGGAATATAATGCATTTTTTAATGCTCCACCGACCTTCTGATCTGCCCAAAACAATAAACCCAGTATCAAAAATAACACTGGCCAGTGCAGTGACTTGATTTTTTCAGAGAAAAATAAGATTACCGCACAAAAAATGACTGCAACGCTTAATACGATCCCCCTTGTATGTGCCATATAAGCCAGTGCACAACATCCTGCTATCATTACGGTACATACAATACGTTCTATTTTATGTCCAGCATCATATGCACGGATTGTTTCCAGAAAGAAAAGCAATGCAAACCACGGCAAGACACCTAAAAGATAATCTCCTCGATAATAGAGTGTATACAATGCCATCGCTGGGATCAGACAAACTGCCATTCCGATCAATACCGATACACCACGTTCCTTTACTTTGAGATAACGTCTGCAGATCACATACACAACCGGAACTATGCTGCTTTGAATAATCGCCTGCAGAACCATACTCCAACGATATATATACGCCGGATCATCAAACCATTTAAAAAATGGTATCGTCATAATTGCCTGAGCATATCGATAATACAGCCCACCTAATGCTGCAATCATAAAACTCCAGTCATACCCTTCCAGCCAGGCCGCATTTCCCATGGTAACTGTTTCATCCCCAATCACCGGAACAGACAGCTGAACTGCATATATACTTAAAATCACTGCTGTTATCAGAGTTCCAATTATTACATATTGTGGTCTTTTCTCTGAGTTCGATGTCCGAAGCATATCAATCACCTTTCTTTTTTTATATTTCCCAGCATTCTTTTCGCATCACACATTAATTGAATAAAAAAATCATCTTTCAAAACAGCAAGCACCGCTGCATAAATCAGAAACGTAATTATTACAATCAGAATGCTGCTCAACCATACTGATGATGTTACATTCATAATCTGTTTTCCTATCACAAATACCGGAACGGATGCCAGTACAACCTTTACCAGATGTACCATGAATTTATGAATCTCCATATATTTTACAGAATTCATCAGACAGATTATAAACACCATTCCTTCTGACACCAGTGTAGCAACTGCTGCACCATTAATTCCAGCAGCTGGTATAAGAACCAAATTCAAAACAAAGTCTGTTATCGCACCTACAATTGTTGCTCCCAGTAACACTTTATCCTTCCGGTTTGGCACCAGAATCTGCCATCCGAGGTATCCGTCAATTGCTGAAAAAAATAAATTAACGGCCAGGATTCTGGTTGCCGGTACTGCATCCAGAAATTCTCTTCCACTAAAAAGAATAATTGCCTGATTCGCAAGCACAATCATACCAAATGCACATGGTATAGCAATGGAAACAATCAATCCTGCCGATACCGATGCCAGCTCCTTAAATTTCTTTTTTTCCTGTGTTCCTGCGTAATAAGATAACCTTGGAAGAAAAACAGCACACACAGCTGTAATCAGCTGTACCACCAGCCTGCACAGCTTCGACGCTGCCGTATACAGCCCAACGTCTGCATCTCCTCTCATGAATCCCAGCATCGTTGTATCCAAAAGAGAATAAATACTGGATGAGATCACGATTCCAAACACCAGCATCATAGGTTTTATATGTATCTTCAAATCATACTTTTCTCGTTGAAACATTACCAGTTTTTTGCGAGCATTTTTCAGGTTTCCAAGAAATGTCCCTATATAAGGGAAAATACATATAAATGCATACCACCCAATATCTGTTCTGTCTTTCACGAAAAGAAACAGAATCAGAACCGAAAGGCCATATACCACAGCCGTTCGAATCGTAATATATACATAATCTTCTAGGACATTAAAGATCCAGTCCAGATTCATTCCATAGAAAAATACATATAGTATATATAACAACAAGAGTCCTCGATAATCTGCGAATTTCGTCAACCCAAATAATCCGCAGTATACCAGTAAAGCCAATCCCGTTGTAATCAGATTAATATAAAACAGTTCTGTACAGAACTTTCCCAGTTTTTTTCTGTCATGCTTCAGTTTTGCACCTTCTCTGATTCCATAAGAAGTCACTCCAAATGTTGCAAATAGCTGAAAATAAGAGGCAACCGACTGAATATACTGTACACGTCCAATTCCTTCCTTTCCCAGGACACGGGATGCGTAAGGAAAAATAAGCAATGGTACTAATATCATGATGACAGTTCTGAAAAAACTGATCAGGAAATTCTTTTTCATAGATTTTTCTTTCATCGACTAACTTCCTTACACTTGAAAAAAAGACTCAATATGTCCTGCATGACAATTCCTTTTTTATCTACATACTTTTGATACATTCCCCGTCTTGCATCCTCCAGAATCTGAGCCATTCCAGACAATTTTCCCCTCTCTTTTAATGACTCTCGTCTTACTGAAAATTCATACCATTTATCAATCTGCTCCTGATATACCTTTGCTGAACTGTTTCCAGAAAAACTGTCGTAAAAAAGTTTTAACTCTTTTGCTCTTTTGGCACGCTTTTCTCGGTCGGCTGGAAGAATTTGGACAGTATGAATCCATCTCTTAATTTTTCCGACTATTCCCTTTACCGGAGCTCCCATTACATTTTTTTCATGTTGACGATAACACAACTCCGCTTTTTTCAGCATGGCAATACTCCCATAAACCGGAGCACATAACGCAAACCAGTAATCATGCAGCGTTCCTTCCGGTGTCGGAGGGCAGGACATCGCAAATTCTTTTTTCACAGCCATTGCCGCACCTGTTACCATATTATCAGAAAATAATACCTTATAATATCGACCCTGTTCAATCCAACCTTGCTTCTCTCTATCAAAACCAGAGGCCGCCCACATACTTTCCTGTATCGTGTTAAGTTTTGCATCTGTGATGTGTGCATCAGAAAAAACCATCACACAATCTGTTTTTTCTTCAAATATTTTTACGAAATCTGCCGTTTTTTCTTCAAACCATACATCATCCTGATCGCAGGTAAAAATCCAGTCTCCTTTTGCAAGATGGGTACCTTTTTCAAAATTCTTCGCTGCACCAAGATTTTTTTCATTTACAATAATCCGATACGGAATTTCTCCAGATAGCAATATTTTTTTTGCAATGTCAATCGTATGATCTGTGGAACCGTCATCAAGCATGATGATTTCATCCACAGGTCGTGTCTGCCTTAAAATGCTGTGTAACTGTTCTTCTATATATTTCTCTCCGTTATATGTGCAGAGCACTACTGATATTGTCAAACCGTTACTCCTCTTTTCTGTCAGATTCCATCAGTTTTTTCAATACACCAAGACTATCCAGTGTATTTCGATAAATAAAAATACTTTTCTGAATAGATCTGGAAAATCTTTTTTGGGTTGCCTGTCCCTCCAGATGTTTTACACGCAAAGATGGCGTATACTGTATGCCATACCCCTTCTTTTTACACAGATAATATAAAATATCTTCTTCTCCATAAAGAAAAGTATCTTTACAAAAAGCAATTTCTTCATTTTTCACAAATGCCGGAAGAAAAATCAGGCAGGCTCCCTGAAGGACTATATTATTCTGTCTTTCATTCCATGAAATCTCGGACCTTCTCTGTCTTGATTTTCGTTCAAACATATTCTCTAAAATAAATATACGGTTCTCCAGATGCAGAAACTTTTTCAGATAAAAATACCATAAAAAAATCGTCTTATTGCGAATCGCTTTTTTTACATCTGACAGTTCATAAGGTTTCTGACGGAACGGATTCTGGTGCTGCTGTGACAATGTCACTATGTCAGGTCCAACTACTCCCACTGAAGCATCCTTCCATGCTGTTTCTTGATTTTCAAGTTCTTCCAGAAACTCCCGCTGTTCAAAAATAATATCATTATTCAGAATAATTACACAATCAGCCTTCCATTCTTTTCTGGCATAATGGTAACCTCGATTATTACCTCTGGCAAAGCCTTCATTCCTTTCACTGATCAGTACTTTTATATCTTCATCCTGCGCATATTCTTTTTCAAGAAGAACCCCTGATCCGTCTGGAGACGCATTATCTACAATCACAATTTTTTTCTTTTTGTTCCCCTGCAGCTTACGTATAGAATCGACACACTGTCTTGTTACTTCCGGTACATTATAATGCAGAACTACAAATGCAATGGTATCCAATTTTCTAATCCTTTCCAAATCTCCGTTTCAATCTGCACAGCAGATCTACTGCTCCGAAACACCTTTTCTGTATCAACCAGAACAACACTTTCTTTTCAAATCGAAAGGCATTCAGCGTTGCCATTCCTGCCTGTTTTCCCATATCTGTCTTACAGGCATTCAGAAAATCCTTCCTTCTGACAGCGTATGTCTTTGGATTTTGTGGATGACAAAAGTCCAACAGACAGCAGAATCCCAGAGACCATATACATCTCTGCTTATATACTTCCATATATTTTTCTGGTTTTTCTTCTGTGTCAATAAATTTTCGCATCTTCGTATGCAATAATTCAAAATCTGCAACTGCCTCTGGGTTATATTTCTTTGACACAGAATTTCCCCAGACTCTGTGCAGATAAAATTTACTGTCTATATACACACCTCGATCAGCATATTTATAGATCTCCAAATTAAATAAACAGTCTTCTCCTGTTGGAATACCTTTCGGGAATTGTATTCCGTGTTCTGTTAATAACTCTCTCCGGTAGAATTTACATGGTGTGGAAAGTTTTACCTTATGATAGTCATATTTTCCGGGATAGTCCCGATTAAATGCTGCATAAATAAATTCTTCAAAATCACTCCTGGAAAATATTTCTGTTTTTCCAGATAACGCTTCTGGAATCCTGCATGGAAATACCTGATCCTGCACTTCTTCATGATCAAAAAAGCATACATCCACATCTTCCGTGAGATATGGTGCAAACATCTGGCAAAGATTCGGCACCACGGCATCATCTCCGTCCACAAAACAGATCCAATCACCTTGAGCAGCTTCCATTGCGGCATTCCTTGCAGCAGATACCCCCTGATTCTCCTGATGAATCACCGTAATTCGTGAATCCAGCTGAGCATAGCTGTCACAAATCTCGCCAGATCTATCCTGACTTCCATCGTCTGCCAGAATAATCTCTATGTCATACATTCCATCCTGCTTCTGCAGACTCTCTATACATTGTCCAATATATTTTTCCACACAATAAACAGCAACAATAAAACTGACTTTCATCTACTTCTGTTCCTCTTCGGATTCATATTTTTCGTCTGCAATCCGCATGATGCAGTCAGCCAGTGCCTGTGCATCTCCCATTGGGACAAAATATACCAGATCCGATTCTTCAAACAATTCATGATTCGCCCGTCCATCACCCAATATGATTTTTTTCTCCATGGCACGGTAAATATAGGCCTTTCCTGGTATGGTACGGTGTGCTTTATCAATTGTTTTATTAAAATGTCCTGCCAGACATACATCTGCCATTGCAATATAGGTTGCAAGTTCTTCCTGCGAAAGCCATGAAATATACTCTATATTCTGACTCTGCGGTTTCTGATATTTATTTCCGACCTCACCAATCATATAAAAATGAAAGCGTTTTTCATTTTCAAGAAGACGGTAGGATTCCAGAACAACATCCACTCCCTGTAATGGCAAAACGCTTCCAAAATATAATACAATAAATTTACCTTTCAAATGCTCCGGCTTTTCCACTTCTCTTGGATAATAAATTGTTTTATCTGCCTCCAGATACAGAGTGGTCATTTTTTCCTTCTCCGCTCCAAATTCTTCCTCAAAGTATTTTCCATCTGCATTCGTATCTACAATGATCCGATCTGCATATTCTACGGTCTTCCGATCTATCCATCGCAGTAATTTTGCAGGAACTGATTTTTCCGAAAATACTTTTCGGTCATTTACCAACGTATCATACATAGAAATAAAAAAATCAATCACTACCGTATTTTTCCGGAACTTCCGCTTCCAGAACGGCAATACAAGCTGTGGTGCAAAACCAATAAAAACTTCATCATAATCTGACGCTTTTACTGTCAACAGCTTACGATATACATAAAACAGTCGATTCAGATATTTTCTGCTGGAAGATCCAATCACTGTAACTTCAGCTTTCTTTTCTTTTAACTGTCTGATCTCCTGCACATTACGTAAATAATCTACATTCTTGGTGGTAATAAACAACGTCCTGTTATGATTCATCTTCATCCTCCCGATGATCATAATCCAGCTTTCTGACATGATACTGAATATCTTCCAGAAGCTTACGGTTAGCTGCTATAATATCTCCCTGAAGCCCCACAATAATTGTCATTACACCAAGTATAATCATCATACTTGCCAGAATCAGAGACTGAATATGACCGGCTCCATTTCCAGAAAACAGGAAACACAGAAAACGGACTCCGATCCCCACTCCAACTAATCCCATGATACTGCCCAGGCTTGTAAAAAACATTAATGGACGATACATCAAAAATGCCCGGATAATCGTAAGCATAGACTTCTTCACATATCCCATCATACTGTTAAACAGTCTGGACGGTCTCAGTTCTCCATTTGTACGGATCGGTACTGAAGTAATTGCCATTCGGTTTCTTCCTGCCTGTACAATCGTCTCCAATGTATAGGTGTATTCATTTACAACATTCATTCTCAGTGCTGCTTCACGGCTATATGCCCGAAAACCACTCGGTGCATCTGGAATATCTGTCTTAGATGCCTTTCTGACTACCCAGCTTCCAAAATGCTGTAATTTTTTCTTCAATGGGGAAAAATGCTCCGTCTGGTCAATTGGTCTCTCACCAATTACAATATCTGCCTCACCATTCAGGATCGGTCTCACCAGTTTCTCAATATCTGCTCCCACATACTGGTTGTCTGCATCTGTATTCACAATAATATCTGCGCCATTTCTCAGGCACGCATCCAGACCTGCCATAAATCCCTTGGCCAGTCCCTTATTCTGTTTAAAACTGACAACATAATTTACACCCCAGTTTTTTGCGACTTCAACAGTGTTGTCCTTACTCCCATCATTAATAATGAGATATTCGATCTCATCTATACCATCTATCTTCTTCGGTAAATCATTTAAAGCAATTTCCAAAGTCTCCGCTTCATTAAAGCAGGGAATCTGTATAATTAATTTCATATTCTTCTGTCTCCTTCCGACATACTTCTTCATATATCGGTTTTTCTATATTCTATTACGAGACCTCAGCACTGTCAAGCAACGCTGCTTTATCAGATACATCGGTTCACAATAACAAGCTGCCAGAGACATTCTCCCATGAGAAGTAATATTCCTGACAATACAATCTTGTTATATGTCACTTCTTTCATATGCACTTCTATACGATTGTTCCAGAAAAAATACCCAGCCGGGAGCAACAACGGAATAAAATATCTTGCCTGCACACCGCCTATACTGGACGCCCCCACCGGAGTAAAGAATAAATACATAGCTCCCCAGACAGCAATTACACTCAGCACTACACTCAGACCAGTTATCCATTTTATTCTGCGCGTATTACTATGATTCCATTTTTCTGGTGCTACTAAAAAAATAAGCAACAGCAGCGGAATTAGCAGCAGTGACCATTCATCTTTAATACATCCAAGATTTGCAAAATTCAAGAGCATTAAATTGGTCGGTAAATAATCATCCATTCCCTTTAATGCCAGGTTTCTGAAATTATCCATGGTAAGCATCTGTTGTATCATCATTCGTGTACTTTCAAACGGATGACTCAGCATAGATAACATCTGTGCAATCACGCCGGTCTCTCCTCCCCGCACGTCCGCTCCATACATGACATTTCCATTTATTGCGGCATGAATTAATGGCACGAAGAAAATAGATAAGATCAGTATTACAATGATTACCACCAGACTAACTAACAGTAGGGTTCTTTTTTTATCAGATCTTTTCTTAAAGATCAGTAAAAACAGTAAAAGTGGAAGATATACCGGCTTTATCAGACTGGTAAGTAAAATTAACATCACCGCCGTAGTAATTCTTATCCAATTATATTTCTGACTTTCTTTTTCCGCCTCATTCATCATAAGAACCACTGCCAATGTCACCATTGCAACAATGATTCCATCATAAGTATACATGCTTGCCTGAAATACCGATGTAGGAAGCATCAGCACTGCTGCCGCCACCATTTTTCGTTTTCTGCAAAGCCAGATTGCCACACATCCTAACACCGCATACAAGAGCAGATTCCCCATCCTTCCCAGTAGAAAACTATTAGAAAAAGTCAGCCCCATTGTCCTTCCTAATTTAAGCATAGCAGCCATCGTGACATATACAAACTGATCCCTCTTCCAAAAGGTATTCCAGTTTTCTTCACTTCCATTACTTATTTCCGACTGCTGATCCATATAGGCCTTCATAAGCCGCAGTTCTTCTGTCGTATTCACTTTCGGCAGTCCACCATCATACAACATTCTGGACGCTTCGTTCCACTCTATATTTTTTCCATAAGACAGCGTATAGATATTTCGAAAGTGAACGGGTTCATCCCACGTTGTATATTTGGGTCCCGCACTCACATTAATCAACATGCCAAATCCCACTACATATATTACAAAAAACCAGTGAAGATTTTTTCGTATCCTTGTTTTGTATAGAAAAATGTATCCTGTTAATCCTGTTATAAGAGCAACAAAAAAGCATCGATATCCATTTATGGCAGGGCCAGTCACCACCTGCAGTTGTGAGATTTGTACTTTTTCAAAATCTGGAAATGTAATTTTTACTGATTCCAGTTTTTCATTTATCGGCGACCATGCTTCCGAATAATATGGATATGCATTATCTTTCAGCTTCTTTGTTTCCGTTTTTTCAAAGTCATTTACATACTGATATTCTACTGTATACTCCTGTTCTTCCTGAAACACTCCAAGTAAACGAAGTTTTCCCACATAATGCGGCTCAGAAAAATGAGACTCAACTACCAGTTTTCCTTTTTCTGTTTTTTGTTCCATCGGTACTTCTAAGCCATCATCCCGATACTTCCATGCGTTATAGTTACTGACTGTCTCTACAACAGTCACCATGCATAGCATTATAAATGGCAAAAGCACCCATTTTTTCCATTCCGCATTTTTTTTACTTTTTTTTCCCTGCTTCATTACTGCTCTGTTCCTTTGCTTTCTCATGCTGTCTTTCTTAATCTCTCTCAAAGATATCTCTTGTATAGACCTTTTCTTTCACATCATCCAGACTTTTATCATATCGATTTGCTATAATTGCCTGACTCTGCTTCTTAAATTCTGCCAGATTATTTATAATGCGGCTGCCAAAAAAAGTACTTCCATCTCTTAATGTCGGTTCATAGATAATTACCGTTGCGCCCTTCGCTTTCATTCGTTTCATAACACCCTGAATAGATGATTGTCTGAAATTATCAGAATGGCTTTTCATTGTCAACCGATATACACCAATCACTACCTCTCTCTCTTTTGATGCATCATAAATGCTTTCTTCACCGTAACCATAATACCCCGCCATTTGCAGCACTCTGTCCGCAATAAAATCTTTTCTGGTACGATTACTTTCAACAATTGCTTCTATAAGATTTTCCGGGACATCCTGATAATTGGCCAAAAGCTGTTTCGTATCTTTCGGCAGACAATATCCACCATATCCAAAGGATGGATTATTATACTGTGATCCGATTCGCGGATCCAGACATACTCCTTCTATAATCTGTCTGGTATTCAGTCCTTTCATTTCTGCATAGGTATCCAGTTCATTAAAATAAGATACACGCAATGCCAGATACGTATTTGCAAATAACTTTACCGCCTCTGCTTCTGTAAATCCCATAACCAGCGTATCAATATTCTCCTTTACTGCGCCTTCCTGCAAAAGACCGGCAAAGGTATTGGCCGCTTTTAGTAACCGCGCATTTTGCACATCTGTTCCAACAATAATACGAGACGGATATAGATTATCATACAAAGCTTTTGATTCCCTTAAAAATTCCGGGCTGAAAATAATATTATCACAATGATATTTTTCACGGATTGACGCAGTAAAACCTACCGGTATTGTCGATTTGATCACCATTATTGCATCTGGATTACACTGAATCACTAATTTAATAACAGCTTCCACTGCAGATGTATCGAAAAAGTTCTTATTGCTGTCGTAATTCGTAGGTGTAGCAATCACTACATAATCTGCTGCTCTGTACGCAGCCTCAGCATCCAGAGTTGCTGTCAGATTTAATTCTTTTTCTGACAGATACTTTTCAATATATTCATCCTGAATAGGTGACTGACGTCTGTTAATCAACTCCACCTTTTCTGGAACAATATCTACTGCCATTACATCGTGATGCTGGGACAAAAGTATCGCTATGGACAATCCGACATAGCCTGTTCCTGCTACTGCTATTCTCATATTCCTTATTTTCCTTTCATCTTATTGGCACACTCCTGCGTAGTCACCTCTCAGACATTTTATTTCATGAAAACCGGTATTTCTGTTGACACGAACGTACTACTCCATACAGCACAACATATTCCCAACCCAATTATAAATGTCAGGCCAAATATCATCCAGTATTCTTTCATCCATTTTACGATCTGTTTCCAATCCGCCCATGCAATCATGATATACATCATCAAAAACACCGGTATGAAAAATCGTGATTCCACAGCGCCAAAAGAAATAAAAAAGCATGTTATCAACGTTGCCATCCATGTCAGCTTTATCATGGTATGTTTCTTAATTTTCAGATCATAAATCCCTATAACAGATGCCAGATATAATACCATATAATTCAGTATAATGTAAATCTGTCTGCCCTGAAATGTATCAATGTAAACCTGTCCATAAGACAGACAAAGCCCATTAATCAGATGTTTAAACCATATTCCAAACATATCCAGCGGATACGACAGCCATAGACGTATATAATCTCCATAACTGGAGATTTCTCCAAACTGTTCTAATATTTGTTTTCCTGCTGCATCTGCATAATACATGGCATTAGACGGAAATATCTCCAGTGATCCAACCCAGGTATCATAATGCTGCATCTCCACGCCCCACTGCAGCTGCTTCAGGAACAATCCACCTTTATATCCAACAGATGTGAATACTTTGGGACTAAATGTTCCCAGATAATAATGATTGATCCGCATCTGTGGAACAGCTGCCAAAAAGAGCCCTGCCAGCAGACCAATCAGGATGCTTCCTGTCTCTATCCCGGTAATACGCTCTTTTTTCTGATTCTGAAATAATAAAATGAAAAAAATAGCTGCAGCGGCAAATAAATAAATCGTTCTTGTATTATAAGCCAGATACAAACATGCTCCTGCTCCAAAGCTAAGCAATTCCTTTTTCCATGCACAATTCTGTATACGAAATGCCTTTTCGAGCAGAAAGCCTCCTGCAAGGCAAAAATATACCGCCCACAAATCAGACAATGCCCAGCAAATCAAATCTTTCCACCATATGAAGAATAATATCACTACAATCAGGTAACGCAAATCATATTTTACTTTGTATTCCTTCGAAACAAAAAATGGGAATAAAAATGCGCTTGCCAATACCAGACATATCGACTGTAAAATCAATATCGAGCCATTTTGCCCAATATGGAAGAAGCTTCCTATGGTTTTCGCCAGGAAATATACCAGGGGCAGCGCATATCCCCTGATACTTTCCGGAAAATTCAGAAAACTAAAATGACCATCCGCTGTAAATGAATCTGCCAGTTCTATATAATAATGTGCATCAAATGCATAATTTACATTGGAGTAGAAAAAATGTCCATAAATTATAAGCAAAATACTTGCTGATACCATTGAGCCATAAAACCATGCAATTTCTTTTTTAGTCTTCAATACTCATTCTCCCCATACATTTCTTTTTTCTGTACAACAGAAGCATTACTACAACCAGTAAATCATAGCAAGCCGTAATTGCCGCTCCCGCAAACCATTCCATCGGTCTGAACTTCATCAGAATGGTATGCTGGCCTTCTGACACATGCACTCCCATAAAACAGTTATTTACAAGGCTAATCTCTTCCTCTTCTCCATCCACATAAGCCTTCCATCCCTTATGTTTTGACTGCAATACCGTTACATACCCTTCCGTCGGTGCTTCTACTGTCATCTGAATACTGTTAAATCCAAACCAGGACACATCCACAATGCCATCCGATGTCATTCTTTCTGTTTCTACCAACCTAATGTCTGTTGGTAGCTCTGCTTGTGTTGTTACTTGTATCTGCTGATATTCCTTCTCCACCGATGGGAAGTATACCTCAGCATAACATCCATTTTCCTGCTCTGTCAGATGATACTCTCCGCTTATCGTCTGCTGTGCACCGTCACTGTCTGTAAAGGTTAGTTCCATTGGGATCATATCTGTACTCATGGTACTCCAGTATATCCGAACTCTGCCAGTCTTATTTTTACCGGCACTCATCGTTCCATCGATAGCAAATCCCTGTTCCGTTGATGCCAGACTCAATGCATTTTCTTCGGTCACTGGTGCATTCAGCATCTGATATGAAGTAACACTTTCTTCCAGCTCCTGCTCCACATAGATCTGTTCCGGTGTGTTATCTGCTCTGTTTACCCACTCTTCATAAGACATATCTTCTGGTGTGACCACATGATTGGTAAAATATACTTCCGGATTTTGTTCTATAATATTTCTGAAATAAGTTGCTCCAAACTCTGCTGTTGCCGATAGAAGTAAAGAACAATATCCCGCTTCATCAAAAGTCTGATGAAATACAATATTTTTGCTATTCAAGCCACTGGTACTTCTGCTGTGCCCAGCAAAGTTCTCGCCATGCTGTCGCTTATTATATTTCGTAAATTCTTTATCAATAGCATCCTTTGTTTCCTGATTGCGGCTATACTCGCCCTGCTGATATCTGGCAATGGTAATTGGTGTTTCCCAATAAGACCAGGAAAAAACTTCCACCGCTACCAGTCCTATTACAAGACCTTTCCGCCAGATCTTTGCAATCTGTTTCTTATAAATTGCATAAAATAGTATAAAATACCCAATCAATATCACACCAAGTCGTAATGCTGATTCAGAGAATGCCTTGATCACTTTCGTATCCTGCATTGCATCTGCGTTATGAATACTGGTAATGATTGCTGTGATTCCTCCGGCAGCTAAAATAAGCGCAGCCAGAACTGCTAAAAACTGCAATACCTTTCTGGATATTTCCCCTGATTCCAAAATTTCCTGTAATACCGGGGCTAACGTTAGTAATACAAATACTGCTATAAATGCCCGATTCAAGGTTGGGAATCGAAAACTGGCATACATTGGACAGAACCGGTATAATAATGCATGTAAAAAAGATTTTTCACCCATACACAATAAAAGTGCTGTCGCTGCCAGACACAGATACAGCTTTTTATTTTGCTGCTTCTTTACCAAAATCATCGGAATCAGCAAAATCGTCACCAGACCGACATAATAATTTATCATACTTAGTTCATTACCTGTGATAAATCTGGTCATCTGTGGAAAAAGCACAGACAAAAATGTAGCCGGTGAATATCCATTCGGTATCTGTCCCAGACCATTTCCTCTGGTAATCAATCCCATATTGCATAAAAATGGCAGAAGAATCATTGCACCGGCACAGACCGTTCCAATACATACCACGAGGTATTTTCCGGCACAGGCCAAAACATTTTTTATGAATGTGATATCTTTTCTGTATCCAAAGTAAAGTGTATACGGAATCAGGAAAAGAAATAAGTCAAAAAACATCTCCGGGTATCCACCCAACAGCAGCTGTGCTGCACAAAGTCCGGCTCCCAAAGCATACACAATATGCTTTTTTTCCAGATAGCTTCTCATCAACAGAAAAACATACGGGATCCATGCCGCAGATATGATAATCATAATATGCTGTGCATTAGACAGAAAAATACCACTGCCACAATATAACAGGCCTGCCAGGAAACTGGCCCAATACCCTTCCTCAGACAATGTATGTTCTTTTTTTAATTCCTGTCCTGCCAAAAGATACATTCCAAATCCACCAATTGCAATATGAAGTGCATAAGATACCGCCACTGTCACCGGTGTATAACCAATCCATGCAAGAATTAATGTTATCACATACCATACCGGAGTTCCCAGAACAGAATAATTCGGTGTTCCATAACGCATCAGTGGATTCCATAATGGCAGTGTATGATTCGCCAGTGCCTCTGACATCAACACCTGCGATGGATATTCCGCATCCCAGATATCCCATTTCATTAGATTCTCACCTATTAGCAATGACCAGTTCATCACAAAACTAACTGCTAAAAATACGATGAACACCCCTATATGAAGCCATATGGTCTTATTTTCTCTTTTTCTTCTGTTCATAATTGCTTTTCCTTCTACCTTTTCTTAAAAGCCCAAAACTTGTTCATTAAAAAGTTAATCGGTACATTGATCACAATGTTAAAAATCGGTGCAATCACTTTGGATATTCCCAGCAATTCTACCCATAACATAGACAATACCGTATTCAAAAATAATCCTGTGAATGCATAAGACACATAGGTTTTCCACAATGCCTGCAGCCACGGGACCTGTCCCTGATTCGCATCAAACACATACTTTCGATTCCAGTAAAAAGACCACAATACACTGAGCAAGAATCCCAGAATCTGCGCAAGAAGATAGTCTGTCGTCTCAAACAGACTGTTTTTCTGCAATACTAAAAGGCTCACAATGTAGATCACATACGAAATCACCGTATTACTTACTCCGATGATTCCAAACTTTACAAACTGCAGAAAGCTCTCCCAGTTCTTTTCCAGTATCGTTATATGTAACACTTTCACCACCATTACATACATTATTTTTTCGATCACGTTCCATGCTTTTTTTATCATACTTCTACCATTTTCTTTAAACATCCATTTTTATTTCATCCAGATAGTCGTTTATCTGTGCCAGTCTGGACAGAGTCATCTCAATCTCATCTTCCACACCGCCTGCCGGAGCTGGATGAGATCCGCATACCTGAAATCCTATCTTCAGATAACTCTTATATGCTGCCAGGTTTTCCTGATGAACGGACGCATAGATTCTCTTTAATCCCAGCTTCTGAAATCCTATCTTCATGGCAAGCACAAAGCTTTTTCCGCCAATTCCCATTCCCCTCGCATTCAAATCCCCGATCTGCAGCCGGCCAATTTCTGCTTCTTCACCATGGAAATTATATAAAGCCAGGCTGCCAACCATATGGTTTACATTTTCCGTTTCTTCAACAGCAAAAGTCAGGACATCCGGATCCTTCAGATAGCTTTCATACCAGCTTTCCTGCATCTCTTTCGTGATATGTCCAATATTTCTTAAAAATCTGGTCTGGTCTGTATCATTTCTCCATACCCTCAGCATCTCAATGTCATCTTTTTTCAATGATCGTATTTTTATATTCTGATACTCTGCACAATAATGATGTTCCAACTCTATGCTTCCTTTCCAAACTGATTCAGCCAGTAGATTATATAATCCTGTTCCTCATCTGTCATTCCATTATATAACGGAATAGATACCACTTCTTTTGCATACTGCTCTGTTATTGGAAGTGCCCCTTCCTTTACGTTCAGATACTGATAGGCTTCCGACAGATGTGGCGGGATTGGGTAATGAATGATGGTTCCGATCTCTTTTTCATTCAAAAATGCAATCAGTTCATCTCTGCGTTGGCAGTGAATAACAAACTGGTGCCATACCGTTGTTGCGCCTTGTCTCACCTCTGGCAGCTTCAGTAACGGATTCTGAATCTCCCGAAGATAACGTCCACAGATCTTTTCCCGTTCTTCTGTAATCTCTTTCATATGCTGCAGTCTTACTCTCAGCAGCCCTGCCTGCAGTTCATCCAGTCTGGAATTTGCTCCAACCACTTTGTTATAATACCGTTTTTCACTTCCATAGTTGCGGAATACTCTTACATCTCCTGCAATCTTCTCATCATTTGTCACGATTGCACCTGCATCACCGAAAGCCCCCAGATTCTTAGACGGGTAAAAAGAGAAGCATCCAATATCCCCAAAGGTGCCTGTCTGTGTTCCGTCAAAGCAGGCTCCATGGGACTGGGCACAGTCTTCCACCAGTCTTAAATGATATTTTTTCGCAAGTTCCACGATCTTTGTCATATTGGAAGCCTGTCCGTAAAGATGTACCACCAGAATCGCTTTTGTCTTTTCTGTAATCTTTTCTTCGATCTTATCGGCATCTATATTATTGTATTCATCCGGCTCCACAAATACCGGGGTTGCCCCATTGATGGTGATTCCCATTACACTGGCAATGTATGTATTTCCCTGTACAATCACTTCATCCCCCTGGCCGATTCTCAGGACACGAAAAGCAATCCACAGAGCATCCAGTCCACTGGCCAGCCCTACACAATAGTCTGCCCCCAGGTACTCTGCAAACTCCTGTTCAAAACTCTTTACTTCGTTTCCCAGAACATACCAGCCGGAACGCAGTACCTGCAGTGCCTTTTCTTCGAATTCTTTCTGGTACATTTCAAATCCACGGTCTAACCGATTCGGCATAATTTTCATAATTCTTCCCCTTATTCTCCGCTTTTTATTTCATTCTCATCTTCTACAATATATGTTGGACGGTTTCTTGATGCATCAAAGGTTCGCCACAGATATCCGCCCAGGATACCAAGAGTCACCATGATGATTCCAAAACTACACAAATTAAAGATAAACAAGGTGGTCCATCCACTGACCTGTATCAGCCCCATAAGCTTACACACCAGTACAATCACACCCCAGATTACAGCCCCGATAAAAGAAATCGTGCCTATCATGGTCACCAGTGAAATCGGCAGCGTGGAAAAGCTGAACAGCGTATCTGCTACCAGCCGTATCTTTTTCTTCAGCGTCCATTTACTTGTACCGATTTCCCGCTCCAGCCGGACATATGGGATCTCTGCGGTCCGGAAACCGCTCCATAAGATCTGTCCTGTCAGGGCACTGTTTCTTTCATCCAGAGAAAGCAACACCTGGATCACCTTCCGGTCAAGCAGGTATACATCAAACCCACCCTTTGGCATATTGGATAAAGCTGCTTTTCTCACCATCCAGTAATAGGTGTTGGCAAAAAGCTTCGTTCCGAAGCTTTCTTCCCTATCCTGTCTTACTGCAAGCACTACATTGTTTCCCCTCTTCCAGCTCTCTACCATTTGCAGAATCAGTTCTGTCGGCTCCTGCAGATCTGCGGCTTTTACTACTGCACAGTCTCCTGTACACTTTTCCAGTCCACAGAGAATAGCTGCGTGGGATCCAAAATTCCTTGACAGGCTGACGATCTTGATATTCGGATCCTCCTGGCTTAGCTGCTTCATAACCTCATAACTCTTATCCTTTGAGCCATCATTGACCATCACAATTTCATACTCATAATCAATAACATCAATAAATTTCTTTTTCATATCTTTATAAAGAGGAATCAGATTCTCTTCATTGTAATACACTGGTATAACGATTGATACTTTCATGTTTTCTCCATCACTCTATTTTTCTTTTGTATTTACGATCTGTACAAATTCATCGTAATTTCGAATATATTCTTCCGGATCATAATGTTCACTGGCCAGCACCAGTAATACGGAATCCTCACTGAAGTCATACATATCCTTCCATACCAGCTTCGGCAGATAGATACCGGTATGTGGTCTGTTTAACGAATAGACAGCCTCATTTCCTTTTCCATCCTTTACTTTTACCTTGCTGGTTCCTGCCACATTAATTAATACGAACTCACTCTTTCTATTTGCGTGCTGCCCTCTCACTACTTCTTTATCGGAACCGTAGATATAAAAAATTCGTTTTATATCAAAGGGAATATCCTGGTGACCTTCTACCACCACTAAATGTCCACGCTCATCTCCCCTTTGTGAAAACTCCAGCATATGCGCTAACTGAATTACATTCATCTCAATTCTCCCATATCACATTTTTCTCTTCATATCTATCTATTATAAAATAGTTCCCTGCCATATGGCAAGGAACTACTTCTCTGATTTCTCATTCATTTCCCAGTTGTCACATCTTTGTACAGTTCTTCACTGTACACGCCGTCTTTGATCAGTTCTCGGAAGCTTTCTACTACCGCTGCTTTATCTTCTTTATAGGTCACACCAAACCATCTGTCTTTGGTCTCCAGTACCTTTACCGTACATTTTTTCTCTCTCAGCATGCCACCGATCAGAGTCGGAAGCAGATATTCTGCTTTCTGTGGATTAGCCGGAACAGCCAGTTCGAAAAATGTCTTGAATTCCCTTTCCAGCACTCCCATGAATGCCGGATCACTGCCCTCTTTTGCCGGAAATCCCCACATATTCATAGACACATAGCATTCCGGATCCAGTGTGACACCATCTGCCTCTGCACCGATGTTACCATTGGCATCCACTTTCTTCACAATATTACTGGTCTCCACCACATCACTGATATGAGTATGGCCTCCTGCCACCTTACAGATTCCTCTGGTCACACCACCATTATCTGAAAGCGTATTCTTTAGAATAAATCCTGCCATAGAAATGGCATTCTCTTCATGTTCTTCCACCAGCCAGTTATGTAACTGCCAAAATGCCTCTTTACCGTAATAGTCGTCCGCATTGATCACAATAAACGGCTCATGAATCAGATCCTTTGCTGCCAGTACCGCCTGTCCCGTTCCCCATGGCTTCTTGCGGTCTTCCGGTACTGCAAATCCATCTGGAATCGCCTGCAGATCCTGGAACGCATAGGCTACTTCCACATCTAACTTCTTACACAATTCCTCAATTCGATTGCCAATCCGTTCCCTGAAGTCTTCCTCGATGTCCTTACGAATCACAAATACAATCTTATTAAATCTAGCTTCGATGGCATCATGGATGGAATAATCCATGATAATCTCATCATGTAAACCGACAGGCTCCAACTGCTTGATGCCTCCACCGAATCTTGAACCGATACCGGCTGCCATGATTAATAATGTTGTCTTCATTCTTCACCTCATTTGTTTCTTTTTCGTTCTGTTGTATTTTGATAAAGCTAGTATAACACATAGTCTCCATTTTGTCGGCAATAGTCTGCTTTGCATCTCATTCTATACAGAATCGGACGTATACAATGGATTTGCTTCCCTGATCGAATACACTTTTCACACCTATCAAACAATAAAATTGTATATTTCGATCCCAGTGAACCGTTTGCACGGCCACTTAGGGTTCTTCCGCAATTATCCGTTTATAGTACTTGAACAGATAAGTTTTGCAGCCAGAAGATCCTTTCCACAGCGGCCATACAATTAAGAATCTGCGATAGCAAACTCCGGTACAGTACAAGCGAGTGGATGATTTATAATAATCTCATAATTTTTGAAAATAAAATACAATTAACACCTACCACAATGTGACAGTAACATATCTGAAAGAATCCTAATATATCTTCTCTGTCTTACTTCTTTATTACTTGCTCATACCTCCCGTTCCCTACAGAATACACGGTGCTGATTTTCCATTTCTTCATATGCGCCTTCATATAATTATATATTTTCTTACAAATCACCACATCGTTTACTTCATACTTACTATTCAGCCACGCACAGATCTCCTCCACAGTTCTTTTTCCGTCATTTTTCCCCATAAATGCCACCAGTTCGCTTTCCAGTTCTTCTACCTGTCTGAGCAACATTTCCTTTCCGGAATCGTTGAGGATATAATAATCGATATATTCTTGATCGATTACTGCATAACCCGCTAAAATAAATTTAACACGCGCTCCAGTGATATCGTCTTTTAAAACACCACACGGCTCTATACAAAAATCCACGATTAAATTTATGATTTCTTTCTTATTAAACAAATGATCTGTCATAGTTTCCCATCTCACTTTTTATTTCAGATATTTTCTGACAATTTTCTGCATTTGTTCCCACTTTTCTTCCATATCTGCCACCAGCTTAAACTGTGTTCTTGCTCGATCCAGATTGTGAGTCGGATAATCTGTTTTGAAATAAGTATCGCCAGAAAGATAATCTGTCAGGAATCTCATTCCACACTCATAGGTCATAACTTTTGCTCCCAACGGAAGACATTCGATTTCTGTATTAGTAAGAATACCGTCACATCCTTCAAGAAATCCTTTTGCATAGACATCATATAATTCCAGATCGCAGGATACCTTTGTCAGATCTTTTTCATCTTCTGCTGCCGTGCTTGCACCAAAGCGAATAGAATCCCCGAAATCATTTACCGCCAGCCCTGGCATAACTGTATCCAGATCTATGACGCATAATCCCTTTCCGGTTGCATCATCAATCAGTACATTATTAGATTTTGTATCGTTATGTGTTACACGAAGCGGAAGCTTCTCTTCTGCTAGCAAATCACCTAATGCACAGGCTACATCATACCGATCCAGTACAAACTGAATCTCTTTCTGTACGCATTCTGCTCGCTTGCATACATCTTCCTCTGTTGCTTTCTGGAAAGCAGCAAATCTTGCTTTGGTATCGTGAAAACCTGCAATTGTTTCATGAAGACTGTCTGCCGGAAAATCTGCCAACATCTTCTGAAAATGTCCAAATGCAATCGCACTTTCATAAAAGTCCTGTGGACTGCTCAGTTCTTCTAACGCATGCACATCTTCAATAAAATGATAGGATCTCCAATATTCCCCATAGCTATCTACAAAGTATGGCTTTCCTGTTTTAGCGCGTACAAAATCCAGTGTTTCTCGCTGTGGATCCCCACCTTGCTTTTGAATCTGTTCCTTCAGGTATTCCGTCACATGTAAAACATTCTCCATCAACGCTTCCGGATCTGTAAATACTCCACGGTTCATATGCTGAAGTGAATATCTCTGCAATACCCCATTCTGTTCAAAAGTCATCATATAAGTATCATTAATATGTCCATTTCCACAGACATTGCATTCTCTAAAAATACCGGGAATATCAAATCCGTGAATGGCCTCTTTTCTTCCTTCATCCAGTGTATTCTGGTTCATTTATTATCCTCCACTTTTTTTCTATTATAAAATAGTCCCCTGCCTTATGACAAGGAACTATTCCCAAATATTATTCTACTGTTACACTTTTGGCCAAATTTCTTGGCTTATCTACATCCAGACCTTTCGCCACACTCACATAATATCCCATCAACTGCAATGGGATTACAGCCAGTGAAGTTGCAAACAGTGGATCTGTTTTTGGAATATACGTAACGAAATCTGCCGTATCTTCTATGTTATAATTTCCATAACTGGTAACTCCACACAGATAAGCTCCTCGGCTTTTACATTCTACCATATTGGATAGTGTCTTCTCATAAAGGTCATTCTGAGTCAATACACCGATTACCATCGTTCCATCTTCCAACAGCGAAATCGTTCCATGTTTTAATTCTCCGGCAGCATACGCTTCTGAATGAATGTAACTAATCTCTTTCATCTTCAGACTGCCTTCCAGAGAAATCGCATAATCCAGACCTCTTCCAATAAAGAAAATATCATGTGCATTTGCCTGCTTTGCTGCAAACCACTGTATTCTTTCCTTATCGTATAGAATCTTTTCAATCTTATCAGGAAGTTTCAACATTTCCGAAATCAGATTCTGATAACGCTCTATATTGATCATTTCACGTACATATGCCATTTGAATAGCCATACAATAGGCTGCTATCAACTGAGTGCTGTATGCCTTCGTTGTTGCAACTGAAATTTCCGGTCCGGCTAATGTATAAAATACCTTATCTGCTTCTCTGGCAATGGACGATCCGACCACATTCACAATGGCCAGTGTCTGAATTCCTCGTTTTTTTGCTTCTCTTAATGCAGCCAGACTATCTGCCGTTTCTCCAGACTGACTAATAATGATTACCAGTCCATTGGGATCCAGAATCGGATTACGATATCTGAATTCTGATGCCAGTTCCACACGTACCGGAATGCGTATCAGTTCTTCAAAAATGTATTGAGCTGCTACTCCAACATGATATGCAGATCCGCATGCCACAATATATATTTGAGAAACGCTTTTGATCTCTTCTTCTGTAAGTCCGACACCACTTAAATCAATCGCATCATCTTTGATAACCGAATGCAACGTATCACGAACAGCTTTTGGCTGTTCATGAATCTCTTTCATCATAAAATGCTCATATCCAGCCTTTTCTGCTGCTTCTGTATCCCACTTTACTTCTACCAGTTCTTTTTCGATCTCATCTCCATCCAGATTATAAAATGTAACTTTATCTTTCTGAAGACGACCAATTTCCAGATTCCCAATGTAATATACATTTCTGGTATATTTTAAAATTGCCGGCACATCAGATGCCAGATATGACTCCTGCTCATTTACTCCAATGATCATCGGGCTGTCTTTTCTCGCCACATAAATCTCTTCCGGATATTCTTTAAACATAACCGCAAGCGCATACGATCCCCTGATACGGATCATAGCATGATTCAAGGCATCTACCGGAGTTCCAACATATTTCTTATAATAATAATCAATCAGTTTAATTGCTACCTCTGTATCTGTTGAAGAATAAAACTGATATCCTTTTCGAAGCAACTTATCCTTTAATTCCTGATAATTCTCAATAATGCCATTATGAACACCAACCACATTTCCATCATCACTGCAATGAGGATGCGCATTTTCTACGGATGGTTCTCCATGCGTTGCCCATCTGGTATGTCCTATACCACAAGTACCTTTCAGCGTACTTCCATCATTCGTCTTCTCTGCCAGAACTCTTAAGCGCCCTCTGGCCTTGATAATCTCCACTGGTTTTTCATTATCTCGCACAGCCAGGCCTGCTGAATCGTATCCTCTGTATTCCAGCTTCTCCAGACCACTTAATAAAATCGGTGCAGCTTGGTGCTCACCAGTATATCCTACTATTCCGCACATAAAAATCTCCAATTAATATTTATTCCATTGCTCGCCATTGATTAATACCTGTTTCATACTGTGTTTGAACCAGTTCACTTCTTCTTGATGCTTGCGGGTTAACATTGGCAAACGTATCAAAATATACATTACTTAAAATTTCTCCATATTTTTTATTATATACAACAATGTTGAATCCCCGTCCACCTTGAATTACATTCTGGCCATTAAGCGAAATACTGGCCGCTATGCCTGACAAATATCCTCCACTCACTATAGAATAATTAATATTATTTTCTAGGGTTCCTTCTAGAGACACTTTTCCTTTTTTCATCATTTCTTCTACATGATTATTATCTATTACCGCTGCAAAACTATATCTAAATTTATCTTTCAAATCACTCTCTATTCCCAATTCAGACATTTGTTTTATTTCTTCATCTAACAGACTTTCTGTAGCATCATCACTTATAGAAATAAAAATCGCATTATCTTTCGTATCAATCTTCTTTAATTCATTTAGATAGTTTCCAAAGCTTGTTGCTGACAATAACGCAATCTTAGTTTCCATTATTCCCAATGCTTCTTCATAACGCTGCTTTTCATTCTCAAAATAATCATATTGGGGATTACCACGTTTATCTGTGATTTGATAATTGCTTACCAAATATTCACCAAGATAATCTGTCCATTTCTTTGCGCCCATAATATTATGGTGATTTCCATCTGTTGAGTCAATGTTCCAGTCTATTCCTACTTCATCTTCGTACTGACTGATGTCAATAAATGGTAGATTATATTCTTTTGCAATCTCATCTATCATATTATAATCAGCATTTGATAAATAAGTATTTACTCCTGCTCCACGCAATAGAACTAAATCTACACCTTTTTCCTTGCATAGCTCTATTATCTTTAACAGATATTTTTTATTAAATTCCACCATTCTATTTGCAGAAACAGTTGAATCATAACTGGTATTAATGCTATTCCGTAGATCTGTTAATCCGTCCGCAATATCAAAGCTCATAAGATTACCATTCATAACCATTTTTCCACTTTTTCGAATGAAATTTGGCTTATTAACGTTTTCCCAATTGGAATGATTATTATATAATGACGAAAAGTAACTTATTGTATCTATGCTCGATTTTAGAGTTTTTGCGACCTGCACAGCTTCATACTTGGTCTTGTAATCCTTCATTCCATCAACTGACAAATGCAAATAATAGTATTCATCGCTATCTAATCTATTTTTTAGCATTTCAATAGAATAAAATAGTGCATTAATATCATAAAAAACAACTTGTGGAGACTGATCTTCCAAAGCATCTTTTAATGTATAATATGATAAATAAACTGGCTGCTCCGGTTCACCAAGCGTTACCGATGCTATACCATATCTTGAATACAATTCTTCAGAACTAACATTCATAACGGCTATACTGGTTCCGCAAAAAATAACATCATAAGAATCAGGATTATCATGTACATATTTTAATCCACTGGCATCCCACTGTTCATTTTTAGGTCTTTTTAAAATATATAAGGCACCTTGCAGTATAATCAATATTCCAGCAATAAATACAATACACTTAAAAAAATTAATCTTTTTTCTCTTTTCTTTCAATACACCTTCTACAAGCTCCTTATTATAAATTTGAAACAATATCTAAAGCATTTCTTATTGTTTCTGCCATTGTAAAATACTTATAATTTGCTAATCTTCCAGCAAGAACTATCTGTGAATAATTGTTTACCTCTTCAAGATATCTGGTATATAGGTCTTCACTTTCTTTTTTAGGGATTGGATATAATGGATCCAGTTTTTCATCATTATGGTCATACCATGTTGAAAATTCCTTCATAATTGTTGTTTTTGGATGCTTTTGCATGGTCAATTTTTTAAATTCTGTAATTCTGGTAAATTCATAATTACAAGGATAATTTACTGTAGCAACTGGCTGATACTCTTCTTTATCAATTGTGCTAAATTCAAAATGTAAGGATCTGTATGGCAGTTCACCAAACTTATAATCCATTAAAGCATCTATACACGCTGTAAAAATAACTTTTCCAGTGAATTCTTTACCTTTTACTAAAACTTTATGATTCTTTTCATCCAATGAAATTATGTCATGATAATCTGCACCTAAAAGAGTTATGATATTTTTTTTGTTAATCATATTCTCCATCATTGCTGTATATCCATACTTAGGTACTCCCTGATATGGGTTCTGGAAATAGCGATCATCTGTTGAAACATAAACCGGAATACGAGCCATAGCTTTTCCACCAACCTCATCCGGTTTCATGCCCCACTGTTTCATGGTATAATATAAAAATACCTTTTCATAAACAAAGTCTGCTAAATATTGTAAATCAGCATCATCCTGTGCATGCAGTTCAAGAATTGGTACCTTCGTATTATATCCATATTTGGCAATCAGCTTTTCTGTCATTCTGTTAGCCATTTCTTCTGGAAAAATCTTTTTAATAGATTTCAAATTAAATGGAATCGGAACTAATTCTCCATCCACATATCCCAATACTCTGTGAAAATACTCTATAAATGGGGTAAACTCATTTACATAATCCCATACTTCCTGATCATATGTATTGAATATATGTGGACCATATTCATGTATCAAAATTCCGTTCTGGTCATAATGGTCATAACAAGTTCCACCAATGTGTCTCTTCTTCTCAACCATATAAATCATATTTTCTGAATTTCTTGCAAGCTGCTCTGCGATTACACAACCTGTTAATCCAGCACCAACAATGATATATTCCATAATTACTTCCTCTCATCGTATTTCTATAAGTTTAATATTTTATCTAAACTTCCCTTTAAAAATTTAGATTTAGCTGCGGTTCTTCCCAAACTACTTACCATCAATTTCTGAAATGGCGGTGTACTTAATGTCCACCGAACTGCTGATGCTCCTCCATGAACTGCTACACTTCCTTTTTTCTCTAAAAAGATTGTTAAAGAATTTTTCACCTTTTTATAATCAAAATCATATCTTCTACAAACTGTTACAATTCTCATTTTTCTTGGAATCCATTTATATAAATCTTTTCTGGTTTCCAAAAGGAACTTATCAAACTCACCGATTCTTTTATAACCCCTCTTTTTGTTTTTATCATATACCAGACCTAATGCATATTGTGTGAGTAACAGTCTTTTCAAAATTGCATCATAATATTTCTTTTGTCCTTCATCCAGACTAACATTATTTCCATATTTTAGTACACTTTCCATCACACGTGTATGATGATCATAACGTTTCACCATATTAGGAAGCGCAACACTCTGTTCCGCATTTCCTCTGGCATATTTATATATATATTCTTCTGTAAACAATATTGAATTAATAAATGGAACTGGATAAAGTATAAATTCAACATCAACATAAAATGTATTTTCATGTAAACTCATATTCATTTCTTTGAGCACTGATGTTTTTATCATCATACTCGCTAATGTTAAATAAATATTTTCCACCTTTAATTCATTAAAAGTATATGACTTATAAAATTCTATATCTTCTTTCTGCTGTACAGGTGTTAATGTTGCTGTATCAATATCTACTTCATGATAATTCGAAGAAATAACATCAGCGTTAATATTCTTCTCCATAATATTTGACAGTAATTGATTCAGCTGCTTACTGTCAACCCAGTCATCTCCATCAACAACTCTGAAATATTTTCCTTTCGCATGTTTCAATGCATAATTAATGGTTGAACCATGACCACCATTTTCTTTCGTATACAGATATACAATTCCTTTATATCTTTCAACAAATTCCTTTGCAATTGCGGAAGTATTGTCCTTAGAGCCATCGTCGATCACTAATACTTCTGTATAGCCAGCCAATTTATAATCTACCAATGATGCAATACAACGATATAAATATCTTGCGACATTATAACTAGGAATACAAATTGTCAGTAACTTATCGTCATGATTCTCCGGGCATACTGGCCAGGAATTATGTTGCTTCAGAATTTGTTCTCCATTTAATTCACTTACTTTATTATCAAAATTTTTTGCAACCGTAACTGCGTTATACTGATTTCTGTATTCTTCATTTATCTCCGGTTGGAATCCGTTCGCTATATCCTTTAGTGCTTTTTCTATTTCCGCTATTTCATATGGTGGACAACAAATTCCACCATACTGTTTTATAATTGTATCTGCCGGTGATTCTTTACCTGTAAAAGCCAATATAGGTTTATCCGCTCCCATATAATCTGCAATTTTTCCTGCAAAGAATATTGAGCCGCCTGTTGAGATCTGATAAAAGAAAGCATCTACATGAATTAACCAATCTGCTTCCTGCATTAATTTAAGTGACTCATAATAGTCAACACTTGGAAGAACCTTTATATAATCATATAAATAAAAGTTCATTATCATATCCCGTATTTCTCCTGGGATATTTCCTATAAATTCTATATCCAATTTTTCCAGACACTCAAAATTTTCCTCTTTTAATCTTTTTACAGCCTGTACAATTGGTTTTAAAGATCTGAGAGTATCTGAATATCCTATATATCTTAGTTTAATTCTTTTTCCTGTTGTTTCTTCTATTTTCTCAGGATAAAATCTTTTATCATAACTATGTGGTAATGCAAAGAACTTATGATTCCAATTTCCATTACAAATATATCTAAGCTGTGTTGCTGTCGGACTTATGATCAAATCAGCCTGGCTAAGAACTTCCTGCTCCCATTTTTTCAATTTTGCCAACAGCTGAATTCCACTTTCTGGTCTTTTTTCCAGTTCCTCAATTCCCCATAAATCAGACCTTTTTAATATATTTTTATAATATTCCTTCTGCTGTATTGTTAAACTCGTACTATCATCAATATATGCTTTTAATTCATATGGGTTATTAGCCACTGGATCTGCCAGTGATGCTATCCATTTGATTTCTGGATGACGTTTTTTTATTTCACGACCAACTAAAATGCTTTCAGGTGGTGTGCTTCTTGTCATAATACATTCGTATCTTTCTTCTTCATATTTACTTTCAAATTGTTTCACACACCATCTGACCCATTTATCAATGTCATCTGTTTCAATCGTATAAACAGTTATATTTTCATCATCAAATGTTCCCATTGCAGAACTGTAACTCCACTGCCTGCTTCCTGAACAAAATACATCATAAGTATGTGATGAGTTTCTTAATAATTTATATGTTACTATTCCCTCAGATGATGTTGTTGGTGGGAAAAACCAACTTGCTACAAATATCTTCATATGTCTTTACCCTTCCTTATCTATTTTATATCATACTATACGCATCACATACTTCTTTGGTATTTCCAATTATTTTAGTTTCTCCTTTTTCAATCCACATTGCTCTATCACACATACTCCGAATCTGATCTATACTATGAGACACTAATAAAATTGTTGCTCCATTTTCCATAAGCCCACGTATTCTTTTCATGCACTTTTCCTGAAATTTAAAATCTCCAACAGCAAGTATTTCATCTGCAATTAAAATATCTGGTTTTACTGCTGTTGCTATAGAAAATGCAATTCGTGAAACCATACCTGATGAATAATTCTTTAGTGGCATATCTATAAAATCTCCGATTTCTGCAAATTCTACAATTTCATCATAATGCTCATCTATAAATGATTCTGAATATCCTAATACCGCCCCATTTAAATATATATTTTCACGACCTGTTAACTCTGCATCAAATCCTGCGCCAAGCTCTATTAATGGTGCAATTTTGCCATATGTAGCAATAGATCCTGTCGTAGGTGTCAATACTCCTGCAATCATTTTTAGTAATGTTGATTTGCCACTTCCATTAGTTCCTACAATTCCAAAAATCTCACCCTTGTATACTTGAAATGAAACATTTTTCACTGCCGCAAAATCTTGATAGTACAACTCTTTTTTTATTAACTTAGTTAAATATTCTCTAAAACTGTTTATCTTCTCTGATGCAATATTGAAATGCATTGACACATCTTGTACATCAATCGATATTTTCTCATCCATTTTTCTTTTCCTTTAAATATGCAAAATAAACTTCTTTTGATGTCTATAAAAATAATAAATACCTATTGTAAACAACACTACTCCATAAAGCAATCCACCTGCCATCTCATATGGTCTTGGAAAACTATTATATACTAATATTTCTCTCATGCAATTAATATATATATACATTGGATTAAACGCAATTATTTTTTGAAGCGACGGCGAAATAGATTCAAACGTATAAAATATAGGAGTTAAATATGTCCACAATACTAAAACTATTCCATAAAGATATTGCGTATCACGCATTGTCACCTGGAATGTTGCTAACACCAGTCCAATTCCAACTGCAAATAAAAAAAGAAAAAATGCCACAACTGGTATTAATACAATGTATTTCGTTATTGCAACTTTGTAATATATCATAACCATTCCTACTGGTATCAATGATATCAAATAATTTATAAACGAAAACATTGCTTTACTTAGTGGGAAAATGTACTTTGGCATATATACTTTTTTTATGAGCTGTCCTGATCCTACTATAGATAATAACGCTAGCTGCGTTGCTTCACTGAAACAGTTGAAAGTAACATTTCCAATAATCAAATATAATGCATAGTTCTGCGTTGATATTTTAAAAATATATGCAAAAACCGCCGACATTACAATCATTGTTAACAACGGATTGATTATAGTCCACAAAAATCCCAAATAGCTTCTTCTATATTTTACTGAAAAGTCTCTTCCAACCAGCTGCCTTAACAAAAATTTATAGTCCGTAAAAACATGTACAAATTCATTTACTGGAGTTTTTATTGATTTTCCGTCTTTCCGGCCTTCATAAAATATGATAAGTGAAAATATTAACCATATTAATCCTATAACTAATGCCCCTGGTATATATACATGTCCTATTTCATTAGAATAAAACATCTCATATATCCCACCAAATAAAATTATTAATAAACTTCCAAATAATTCTATCTTATACCAAATTTTCAATTCAAATACCACCTCTGCTTTTCAATAGAACCTTATTAAACTTTAAAATATTTCTTTAAACATGTTACGATTCTTTCAGATGCATGGCCATCACCATAAGGATTTACTGCCTTGGCCATACTATCATATTCTGCCTTATCTTCAATTAATTTCACTGCTTCATTATAAATAACGTCTTCATCTACGCCAACTACTTTTACTGTTCCAGCTTCTACCGCCTCAGGACGTTCCGTTTCAGTTCTCAAAACTAAAACTGGTACACCACAGGCAGGAGCTTCTTCCTGCAACCCACCCGAATCTGTCATTACCAGAAAACTTCTGTCCATTATATTATGCATATCTTCAACATCTATCGGTGGAATTAAATAAACATTTTCAATATTTCCAAGTATCTCATTTGCTACATCACGTACAGCTGGATTTAAATGTACCGGATATACAAAATTCATATCGTTATATTTTTCTGCTAAACGTTTTACCGCATTACAAATATTTCTTAAAGGCTGCCCTAAATTTTCCCGTCTGTGAGCCGTCATTAAAACGCACTTTTTATTTTCTAAATCTAATGTTCTAAGGGTTTCATCTTTAAACTGATAATTATCTTTAACAGTTGTTTTGAATGCATCGATAACAGTATTCCCTGTCACATAAACATTTTTCGTTATTCCCTCATTTTCCAGGTTCTTTTTATTATTAATTGTTGGTGAAAAATGCATCTCTGCAATTCTTCCAGTAAGGCACCGATTCATCTCCTCTGGGAACGGTGAATACTTATCAAAAGTTCTAAGCCCTGCTTCTACATGTCCTACAGGAATCTGCTGATAAAATGCAGCCAAAGCAACTACAAAAGACGTTGTTGTATCTCCATGTACCAGTACAATATCTGGTTTTTCTTCTATTAATACCGGTTCGATTTTTTCCAAAATACTGCTGGTAATAGTCGTTAATGTCTGCCGCGGCTTCATAATATCTAAATTATATTTAACTTTTGTTCCAAATATATCTATAACCTGCTGCAGCATCTCTCTATGCTGTCCAGTCAGGCAAACTACACTCTCTATTCCTTCTGTATTTTCAAGTTCCTTTACTAATGGACACATCTTTATAGCTTCTGGACGTGTTCCAAATACACTCATTACCTTCATAATTTTTCAGGAATATTTCCCGATCTCCTTCCGCTTATTTTTAATCTGTATTTCTATTCTTTCAATAACGTACATATTGTAGCATATCAAATTTCATAAAACAAGAAACCATATTACATAGCTTTACAACATATCTTGCACTACTTATCATAAAACTTTCACATATTTTTTCATCTCCTGGTATCTGACATCCCATGTATTATCCTGCAGAAACTTTTTCTGCATACCTTTATCATATTTACATCCGGCTTCACAATTTATTATTTTCTCCAATACATCACAATACTGATTCGTAGTTGAATAAAAATAAACATATGGATCAAATCTCTTTATTTCATCATAATAAACTGAAATAATTGTTTTCCCCATACTTATGTACTCATACAATTTAACAGGATCAACATCTTCAATTATCTCGTTTATTTTAAAAGGCATAATCAAGCAATCCATGTTTTTTATTTTTTCCCATAAACAGTGATGTTCTATAACACCTTTGCATTTTATTCTTTCATTTTTTTGCAAATCTGACCTGGATGTTGGCCCCCATAAATAATATTCGATATTCGAATTTTCTTTTAAGCTCTTCTCAATTACTGAAAAATCAAACCACTCTGAAATCGTTCCAAAATACCCTATTTTAAACTTTTCTTTCTCTTTATAGTTTTGATTTTGTGGAATATGTATTTTATCAAAAGTTACTCCATTCCGAATGAGAATAACTTTTTCATCTTTTTTTCCTAAACACTTCTGTTCGATTTTTTTCTTTAACCCCATGCTGCTTGCAAAGATTAAATCTGCATCATTGATCAATTTACTCTCTGTCTCATGTATGGTAGCTCTTATTTTTTTATCATTACAAAGAGCTTCATGATTATCCATACAATCATAAACTAATTTTCCTCTAAATGTATTGGGAATATATCTATATAATAAAGGATGACCTATCCATATAATGTCATAATTATTTACTTGTTTTTTTATATTATGAAACAATACATTCTGAATTCCAAATGCGATTTTATTTTTATCTCTATACGGAATGATTGGAACAGCAATGCTTTTAGGCAATTCATCTTTATTTGCCCGCAACGATTGTTTCTGGAAAATCTCTTTTACATAAACCACGGTAATATCAAAATCTTTATTCAAATATTCTGCTATAATCTGTGGTCGTTGCTTTATCCAATACCAGTCTATTCCCATCAAATATAATATTTTTTTCATTTTATGTTTTTCACCATGTTCTTGTAAACTCCTGCTGCCTCTAGTGTCCTCTCAATCCGGAACTTCATCTGTCTTCTCATACTTCCAAATGTCTTCCTGGTTGCTGCACCACTCTCATGAAGCACCCGCACAGATGGATCATATACAATCTTATATTTCTTTTTCTGACATCGGTATGTCAGTATATATTCTTCATAATAGAACTGTGTTTCCGGTTCAAATGCTTTTGCTTCATTCTGTATAAAGTCTTTTGAGAAAATCAGGCAGGCCCCAAATGGCACGATATCTTCGTGCCGTTTTTGATACCAGTCTGCTTTAGCTACTTTTTCTTCCAACTTTTTCTTTTCTGCATTTTGCTGTTGCAGATAAAGCACCGGATATAATAGTGTGAAGTACTTCAGTCCCAGACGATTCATGCGGATCGTGTATTCTGCTTCTTCCAGTGTTCGGATTCTGGTATCCATTGGATTCTGATGTTCCTGATTCCCGGCCTTCACCACATCTGGTCCAAGTACCGCAAACGAATTTTCCCCATATATACGATCCAGCCGTTCTGTAAAGTCCTTCTGAGTGAATTCTATGTCATTATTACAGATAATCATATAATCCTGATCATAATGTGATCTGGCATACTGATATCCTGCATTATTGGCTTTGGAAAATCCACAGTTACCCTGCATCTGCAGTACCTGTACCTGTGCACAGTCTCTGTATCTATCTTTCAGTTCCCTGCGCTTTACGTCTAGCTTTTGTGTATCATTGTCTACGATAATAACACGCAGGTGTTCGATATCATTCATTTTGAAAATAGAGGATACACAGGCTTCTGTTACAGATAAATCTCCATAATGCAGAATCACAAAACATGCTTTTATCATTTGCTACTCCTACATACTACTTTTAAAAATGGATACAGTGCTCTCACTCTCACCATTTTTGTCATACTCCACACCGCCATTTTTTGCATAAATGGCACTTCTACTTTTGAATTCAGCTTTACCAGTGAATTCTCTCGATATTCTGGGAAGTAAGTCTTTATCATCCGATAGATATAATCACTTAATTCCCTGATATCTTCATTTGATGCACCTTTGGCCAACTGTATGAATGTTGCCATAATCCGCAGAGTAAACAATTCAAAATTTTCCTTACTGTTACAGATGCCATACTGTCTGGCCTTTATCACGGCTTCTTCCACTGCCTGATATGGCAATTTATAGGTTTTCAGTCCCTGAAAGCTATGCATGGCAGATGAAGCATGCTGTACATAATAATATTCGGACTGTGACAATGTCTGGATACATGGTGCCACTCCACTGAAGAACAGACTGATTGGCATATCTTCCCCTCTCACACCAGTTGCAAATCGGATATTATGTTTCATCCAAAGTTCTCGTTTATATAGATGGGAACAGACTGCTGAGATTCGAAATGTCCATTCTTCCTTACACCCTTTCCGGTATTTCCCCGGGACAATATCCTGTAGGACTTTTCCTTGCTCGTCTACCATCTTCAGTCCACAGATCACCAGATCAACATCTTTTTCTTCGGCCAGGTTCACCAGATCCCTGATATAATCTTTTCCAATGTAGTCATCTGCATCCACAAAAGTAAGATAAGTTCCTGTTGCAGTATCGATCCCTCTGTTTCTGGAAATGGATACTCCACTGTTTTCCTGCGTAAGCAGCTGTATTCTCTCATCTGCCTGCTGACACTTTCTAATTAGTTCTTCTGTTCGATCACTGCTGCCATCATTGATGACCAGAATCTCCAGATTCCCATAGCTCTGCTCAGTGACCGATTGCAGACATTTTTCAATATATGTTTCATTATTGTAAGCTGGAATGATCACAGATACTTTTGCACTATCCATGAAACTTCTCCATTTCTTCTTTTTCTTCCTCTTCTATCTTTTCTACTTCAGTCTCGATTTTCTGTTCATGTTCTTCAGCTGTCTCATGACTGCGAAGCGCTACTTCCGCAGACAATACCGTTATCTTTTCTTCCAGCTGAGAAACAATAATCGACAGTGTAAATACCTTCTCAAACAGAATGATAATCATGATCAGGAAAACCAGATTCGCTGGTGACATAATTCCGATCATATCTGTTAGCTTATATACAATCTCCGGGAATACTCCCATCAGAAGCAGTACTCCTGCAAAGAAGATCCAGAAAATGGTATCTTCCATCTTCACCTTTAACCTGCGGATTTTATATAAAATCCAGATAACGGTCGCTGCAGAGGCCATGATCAACAATATTCGTAATGTTACTGACATATCAGCTCTCCTTTCCCCGTTTTCTTACCCACTGGAACAGGAAGATGGAGAACATCATCTTCATCATATACCAGATGGAGCTCTTGAAGTTCAGATAACTGACTCCGGCGATTCGCTCATGCATCTGTACCTGCACTTCCTCGATCTTCACTCCACAATTCAGCAGATAAGCCAGAGTGTCCGGTTCCGGACTGTAATGCATATCATATCCGAACCGTTTGATCATTTTCTTATTAAAAAGACGCATACCAGAGGTCACATCTCCGATATATTTTCCTTTTGTAGTAAGGAAAATAGCCGTTGTGATCAGCTGGCTGCCGATCATTCTGGAATTAATCGGTTTCCGCTCAGTCTTAAACCTGGATCCGATGACGATATCTGCACCAGTCTGCTCCATACAGGCCTGCAGATCCCTGATATACATCGGATCATGCTGACCATCACCATCCAGCTGCAGTACGTAGTCATAGCCATAGTAATTAGCGTAGCGCATACCACTCTTAATAGCTCCGGACAACCCCACATTAATCGGCAGATCCAGCAGATTATATCCTCTTCTGGCACAGATTTTTCTGGTATCATCTGTGGAACCGTCATTGATAATCACGTAATCATATTGAGGGTAGTTTTCGATGAGATTATCCACTACCCGTTCGATATTTTCCGCCTCATTATAAGCCGGAATAATAATCAATATCTTCAAACGTATTTCTCCTCTTGCTATTTTTCATAGCTCTTGTAACCTATTTTATAAAAATGCATCAGAAGCTTTACCACCGGCTTCGGCCAGAATTTTGCAAACATCTCCAGTTCTTCCTGTGTCTTCTCCTGATTCTTCAGACAGGCCTTAGTGGTCGCTCCATCATGAATCCGGTAATAGAACAGATTCTTTGGAATATAGGTAAATCTTCCTTTTTTCTTTGCAATCTCTACAAACATTTCCCAATCCAGTGCATAGTGATAACCGGACTGAAAAATACTCTCTCCCAGCATCGTTCTGTGATAACAGACCGATGGACAGCAGATGCCATTTCCCAGGGCCTGTACCCCCAGCTTCACCCACCGCTTATCTGCCAGAAATGGCACTCGCAGGGGCAGCTTCATGATCTGCTTAATCAAAAGGCTCACATCCCATCGTACTTCCTGATGCTGATTGATAATCCGATAATCGGTCATGGCAATCAGCGTATTCGGATACTTCTCCAGATACTGATCCATATACTTCAGATAATCCTTATGGTAGATATCATCCTGATGTGTGATTGTCACATACTCTGTCCCAGCCTGATTATAAGCAAAATTCCAGTCTGCCTGCAGGCTGCTCTTGCCTTCTCTTACATAATAAGAAAGCTGATACTTCTTCGCCAGATTTTCAATATAGGCACATGGTGTGGAGGTACATACAATCACTCTGGATCTCGCCGACTGGTGTACCACCGATCGAATACTCTTCTCCAGATATGGAGATTCTCCATATGCACATACCGCAAATGTGTGACTGATCATAAATTCCTAACCGCCTTTTGTATCTATTTTCATAAACCATATTCTGAAAAATATTACTTTTTGCATGATATGGGCTATTACATTATAGCAGAGTCTTTTGAAAAGAGAAACCCTGTAGTTTCTTAAAAATTCACTAAAAATCAGGAAACAATTGATATTCTGGTATTTTCATGCCAAGAATTTATAATTGCCTTACCCTGAAATTTTCAAAAAGCACAATTTCCGGGGTCAATTTATCTGGAAATACGTTATGCCAAGCCGCGAAAATTATCAAAAAGAATATCTCCGGGGCCCCATGTCTATAAAAAGAACAATATTAGTCCCCGGAAATTTCAAAAAACCATAAATTCATGGTTGCCAGACTATTCTACGTCAGAAGAGCCACACCTCACGGCATGGCTCATCTGTATCTGTCACTATTCTATTTCAAATTCCTTCAGCAACTGTTCCTTAAATTCTTTATCCTCTGTAGATTTCTTAAGATCATCCAGACGATTTTCCTCTAATAATCTGGCTGTTAATTCTGTAAGTTGGTTATCTTTTTTCTCCATGCCCTTTTTCACTCCATCATCATAGAGCATCTGTCCAAGTCTCGTCATTGTCAATACCTCATTTTATCTTTTGTACTGTTCTTGGTATCCTCCTGTTCTCTCTATTGTAACATAACTTTACGTAAATGATACATTTTGTTTTAAATCAATATATTTTTCTATCAATCTCTCCTGATATCCTGCCACACCAAGCTCTCTGATTCGTTCTGCCACCGGTAGCAGTCTCTCATCTGTGATTCTTCCCAACATAGCCAGTCGCTTTTCTGAGATTTTTTCTTCTGATCGGCTCTGTTCATAGTCTTCTACTGTCATGTGCCAGTATTCTGTCTCTCCTTTATAATACTGGACGACCTTCTGTGCAATCAATAGTCCCTCTGGATCGAAGTCCCCGGCATAGCAGATCCGGATCCCGGCTTGTGCTGCCAGATCCAGAAGCAGTATAGATGCCAGCCTTGGCTGGCCATTCATACACATACAGGCACAGGTGCCTTTCTTCTTTTCGCAGATTGCCGCAAAAATAGACGGGTTCTCGACAATATATAATTTTTTGTTCAGGCAGTCTATTTTGCCCCATTTTGCCAGGACAGAAAGTGGCACCTGTACGCAGTCTCCTTCCTGACAGAATCCATTCATGCCTGCATGAGGAGTACCTTCTTTTTTCCATGCCAAAATGCCAGAAATCATACAGTAATTCGATATCTCATCCAGTAAAATGCCAGCTTTCAGATAAATCTTCTGTCGTTCCAATGCCGGGAACATTATATTAGCTGAACTTATCGTTTCTTCTGCCTTTTTCCCGCTCTTGTTGTTAAATCTATCTGCTACATCATCATGGATATTATGATCTGGCTGTAATGCTGTCTTTTCAGCTTTTTTGCTCTTTCTCCATCCACCTTGTATCACCTGATACAGCAGTTCTCCATCTGCTGTTCCCCGGTCAAATACATGAGGATTCCCAGTGACTTCAGCAGCAAAGACCGCCAGATACCTGGTACTGCCGATATGTACAGGCAGCATCTCAAGAATCCGAATACTCAGTCGAAGCTGTCGTTCCCATTCCTGTAGATCTTTTGTCCTGCTGCCCCAGAGCCAGTTACTCAGATCGGTAATGTCATTCTTTATCCGTTCTACCCCAATCTGCTCATATGTTGCATCACCTTTTCGTTCTCCTACATACTGCTCATCCTTATATTCTTTTGCAACAGTCTCACGCACGGTGTCATTTTCTTTGTCTTTCTCATCCAACTCACCATCTTCATAGTAAGCCGCTTCTTCCCTAAGCTTTCCACAACACACTCCGCACTTCTCTTCCAGAATCTTTTCCAGTATCTCTCGCCTGGCATCTTCTACCGCCATCTTCTGGCTTTTCTTCCCAACCAGCTTTTTTCCAAAATATACTTCAATCACTTTCTGAGCTTTCATTGGTGCGAATTTGGTGTGATCCAGTGCTTTCTGAAACTTCTCCGCCGAGATACTGATACTCTTCTGTCCATGAAAGCTTCTTCCAAAGAAGCCTTCCAGTTCTTCGATTTCCGTCTGTTTCAGGCACCGGAGGACTACGGTACCAGAAAAGCTGTCATAAGAAGCATACTTTTTCTGAAATCCTTCGAATACCTTTTTCCATACCGGATTCTGTCTGAAATATTCTGTTGCTTCCTGTAATTTGTCCATCTCTTTCTCCGTTCTTGGCATCGGATTCTTCACTTTTTCTTCTTTCCGCTCCCCGTCACTCTGTCTTTCGCCTCTCCTCGACAGCGGATTCACAACTTACTTCTCTTTCCGCCGCCCGCCACTCTGTCTTTCGCCTCTCCTCGACAGCGGATTCACAACTTGCTTCTCTTTCCGCCGCCCGTCACTCTATCTTTCGCCTCTCCTCGACAGCGGATTCACAACTTGCTTCTCTTTCCGCTGCCTGGCCCACCAGCTTTCACATCTCCTCGACAGCGGATTTCTCACTTATTTCTCTTTCCGCTGCCACAGTGCCCCACGATACCATTCAGCTCCCGGCCAGTCATCATCCATTCCTTACTCTTCCATCTCTCTTCCCCGTTCTTCTACCATCTGCTCGCTTTCCAGCATTTCTTTTGCTTTTCCATTCCACAGATATGGCATGACGGTGACGAATTTTGCATTTTCCGGGCGAATGAGCTGATAGATGGCCAGCGCATCCAACGTATCACAGTCTCCCCACAGTACCTGAGAGTTAATGATAAAGTCAAATTCAAATTCTGTCATCAACCGGAACATATCCCGGATATTGCGGTTATCTACACCGGCAAATGCCTCATCCAGAGAGATCAGTCTCGGTGCATCGATCCGACCGCCCTGATATTTGGCTACTACAGCGGAAAACAATGGCACGTACATGGACATAGCCTTCTCACCACCACTGAAAGTACCAAACACACTGTTGGTCAGCTCTTTCTGACGTTCTCCATTTTTCTGGGAAAATAGCTGGAATTCGAACCATTTTCGATAGTCCAGAGTATCCTTCATCACCTGATAGAAGGAGATCATACCGCCGCTGTCTTTGGCCTGTCGTCTGGCTTCTTCCACCTTGGAACGGAAGTGGCGTGACAGCTTCGCAGCCTCTTCTTCTCCCATCAGGCGATAATCCTTTTTCAGCAGATCCACCAGTTCTCTGATATCCAGCTGATCTTCTTTTTCTGCCGTCTTGCTGCGCCATCTCAGGTTCAACTTCAGACCACTGGAAGTATTCATGGCTCCCATCAGGGAGTTCATCTTGTTGACCCACATATTCGATGCATTGATCTTGCTTCGAATCTTCCGGCTCACGGTATTAGCCAGAATATCTTCGAATAATTCCCGGTCACCGTCTTTGATCAGATTCTCCAGCTCTGCGATATCTTCCTCCAGATGGGCTGTCAGTTTCGTAAATGAGATCTTCACGCCCTGATAGCGGGCAGAGATATCCAGACGCTTGGCTCCCGGATCGCCCTTTTCTGACTGTTCCTCCAGTGTTTCAAATAAAGTGCTCTGCTGCAGCTGGTATTCTGCCAGAAATGGCCGGTTTTCAAAACATGCTTTATTCAGCTCCTGCAGCACAGATTCCATATGCTGGTTTTGAAGATCTGTATTCAGATACTGACAGATCTCTTTTGCCTTCTGGCCGCCATCCGCTTTGATCTCTTCTGACAGCTCCACATAATCCAGTGCCAGTTCTGCCTGATACCGCTGTGCCAAATATTCCAGCTTTCGTTTCAGTCGCTCCATCTGGACTTCCGCTTCTTCTTTTTCTGTTTCCAGGATCCGTACCTTGGACTGTTTTTCTGTGATCTCCACAATACAGCGTTCCCGCTCTGAAGGATATTTATGAAGCCAGTCCACACAGGCATCCAGCCGCTCTTTCACCATTTCATAATCGGTCAGCTGCAGCTGTTGCCGGCTTCATTTTCCTGTCCGTTCTCAGCCACAAACCAGGCATAAATACTGGCATAACGACCATTGGTCTTATCCTCCAGCATACTTCTGGACACTTCCACATCCATTCGAGGAATCGACAGCTCATAATTCACCACTTTCTCAAATACCCTAAGCCGAATTTCCTCATCCAGCATCCGCAAGTCTTCTTCGATCACGCCTACATTTCGCTGCAATCCCTTGATAAAGCTGCGCAGATACTCCACCAGCCGATCCTTGAATACCAGAAACTCTTTGGTATGCATCATTTCTTCTGCTTTTACACTGTTCAGATCTCTCATATAATCCTGATAGTTCTGATTCAGCCGTACAAAATCATTATTCAGATCATTCCACCAGGTATATACACTTATCTCATCCCGTTCTGCCATCTCAGGAAACCGCTGAATACTGAGGCGAATCCGCTCCAGAAGCGTCGGTTCCAGTGATGCCCCTTCGATAAACAGATTCTCCAGACGAACTACCAGACGCTCGATCTCCACGCTATATTCTGACATCTGATACCGGTATTTTCGGTTCTTAAATTCTTCAATCGAAGTAACCTTTCTGGTATCCTGGATTGTATTCAGATTCTTCCACTCCGTCAGCGTAGTCAGATCCTGCAGGCACTGCTCCGGCCGATACTCTGCAAAATAGGGATCTTCCTTCATCTGCGCATAGACTTCTTCCTGGTACATCCAGTAATGAAGTTTCTCATAATTTTCAAAAAAAATGCGCATAATGCATCGATATCGATCTACATTATCCGCATTCAAATACTTCACTTCCGTCAGTGAGCGAAGTAATTTATCAGTTATCTGCATGAGATTATTTCCCATCTGAAATACATGTTATGATACTGTCAATCATAGCATTTCAGATGGGAAATGACAAGCTCTTCCTAGAACTTAAACGTATCCTTGATTCCCAGCCATTTCTGGTCTTTATCGCTGAGATTCAGTGCCGTACCATCTTCCATCACGTATCCCTCTGCGGATGCGCTTCCCTGATAGCTGCCCTTTACCTGTGGCCACTGGATGCCGATCTCCGGATCGTTCCATGCCATACCGCCTTCATCCCCTGGATGATAGAAGTCGGTACATTTGTAGCAGAATTCTGCCACATCGGATAATACCAGGAATCCGTGTGCAAATCCCTGTGGAATATAGAACTGCTTCTTGTTTTCTTCTGTCAGTTCGATACCATAGTATTTTCCGTAAGTCTCAGAATCACTTCTCAGGTCTACAGCCACGTCATAGACGGAGCCTTTGATCACGCGAACCAGCTTACCCTGTGGGAATTCCTTCTGAAAATGCAGTCCACGCAATACACCTTTGGTGGAGCAGGACTGGTTATCCTGTACGAATACCATGTCTAGTCCTGCTTCTTTCATATCGTTTTCATTGTAAGTCTCCATAAAGTATCCACGGGAATCACCGTGCACGGTCGGTTCAATCACGCACAGTCCCTGAATGCCGCCTACATTTTTCTCTACTTTAATCTGTCCCATTTCTATCTGTCTCCGTACATTTTTTCATAGTAGTTCTGGTATTCCCCTGAAATAATGGTCTCCCACCATTCTCTGTTTTCCAGATACCACTTAATAGTCTTCTTGATACCGTCTGCGAATTTTGTTTCTGGCAGCCAGCCCAGTTCATTGTGGATCTTCGTTGGATCAATCGCATAACGCATATCGTGTCCCTTACGGTCTGTTACATGGGTAATCAGGCTTTCCGGTTTGCCCAGTTCCTTGCAGATCAGTTTCACAATATCAATATTTTTCATTTCGTTATGACCGCCAATGTTGTAGACTTCTCCCACGCGGCCTTTATGAATAATCAGGTCAATAGCCTTGCAGTGGTCTTCAACATACAGCCAGTCACGGACATTTAATCCTTCTCCGTATACTGGAAGTGGCTTGTCATTTAATGCATTGGCAATCATCAGCGGAATCAGTTTCTCTGGAAAATGGTATGGGCCGTAGTTATTGGAGCAGCGGCTGATGGTTACAGGCAGTCCATAGGTTCTGTGATATGCCAGTACCAGAAGGTCAGCGCCAGCCTTGGATGAGCTGTACGGGCTGCTGGTGTGGATCGGAGTCTCTTCGGTAAAGAACAGATCCGGGCGATCCAGAGGCAGATCTCCGTATACTTCATCCGTAGATACCTGATGATAACGGGTGATGCCATATTTTCTGCAGGCATCCATCAGCACTGCGGTACCTTTGATGTTGGTATCCAGGAATACTTCCGGATTCTCAATAGAACGGTCTACGTGGCTCTCTGCTGCGAAGTTTACCACGATGTCCGGATGTTCTTCTTCAAATAATTTATAAACAGCTTCTCTGTCTGTGATGCTTTCCTTTACAAAACGGAAATTTGGATTGTCCATTACTGGTGCCAGTGTGGACAGGTTACCTGCATAGGTCAGGCAGTCCAGACACACGATACGGTAATCCGGGTATTTCTTTAACATGTGAAAAATAAAGTTGCTTCCGATAAATCCGGCTCCGCCGGTAACGATAATATTCATGATAATAAGTCCTCCTAATACAACTGCTCTCTATATTTTCCATCCAGCACGTCCTTCAGATACTGTCCGTACTGATTTTTCTTTACGATCTCGTAAGTCTTCATCACATCTTCTTTGCTGATCCATCCATTGAGATATGCAATCTCCTCCAGGCAGGCAATCTTGCGGTGCTGATGAGTCTCTACGGTTTTTACAAAGTTGGTAGCATCCACCAGGCTCTCATGTGTTCCGGTATCCAGCCAGGTGAATCCCTGTCCCAGAAGTTCCACATTCAAGTCACCATTTTCCAGATAGATGCGGTTCAGATCAGTGATCTCCAGCTCTCCTCTGGCGCTTGGCTTCAGGTTCTTTGCATACTCTACCACACGATTATCATAGAAATACAGACCTGTTACACAGTAGTTGCTCTTTGGCTTAGCCGGTTTTTCTTCAATAGAGATCGCTTTTCCGCTATGGTCGAATTCCACGATTCCGAAACGCTCCGGATCGTCTACATAATAGCCAAATACAGTAGCGCCTTTGCCATTCTCTGCATTTTCCACTGCGGAAGTCAGTCTCTTCTTCAGGCCATGGCCTGCGAAAATATTATCTCCCAGTACCATAGCTACCGTATCATCACCGATAAAATCAGCTCCGATAATAAAGGCCTGTGCCAGTCCATCCGGGCTTGGTTGTACTGCATAAGACAGATTCACACCAAACTGATGTCCGTCACCCAGCAGTTCCTGAAAACGCGGTGTATCCTGTGGGGTAGAAATAATCAAAATCTCTCGAATTCCTGCACTCATTAACACTGACATTGGATAATAAATCATTGGCTTGTCATAGATCGGCAGTAACTGCTTGGAAGTTACCATGGTCAGCGGATATAAACGGGTTCCGGATCCTCCTGCTAAAATAATTCCCTTCATTTCTTTCGTACTCTCCTATCCTGGCTCAACTTACGTCAGGCCACAAACAAATCTTTACCAGTTATAACTGCATTATAAAAGATGCCCTAAGGGCACCTTCAAGTATTTTTTATGTAAAATTCGCAAATTTGTAGCAGATGAACAAAAATCAGACGATTCTGACGGCCGATTTATGGTACAATATCTGGTAAGGAGTGTCTTAACCATGAAATTACCAGGCTATTATTCTTCCGGTGAATTTGCCGCCAAGGCGCATATCACCAAGAAGACGATTCGATATTACGATGAACATCATATTTTAAAACCTTCTTTTGTCAATGAAAACGGTGCCCGTTTTTATACGGATGAGGATTTTGCCAGATTACAACAGATTTTATTTTTAAAATATCTTGGCTTTTCTCTGGATGATATCCGGGAGATGACCATGCGAAACGGAGATCGTTCTTTTTTATCCGAGTCCCTGCATATGCAGCTGGGCCTGATGGAAGAACGTCTGGAACAGATGCAGTTGATGAAGCAGGCGCTGCAAGAAGCCTCTGAGGCAGTGGATCACGGCGATCAGGTGGACTGGAGCCATATGCTGCAGGTTGTCAATATCAACGAAATGGAACAGAAACTGAAGAACCAGTATCTGAATTCTTCCAATATCTCTGCCCGTATCAATCTGCATAAAGAATATGCGATAAATAAGCAGGGTTGGTTTCCATGGTTATATGAGCAGTGCCACATCCGTCCGGGTGATACGGTTCTGGAACTGGGATGCGGTGATGCTTCCCTTTGGCTGGAAAACCAGGAACGCATCCCGCAGAATGTTCGGATTATTCTGTCCGATCTCTCTGATGGTATGCTACGAGATGTCAGGCGTTCTATTGGAACCGATGATTACAGATTTTGCTTTGATGTTATGGATGCCCATCAGATTCATATGCCTGATCAAAGTGTCGATCTGCTGATTGCCAATCATGTACTGTTCTACTGTGAAGATCTGCAACAGGTCTTCCGTGAAGTAAAAAGGGTACTCAAACCAGGCGGTGTCTTTATCTGCAGCACCTACAGTGAACAGCATATGAAAGAAATCAGTGAACTGGTACAGGAATTTGATGACCGGATTGTTCTGTCAGCTGACCGACTGTATGAACGCTTCGGCAAAGAAAATGGCGAAACACTGTTACAAGAAGAATTTTCCCATATTCAATGGGTTCAGTATGAAGACTATCTGAATGTAACCGATACTGATGCACTGATTGCCTATGTGCTATCCTGTCATGGCAACCAGAATCGATACATCGTTGACCGATACCGCGACTTTCGGGCCTTTGTAAAGAAAAAGACCGAAAAAGGATTTTATGTCACCAAAGATGCTGGTGCGTTTATTGTAAAACGCTAACCATTTTGTACTTTCCTGTATGATTCTTATATTCCGTGGTCAGTTACACCTCTCTTTTAGCATACCTGACCACGGATTTTTCATTTTTCTTACACTATTATTTTCCAAGCTCTTTCCGTGCTGCTGCCAGCGCCGCATCAATGACCTTATCCATGTCATAGTACTTATACTGTCCCAGTCTGCCGCCGAAAATCACGTTTTCTTCTTTTTCAGCCAGCTCCCGGTATGCTTCGTACAGCTTGCTGTTCTTCTCATCGTTTACCGGATAATATGGTTCAATGCCTGGCTTCCACTCCGTAGAATATTCCCTGGAAATGATGGTATAATCTTTTGGCTCCTCAGCCTCCAGCTCTGGTTCAAAGTGCTTGTGCTCAATGATTCTGGTATATGGCACTTCTTTTGCCGTGTAGTTCACCACTGCATTTCCCTGATAGCTTGCGTCTTCGACCCTCTTTGTCTCGAATCGCACGGTACGGTATTCCAGATGGCCCAGCCTGTAATCAAAGTATTCATCAATCATACCAGTAAACACAATCTTTTTAAAATTATCATGTTCCCTGCGATATTCAAAAAAGTCTGTTTCGGTCATCACATCTACATTCTCCAGAAGCTTCTCGATAATCTGCGTGTAACCGCCCTTCGGAATACCCTGATATACATCATTAAAATAATTGTTATTATAAGTAAAACGCAATGGCAGACGCTTAATGATAAAAGCCGGAAGATCTTTGCAGTCTCTTCCCCACTGCTTCTCAGTGTAGCCCTTAATCAGCTTCTCATAGACATCCCGTCCCACCAGGGACAATGCCTGTTCTTCCAGATTCTGTGGATCTGTAATCTGCAGGTCTGCGATCTGCTCTGCAATCTTTGCCTTTGCTTCTGCCGGTGTCCTGATCCCCCACAGCTTACTGAAGGTATTCATGTTAAACGGCAAATTATACAGCTCATCTCCATAGACGGCCACCGGCGAATTAATATAGTTGTTAAACTCTGCATATTTATTGATATACTTCCATACCTCTTCATTACTGGTATGGAAAATATGGGCTCCATACTTGTGTACATGGATACCATCCACTTCCTCCGTATAGATATTGCCACCGATATGATCCCGCTTTTCCAGCACCAGACAGCGCTTGCCGGCATTTTCCATTTCTCTGGCAAATACCGCCCCATACAGACCCGAGCCAACAACCAGGTAATCATAGATCTTTCCGTTCTTCTCGAACTTCTTCGTTCTTTTCTTCTCCTTGCGTTCTCTATCCAGACGATCCTGTTCTTCCTGATAGGCATCGCAGACCTCTGTCACATCGCCACTCATCCGGGTAATACCTTTGTCCAGCCAGATCGCATGGTCACAGACCTCCCGTACTGTCTTGATATTATGAGACACAAACAGAAGCGTTGTACCGCCCTCCAACAGTTCAGCCATACGTTCCCGGCATTTTTTACGGAAATTCATATCTCCTACTTCCAGTGCCTCATCTACAATAAGTACATCCGGACAGTCTACCGTAGCTACTGCAAATCCCAGTCTGGCCTTCATACCGGAAGAAAAGTTCTTCACAGGTGAATCCAGGAATTTTTTGATATTGGCAAATTCTACGATTTCATCAAAATGTTCATCCATAAACTCCTTGGAATGTCCCAGCAGAGTTCCGTTCATATAGATATTCTCTCTGGCCGTCAGTTCCCCGTCAAATCCGGCTCCCAGCTCGATCAGGGGAGCAATCCTGCCCTTTACCTTAATCGTGCCCTTATAAGGCTTCAGAATGCCTGCTATCGCCTTCAGAAAGGTAGACTTACCAGATCCATTGGTGCCGATCAATCCCCAGGCTTCTCCTTTTTTTACCTTCAGAGATACATCGTCAAGGGCCAGAAATTCCTGAAACATCAGCTGATGCTTCACCAGCTTGATGGCATATTCTTTTAAATTATTAATTTTCTCACTGGATAAGTTAAACCGGATCGTTACGTGATCCGCATCCACTACATACTTACTCATGATTTTCTCCTGCTCTTTGCATGTTAGATATATAAGATAAATTTATCCTTCATTCTCTGGAATACCGTTACTCCGACGATCAGCATAAGAAATGCAATGATCCATCCACCGAAGAAAATTCTCGGTCCCGGAAGGCGGCAGCCGTAGATCAGATCACGGAACTGTGCCACATAATAATACAGTGGATTCAGCCCCTTCACCAGTAGCTGCAGGGTCTTCGGCAGACGCTCCAGTGGATAGATGATCGGGGTCAGATACAGCCATGCTGTTGTAACCGCATTATAAATGTATGTAATATCACGGAAAAATACATTCAGGGTGGCCAGTAAGAATCCAAGTCCACAGCAAAAAATGTAGATCTGCAGTACCACAATTGGAAACAGCAGGAATGTCCATGAGAATCTTGCTCCGGTAACCAGCATAACGATAACCAGGGCTCCCATGGATAATACAGTATCTACCATGCAGCTGGTGATCTTTGCCAGTGTAAAAATATACTTTGGTACATAAGTCTTTTTCAGCAATGCCGCATTGCCGGTAATGGATTTCATAGCACTGTTGGTACTGACTTTCAGAAAATCATACAGGATTCGACCTGTCAGCAGGTAAACCGGATAATTGTCGATATTCTTATTGAACATCGTAGAAAATACTATCGTCAATACCAGCATAATCAGAAGCGGATTCAGTACGCTCCACACATAACCAAGAAAACTTCTTCTGTACTTCAGCTTCAGGTCCCGGCTTACCAGTTCCCGAACCAGATCTTTATACTGATATAACACATTGATTCTATACCGAAAGGTACTCATATCTTTTTCGTTTTTCCTCTCTTTCTATGTTTTGATTGATAAATCTTTTTTCTGCCTGCAAGACCTAGCTATCATATCATACTTTTCTGCAAACATCTACTTTTTTCCCTGAATAATCCCGCATTCCCTGGATTTCCAGCCCTGTCTGTCTCACTTCCCATATCTGACAGAGCAGTTCTTCTGTGATTCTCTCTCCCGGCACCACCAGCGGAATTCCTGGCGGATAAAGATAAATATACTCTCCACTGATTTCTCCGATACTTCTCTCCAGATCCATCGTCGTATGCTCACATGCTGTTGCCTGCGCAATGGACAGAACCTCTGTTTCGCCCTTATTATCTGATGTTCCTGACAGATTCCTAATATTCGAGCTTACGTTCTTCTGTGGTTGTTTCTCTTTGTCTTCCACAGAATTTGTGGAGATATTCTCCTCAATGTGGATAAGTGCATTTTTCAGTCTTTCGAATCCTTCGTCCGTATCCGCAATGCTGGTCAGGGCGATTATATATCCGGCAGCTTCCATCTCTACTTCCAGATGCTCTTTCCGTCGCAGAAACTCCGCCACCTCATGTCCATTCCATCCATCTGCAGCAATTACCAGTTTTCCGGGATCTGTTTCATATACCTGCTGCCGGACAGCATCCTCATCGGTAAGCAGATGGATATGGGGCAGTTTTGCAACTTCTTTTTTAAAGCAGTGAAGTCTTTGACTGTAATCTTCAAAAAGTTCCTTTCCTCTTGCTTCAATCAGACGCATACACTGATCCATTCCCGCCATAAATACATAGGACGGGCTGCTGGTCTCAAAGATATCCAGATATTTTTTCACATACTCCGTCCATTTTGTGGATTTCTCTCCAATGTGAAGCAATGCAGTCTGAGTCATAGAAGGCAATGTCTTATGCAGACTGTGGATCACAATATCTGCGCCTTTTTTCAGCGCATTTTCCGGAAAATCCGGATGAAATCCAAAATGCGCTCCGTGAGCTTCATCCACAATCAATGGTACCCCATGCGCATGAGCAATCTCACTGATTTTTTCCACATCTGATAAAATGCCATCATAAGTCGGAGAGGTAATCACCACCGCCTGAATCTGCGGATCCCGTGTCAACGCATCCTCCACATCCTCTGAACGAATAGAACCATTGATCTGCGCCAGTTTCTTTCCCCATTTGACTGTATACTCATTTCCATCATCGCCGCTGCGCCTTTCTTCTGCATCAATGTCAGACTCTGGATACAGATACACCGTCTCCAGTTCCCGCAGTTCTACGGCATGATAAACTGCTTTGTGACAGTTTCGCGCCATCAACAGCTTTCCTCTCTGTGTAGTACAGGCAAATATGGCTGCCAGAATTCCGCAGGTACTTCCATTAATCAGATAAAAACTTTTGTATGCCCCGTAAAGACTGGTCGCTCTCTGCTGTGCTTCCAGCAAAATCCCCTCTGCATGGTGCAGATTGTCAAATCCATCAATTTCTGTAATATCAATGCCATACGGCATCCTGTTTCTTCTTACCCTATCTTTTTCTTCTCTCCCAAGTGCATACATTTCCCGGATCAATGTCGCATTTCTTTTATGTCCGGGCATATGAAAAGGATATGCATCGGAACTGCAATATTCTTCCAGTTGTTCATACAGACCAGACAGCTGTTCTGTTTTTGGGTTTTCTATTTCTATTTTGTTCACTCCCATGTTCCTCTGTTTCTCTTGATTTCCAGTAAAAATATAAGGTTAGTATACCACAATCCTTATACATCATGATATAATCCTCTTGAAATACAGCGCAATAGAAATGAATATTAGGAGTATTGATTATGGATTTAATAATTATCAGACATGGCGATCCTGACTATGAGCATGATACCCTGACCGAACACGGCTGGAAAGAGGCTGAGATTCTTTCTCATCGGATCAGTCAGTTAAACGTCAGAGATTTTTATGTATCACCGCTTGGCCGTGCACAGGATACCGCATCCTGCACTTTAAAGGTCATGAACCGGACAGCCACTACTCTGGACTGGCTTCAGGAATTCCCGGCCCGTGTCTATCTGGATCAGAATGAACATCTGCTGGAAGCCTATCCAGACCGACAGATCCGTGATGGCAGGCTGACTGCCAATGTATCCTGGGACATTCTTCCATCTTATTTATGGAGTCACCCGGAATATTTTCATCCAACAGAATGGAGAAACAGTGAGATTGTAAAGGCCGGTGATTTTCTTTCCGTTTACGATCATGTGATTCAGAAATTTGACCGCCTGCTTTCTTCTTATGGCTATGTCCGTGAAAATGGCATCTACAAGGTCACCCGCTCCAATCGGGACACCATTGTATTTTTCTGTCACTTCGGACTGGAATGTGTCTTGTTGTCTCATCTGATGGGAATTTCCCCATTTATTTTATGGCATACTACTGCTTTTGCACCGACCTCTGTGACAACCATTCATTCCGAAGAACGAGAACAGGGCATTGCCTGTTTCCGCGCTGCACAGTTGGGGGATATTTCTCATCTGTGGGCTGCTGGTCTTAAGCCATCCTTCTCCGCACGTTTCTGCGAGACCTATGATACTGCAGAACAACGTCATTAAGGAAGGGATTCAGACTTTATGAAAAAAACAAAAACGATTTTTCTTTCCTGTCTGCTTCTGTTTTCTGCCACCGGATGTGGCATGCAGAAGAACCAGCAGTCCGACGAACAGCTTTATGAAAAAAACTTTATCTATTTTGATACCGTTATCGGTCTGCAGTTCTATGCCGGAGAAAATGGGCAGGAGCTTATGGATCACTGTATAGAAATGTGCGGAGAATATGAAAATACTTTCAGTCGTACATTGGAAACCAGTGAACTGTATGCCATCAATCATCGAACGGAAAATACTGTCACCGTATCCGATGACGTTGCCGAACTCATCTCTGTTGGCCTGAAATATTATCAGATCTCCAATGGGAAATTTGATATTACTGTTGCTCCATTATCAGATCTGTGGGATTTCAAAAGCGAAGACGCCAGCGTACCAGATGTAGATGATATTGCGGAAGCACTAAGCAAAGTAGGCGCTGACCAGCTCTCTCTGTCCGGCAATACCCTGACCTTTGCTTCGGATGATGTGATGATCGACCTGGGTGCACTGGTAAAAGGATTTGCAGCCGACCAGATGAAGACTTATCTGACTGAAAATGGCGTAACTTCTGGTCTTCTGAATCTGGGAGGTAATGTACTGACCATTGGCAGCCGACCAGATGGATCTGACTGGAGTATTGGCATCCAAAAACCATTTGATGACAATGACCCTATCATTGACGTGGTAAAAGTAAAAGATCAGACTGTTGTCTCCTCCGGTATCTATGAACGTTACTTCAAACAGGATGGTGTCATCTATCACCATATCCTGGATCCAGATACCGGTTATCCAATACAGAATGATCTCTGGGGCGTGTCGATTATCTGTGATTCTTCCCTCACCGGCGATGCTCTAAGCACTACCTGCATGACACTTGGATATGAAAAAGCAAATGACCTGATTCAATCTCTGGATCAGACAGAAGCTGAATTCGTCTTGGATGACTGCAAACTGAAAAAAACATTTTAGGAATAATATTATGAAGCAAAAACGAAATACTTATCTTTTTCTTCTAGTACTGCTGGTGATTATCGGTGCCGGCTTTCTGATTCAAAGATATTTCTTTGGAAAAACCGGTGCTACAGCTATCATTGAACAGGATGGAGAAACCATCAGCGAATTAGATCTGAGTAAAGACACTGAGCTTGTCCTGGATGACGGTAACGGTGGCAGCAACACCATCACAGTAAAGAATGGAAAAATTGCTGTTACCGACGCTAATTGTCCTGATCTTGTCTGTGTACACACCGGCTCTATCTCTCAGACAGGAGAAGTCATTGCCTGCCTTCCACATAAGTTAATTATTACGATTTCAGAGGAAAAAAATAGCGATTTAGATGCGATTGTCTGGTAACTAATAGTAGTTACCAGATTTTTCTTTATGCGAAAAGGCTGTGCAATTTGCACAGCCTTTTCAGGAAAGAGAAAAATTATATTTTGAGGGAGTACTCCGCAGCGTGTGGTCGCTGCGAAGTGTGAGTTATGAAATATATTAGCTCTTTGCTAATATGCTGTTAGTATATACAACAAATGTGTTCAAATTATGTTTTCATCCTAAAGAAATCATAAAATTTCTTATGAAACTCTGAATTAAAATAAAAGTATTTATAGCCTTTCAGAGGTTTTTCTGAGCAAAAAAAATCCAGGATATGTTTCCTGGATAAAAAGTGAAGCATCGGGGATTCGAACCCCGGACAACTTGATTAAAAGTCAAGTGCTCTACCGACTGAGCTAATGCTCCATATAAAATTAAAAATGCCCAGAACCGGAATCGAACCAGTGACACGAGGATTTTCAGTCCTCTGCTCTACCAACTGAGCTATCTGGGCTTATTACCGATGATTGATCATCAGGCAAAAAAAATTGCGGGGATAGGATTTGAACCTATGACCTTCGGGTTATGAGCCCGACGAGCTTCCA